>NZ_PJJT01000086.1:0-222244 GCF_002929615.1 Cryobacterium sp. M91 | reverse complement strand
AACTCAGTGCGAGTATTCGGCGGAAACAACTTGACCATAAAACGCTCCAATCACTAGAGCGTTGCTACGACCATATGACTTTGCCGAGGCCAATCCCCCCGATAAAGCCGTAACCGAGGTACACGAGCCACAATTGGTGGCTGAAAATGCCCACAGATCCGATCATGAACCCGCCAGACCAGAACAATGCCGCCACGAACATTGCCTTGCGCGGACCGTTCGTGTCGACCCAGGTGCCCATGAAGGCGGCCGACAGTCCGAGCATAACTATGGCGATGGAGAAAATCACGCCGATTTGGGTCAGGCTGGCGTCAAAATGCTCCACTAAAGCGGTCTTGTATACGCTGGATGCATACACCTGGCCAATGCATAGGTGCACAGCGAGGGCCGCTGGCGGGATCAACCACCGGTTGAATCCAGGACGAGCAATGGTACGTTCTCGATCGAGCCAGCTCATTGATAACTTCCTTGTTATAGTTGCGACGTTGCGACGTTGCGACGTTGCGACGTTGCGACGTTGGGGCAGCCGGGGCTGCCTGGTGCGGCTGGGTGACGTGGCGCGGCGTGATGCTGCGGACGTAAGAAGGCCGCCAGCGACAGGGCAGTCACCGCGGCCTTCCCCAGGACTACATCGGTGCTCTCGCTGTCTTACTTACCGCCACTGCCGGGGCTCGACTCACCGCCGGCCGTGTAGGAGGCAGCACCAACGCCAGCAAGTTGACCGCCGTTGACGATGAGATATTCCTCCCGAATAGGTCGATCGGCGAACCAGTCTTCGAGAATCTCCCGGGTACCTGCGGCGTAGCGAGCCTGAGCGGACAGAGTCGACCCGGACACGTGGGGGGTCATGCCGTTGTGCGGCATCGTGCGCCAGGGGTGGTCGGCCGCTGGCGGCTGCGGATACCAGACGTCGCCGGCATATCCAGCGAGTTGCCCGGACTCCAACGCGCGAACGATCGTGTCACGGTCGGTGATCTCGGCTCGGGCCGTGTTCACGATGTAGGAGCCTCGTTTCATTGACGAGATCAGGGCATCGTCGAAGAGGTGATACGTCTCCGGATGCAGCGGTGCATGGATCGATACAACGTCGACGGCCCTCACGAGCGAGGCCGCATCCGGGTGGAAGGTCAGCCCAAGTTCGCGCTCGATTTCGGGGGACAGCCTGTTCTTGTCGGTGTAGTGCAGGCGAACATCAAAGGGTGCGAGTCGGCGCAGAACGGCACGACCGATGCGGCCGGCCGCGATGACACCGACGTTCATTCCTTCGAGGTCATAGGCGCGCTCGACGCTGTCGGCTATGTTCCAGCCACCATTGACGACCCACTCGTGCGAGGGAAGGTAGTTGCGAACGAGAGCGAGGACTTGCATGACAGCGTGCTCGGCGACACTGATGCTGTTGCTATAGGTCTCCTCGACCACGGTGATACCGTGGCTGATTGCTGCGTCGAGATCAACGTGATCCGAACCGATGCCGGCCGTGATCGCGAGCTTCAATTTTGGCGCCTTCGCGATCCTTTCTGCGGTCAAATAGGCGGGCCAGAATGGTTGGGAAATCACGATGTCAGCGCTCACGAGCTCGCGTTCGAATACCGAATTCGGACCGTCCTTGTCCGAGGTGACCGCCAATTCGTGTCCGGCAGCTTCCAGGAACCTGCGCAGACCGAGTTCGCCGGAAACCGCTCCCAGGAGTGCACCGGGGGTGAAGTCGATGGCGGAAGGGCTCGGCAGTGTCTGACCATCTGGGTAGCCATCAAGTACAGGGATGCTGTCGCGTGCGTACTGCGGCGGGTACCCGGTGACGGAATCTGGGTAGAGGACGAGAAGAATCTTGGCCATGTGGACTCTTTCTGTGACGCCGGTTTGGCAGGTGCCCGCCCGGCTGATGCGCTGTACCCAGTGTCTGCCTCACTTTGCTGGCCTGTCCAAGACCAGAAATCGACCGGCCGATAACTGGCGGCTATCGAAGCGTCGGCGCCGTCGGCGCGGTCGTAGCGGAAAAGCCAGCTGAAAGCTCCTGGTTGAAGAGCTCGCCCAGCCTCTGGTCGAACAATTCGCCGAGCGAGAGTTTGGCGGCGACTGCCGCGAAGGCACGGGCAATAACCGAACCGGGCGAGGCCGCACTGATCGCCACGACAACGCGAGCCGTTGCGACGGGATCGACCAGCGGTACGATCCGTGTCCGCGCCGGAGGGGTGATGGTTTGCACCCAGGTGTGCGGGACAATGCTGGCCCACCGGCCTGTCCTCATATGGGCGTGGAGGGACGCGATCGAGTCCGTCTCTACCTGAGGCACCAGCTGCACATGGTTCCGTTCGAACGCTGCGTCGATCACTTGTCTACTGCGCATTTTCGTCGTTAACACGGCAAGTGGTAATCGGGATGCCTGCACCCACGACATGGAGGTGGAAATGTCCGGTATGAGCATTTCAGAGGCAATCAGCACGTAGCGCTCCTCGTAGAGGGGCACGACATCGAGCCCCGGGTCGTCGCTAGCGTCGACGTACGTCACGCCAGCATCCAACTCGAAGTCATGCAATCGGTGTGCGATTTCGGTTGACGACAGGCCCGACTTGATCTGTACCTTGACCAGCGGATGCGCGGCACAGAACGCCGCAACCGGTAGCGCGACCGTTGTCGATGCGCTGGGCACGACGCCAAGACGCAGTACACCGGTCACGCCGGATTTGAGAGCGTGAACCTCCGCCTTGAGCGCGTCACGCTCCGCCACAATCCGTTTGGCCCACATCACCAACAGTTCGCCCTCCGGGGTCAACCCCTCAAAAGCATGACCACGGTTGATCAGTGAGACATTGAGCTCCTGCTCCAGCTTGCTGATTCCCGCGGAAAGGGCGGGCTGGGAAACGTGACAGGCCGCAGCGGCGTGCGCGAAGTGTCGTTCCCGTGCGACAGCGACAAAATATTCCAGTTGGCGAAAAAGCACGCGTTCTCCTTTGATTCGAGGGTAATGACCCAACCGCCTGCTCGACTCTAGTTGCTGCCAGACAGTGGACCGGCGCGTTGACTTGCCAGCCGAGCTGAATTAGGACATGCTTATGTCATGTTAATAGCTCACCGCCGCGGAAGCGCGGGCACAGAAGGGTCGCACCCTGGAGCGAATGGTCTGGAGGAACGCACCTGGGACCGCGTGCGGCAGATGCTCGCGGAGGATGGCCCACTGTCCGCAGCCGATCTGGCCGCGCGCTTGGGACTTACGCCCGCTGCCGTGCGCCGTCACCTCGACCAGCTGGCCGAGGAAGGGGCCGTCGAAGAACACGTGCCCGCTACATCAGGTGGCCGCGGCCGGCCGGCCCGCGCCTATGTCCTCTCCGTGTCCGGTCATGCCGGTCTGGGGGCTGACTACGTTGATGTGGCGACCTCGGCGTTACGCTTTCTCGCCGAACGCGCCGGAGCGGATGCCGTTGGCGAGTTTGCCCGTGAACGCAGCGCACGACTCGAGCGGGGGTATGCCGCACAACTGCCCTCGACCGGCGGAGATGTCCGCGCCCGTGCAGAGGCACTGGCGTCGGTACTGAACGACGAAGGTTTCGCGGCGTCGATCCGGCCGGTCGGAGCTGACCTGCCAGCGAATGGTGTGCAGCTGTGTCAGGGGCACTGCCCTGTTCTGCATGTCGCGGCCGAGTTTCCGGAGTTCTGCGACGCCGAGACCGAGGCATTCTCTCGGCTGCTCGGAGTTCCGGTTCAACGACGCACGACTCTGGCGGGGGGCGCGCACAGCTGCGCGACGTTCATCCCCCTTGACGCTCTGGCCACGACGACCACCTCCGACACGAACAATCGCAACGATGGGACAAATGCATGAGTACCAGTGCAGGACTAATCACGGGAGTGCGTCCGATCACCGGCTCCGAGGCCATCAGTTCTGACGTCGGCGCGAACGCGGCATTCAGTATCGAGGAGTCGGCCGCCATCCGTAGCGACTTCCCGATTCTCTCGCGTCTCGTGCGCGGCGGAAAACCATTGGTGTACCTCGACTCCGGGGCCACGTCACACAAACCGCGCCAGGTACTCGATGCCGAACGCACCTTCTATGAGCAGCACAACTCCGCGGTTCACCGTGGTGCTCATCAGCTGGCCGAGGAAGCCACCGAAGCATTTGAATCGGCGCGCGCGACCGTTGCACGGTTCATCGGCGCACAAACTAAGGAGGTGGTGTTCACCAAGAACGCCACCGAAGCCCTAAATCTCGTGGCGTATTCGTTCAGCAACGCGGCCGCTACCGGGGCCATGGGCGGCGTCGAAGCGGATGTTGCGGCGCGCTTCAAGCTCGGCGTGGGCGACGAGATCGTGATCACCGAGATGGAGCATCATGCCAATCTCATTCCCTGGCAGGAACTTGCCCGGCGCAGCGGCGCTACCCTGCGGTGGATCGGTGTCACCGATGACGGTCGCTTAAACCTGAACGACCTGGAGACGGTCATCACCGACCGTACCAAGGTGGTCGCCTTCACGCATGTGTCCAATGTTTTGGGTACCATCAATCCGGTTTCGGCCATTGTGGCTCGGGCCCGGAAGGTCGGGGCTCTGACCGTGCTCGACGCCAGCCAGTCGGTGCCGCACCTGGGGATCGACGTCGTCGATCTCGACGTCGACTTTCTGGCCTTCAGTGGCCACAAGATGTTCGGCCCCCTCGGGGTCGGCGTGCTCTGGGGCCGCTCTGGCCTCCTGGAAGCCATGCCCCCCTTTCTCACCGGAGGCTCGATGATCCACACCGTGCACATGGAGGGCTCAACCTACGCCGCACCGCCGCAACGTTTCGAGGCGGGTGTCCCGGTGGCCGCGCAGGCCGTCGGCCTGGCTGCGGCCTGTGATTACCTGACCCGGTTGGGGATGCCGCGGGTGAGCGCCCATGAGCAGGCCCTCACCGAAGTCCTGCTGGCCGGCCTGGCCCAACGCCCGTGGATCCGTGTCATCGGACCGGCCGATGGTGCGGACCGTACCGGTGTGGTGTCTTTCGTGGTCGACGGCGTGCACGCGCACGACGTTGGCCAAATCCTCGACGATGCCGGAGTCGCGGTGCGAGTCGGCCACCACTGCGCCTGGCCATTGCACCAGCGTCTGGACGTGGCCGCGACCACGCGAGTGACCTTCGCGGCCTACAACACGGCGGCCGAGATCACCGTGTTGCTCAACGCTCTCGACCAGGTCCCCGTGGTGTTCGGGGTGGAGACACTGTGACCTACGTCATCGCCTTGCCCTGCGTGGACGTCAAGGACAGGGCGTGTATTGATGAATGCCCGGTCGATTGCATTTATGAGGGTGACCGGGCGCTCTACATCCACCCCGATGAGTGCATCGACTGCGGAGCCTGTGAGCCAGTCTGCCCGGTCGAGGCGATCTTCTACGAAGATGACGTGCCGGAGCAGTGGGCCGACTACTACAAGGCCAACGTTGAGTTCTTCGACGACATCGGCTCCCCGGGTGGAGCGGCCAAGGTCGGCCCATACGCCAAGGATCACCCGCTGATCGCGGCACTTCCCTCACAGCGTCGCTGACCGAAACGATCGGGCTGCTCGCAGCCAACAACAACTGACATGGAGACGAAATGAGTGCACCCACAACCTCGACTGGTATCTCTGACGAGGTCCGCGAATTAGCGAACCAGGAATATCAGTATGGATTTGTGACCGATCTGGAAACTGACGTCGCACCCCGCGGGCTGAACGAAGACATCATCCGGCTGATTTCGAGCAAGAAAAATGAGCCGGATTGGCTGTTGGAATGGCGGCTCCGTGCCTACCGGCACTGGACCACGCTCACGGCACCGACCTGGCAGCACGTCACCTATGGGCCGGTCGACTACCAGGACATCATTTACTACGCCGCTCCCAAGCCGAAAAAACGCGTGGAGAGCATGGACGAGGTCGACCCGGAGCTGCGGGAGATGTTTGACAAGCTCGGCATTTCGCTCGGTGAGCAGGAGCGTCTCAGTGGCGTGGCGGTCGACGCGATCGTCGATTCGGTCTCGGTTGCGACGACGTTCAAAGACAAGTTGGCCGAGGTTGGAGTGATCTTCTGCTCCTTCTCGGAAGCCGTTCAGGAGCATCCGGATCTGGTGCGTCAGTACCTCGGCTCCGTGGTTCCGTACAACGACAACTTCTTCGCCTGCCTGAACGCGGCGGTGTTCACCGACGGTTCGTTCTGTTACATCCCTAAGGGCGTGCGCTGCCCGATGGAGCTGTCCACCTACTTCCGCATCAACGCCGCCGACACCGGCCAGTTCGAGCGAACCCTGATCATTGCCGAAGAGGGCGCTTATGTCAGCTACCTCGAGGGCTGCACGGCGCCTGTTCGTGATACGAACCAGCTGCACGCCGCCGTGGTTGAGCTGGTGGCACTGGACGATGCCCAGATCAAGTACTCGACGGTGCAGAACTGGTATCCCGGAGATGCCGACGGCAAGGGCGGCGTGTACAACTTCGTCACCAAACGGGGCATGGCTTCCGGCCGCAACGCAAAGATTTCCTGGACCCAGGTGGAAACCGGCTCCTCGATCACCTGGAAGTACCCCGGTGTGGTTCTTAAGGGTGACAACTCGGTCGGCGAGTTCTACTCGGTGGCATTGACGGCCAGACGTCAGCAAGCGGATACCGGCAGCAAGATGGTGCACATCGGCAAGAACACCAAGAGCACCATCATCTCGAAGGCTATTTCAGCCGGTCACGGGCAGAACACCTACCGCGGTCTGGTGGACATGCGACATTCGGCCGTCGGAGCCCGCAACTTCACCCAGTGCGATTCGCTGTTGATCGGCAAAGACAGCGGTGCCCACACGCTTCCATACATCGAGGTGAAGAACCAGACCGGGCAGGTTGAGCACGAGGCATCGACCTCCAAAATCGGCGAGGAACAACTCCTGTACTGCCGGCAGAGGGGTATCCCGGAAGAAGAGGCGGTGTCGATGATTGTGAACGGTTTCTGCCGTGAAGTCTTCAAGATGCTGCCCATGGAATTCGCCGTTGAGGCGCAAAAACTGTTAACCGTAAGCCTGGAAGGAAGCGTTGGCTAATGCTGAAAATCGAAGAACTGCACGCCAGTATCGAGGACAAAGAAATATTGCGAGGGGTGAACCTGCAACTGAAGCCGGGTGAGGTGCACGCGATCATGGGCCCGAACGGTTCGGGAAAAAGCACCTTGGCCAGTGTATTGATCGGCCGCGAGGGGTACCAGGTCTCTGGCAGCGTCACGTATGAGGGTCAGGACCTGCTGACCTTGTCACCGGAAGAGCGCGCTGCCGCCGGTGTATTCCTGGCCTTCCAACATCCGGTTGAGATTCCCGGCGTCGGAAACATGTACTTCATGCGCACCGCCTTGAACTCCCTGCGCCGCCAGCGTGGAGAAGAAGAACTGGATCCGGTGGACTTTCTGGCGCTGGCTCAGGAGAAGATGAAGCTCGTTGAGATGGACCAGACCTTCATGAATCGCTCGGTCAACGAAGGATTCTCCGGCGGTGAAAAGAAACGCAACGAGATCCTGCAAATGGCGATCCTGGAACCCAAACTCGCGATTTTGGATGAGACCGACTCCGGTTTGGACATCGACGCTCTGAGGGTGGTCGCCAGCGGGGTGAACGCACTCCGGAGCGAAGGCCGCAGCATGCTCGTCATCACGCACCACCAGCGCCTTTTGGACTACATCGTGCCCGACCAGGTGCACGTGATGACCGCCGGCCGGATCGTGCGTTCCGGGGGCAAGGACCTGGCCGTCGAGCTCGAAGCGCATGGCTACACCGGTACGCAGGAAGCTGACGCAGATCGATTGAGCACGGCCGGGATATTGCGATGACCGTTCTGAGCGCGGCCAGCGGAGTGCTCGCTGGCTTCGAACCTCGGCTCGGCGCGCGTGATCCCGCCTGGCTCGCCGAGGCGCGGGTAGCCGCCCTCCAGTGGGTGGGTGAGCACGGCTTCCCGACCCACAAGGATGAGGACTGGAAATACACCGGGTTGGCCCCGATCCTCGCCGTACCGTTCGATGCCGCCACCGTGGCATCCGGCAGCCGGGTGACGGCAGAAATGATCGACGAGGCAGCGGTCGATCTCGGTGGTCCACGGTTGGTCTTCGTCAACGGCCATTTCTCGTCCGAATTCTCGCGAGTGACCGGGGTGCCGGCCGGTGCAGTCGTCACGACCCTGGCCGCGGTGCTGGCAGCCGGGCCTGATCGCCTCGAACCCTTTTTTGCGCATGCACCGGGAGTGCGTCACGCCTTCGCAGCGTTCAATGACGCTCTGGCCGAGGATGGCGCATTCATTCATCTTCCCAGCGGCACCATCGTGGACGAGCCGATTCAGCTGGTCTACTTCTCCGACACCGGTGGAGTCCCGCTGATATCCAGTCCACGTTCGGTGATAATCGCCGATTCTGACTCTCGTGCCACGATCGTCGAGACCTACGCCGGGATCGATTCCGACGTGTATTGCACCAACGCCGTCACCGAACTCCTCCTCGCCGAAGACGCCCACATTGAGCACTACAAGGTGCAAAACGAGCCGACGAGTGCTTTCCATGTGGCGCTGCTGTCCGTGCGGCAAGGGCGGGGCAGCCGATTCTCTTCCCGTTCCATCATGCTCGGCGCCAGCATCGCCCGGCACGAGGTGCGAGTTCAACTGGATGGCGTCGGCGCCGAGGTCAGCCTCGACGGCGTCTACCTGCCCCAGGGCGATCAACTCCACGACAACACGATCTTCGTCGATCACGCCGCGACCGACTGCACCAGCCACCAGCTGTATAAGGGAGTGTTGGACGGCCGGGCACACGGTGTGTTCAACGGTCACATTATGGTTCGTCATGGCGCTGACGGTACCGATGCGAACCAGAAGAACAAGAACTTACTGCTCTCCGACCGCGCCGAAGTCGACACCAGGCCCCGGCTGGAAATCTATACCGATGATGTGAAGTGCACGCACGGTGCTGCGGTGGGCCAAATGGATGAGGAGGCTCTGCTCTATCTTCAGACGCGTGCCATCCCGCTGGAAGCGGCCAGGGGCCTGCTCATCTACGCGTTTGTACACGAAATGGTGGACCGGATTGAGTTGGATCTACTGCGCGCCCAGTTGGAACGCGTGGTCGCCACCCGGTTCGGGAGTGACGCCACTGTGGTCGCTCCATGACGGCCGGCCCAGGGATCGCTTCGTTCAGTGCGGGAATCGCGGGTCTTTACCAGGAAATGGTCATCGACCATGGCCGCCGGCCACGGAATTTTCGTACAATCGACCGCGCGACGTGCTCGATCGAGGCCGTTAACCCGCTATGCGGCGATCAGTTAACTCTCGCCATTCAACTCACCGACGGCGTCATCGCCGACGTTGCCTTCACGGGGAGCGGATGCACCATTTCCCAGGCATCCGCTTCGCTGATGACCATGGCCGTCAAGGGTATGGCAGAGGAGGAAGCCCTGACGCTGTTCGCTCGCGTGCACACCATGCTCACCAGCGAATCCGAGGGGGAAGCGGCATTGGCCGAGGTGGGCAAGCTCGCGGTGCTCTCTGGCGTATGGGAGTACCCGACCCGGGTCAAGTGCGCCTCCCTGGCCTGGCAGGCGTTGCGCAGCGCGCTGGAAGGTGACGACCGCGCCGATGGCAGCCGTGTCGTCGGAACGGAGAAGTAGCCGATGGACTCAGGCCAATACAAGATCGTTGAACTCGAACACAGCTGCCAGGCGACGGTAATCCCGGGCGGGCAGCCGATGCTGCTTCAGGCCGGCGAGCAGGTTGTCATAACGCAAACCCTCGGTGCGAGCGTCACCGTCCAAACCTCAATGGGCTACCTCGTTCGGATCAGTGCCGAAGACTCGGCCGCGCTCGGCCTGAGCCGGCTGGTCGCCGAAACCGTGACCATGAATGACGGTCCGTTCGACCTGGACCAGGTGCTCGATGCGCTCAAGAACGTGTTCGACCCGGAAATCCCGATCAATGTTGTCGATCTGGGGCTGATCTACCTGTGCGAGGCGGAGCCGCTGCCCGATGGCACCCACCGGGTCGAAGTCAACATGTCAATGACCGCTCCGGGCTGCGGCATGGGCGATGTGCTCAAAGAGGATGCCCGCACCGCAATTCAGGCGGTTCCGGGCGTCGGCGAGATCGATATCGAACTGGTCTGGGACCCACCGTGGGGCCAGGACCGGATGTCGGAAGCAGCTCGGCTCCAACTCGGAATGTACTAACCAGGCACGACAATATCGGGCAGTTGATGGCGCCCAATGGAGACAGATGAATTCAACGCAGGGAATGCTCGCTCCGCAGATCTCCGTCGGGAACGCGCCGGTCGCGTTCAACGAATTTCTGAACCGGCCCGGCGCTGTCGGTGCCGACCAGGCGGTCGATGCCGGAGTGGCTGCCCACTATGGGGACCCCCTCGACGAGCAGCGCGCACTGGCTGCAGGAACCGCGATCGTGGACCTCTCACACCGGGCTGTGATTACCATCAGCGGTCCCGATCGCCTCAGCTGGATAAATTCATTGACCAGCCAGAGTGTCGCCGGTTTGGCGCCGGGCGAATCCTCGGAGACCCTTCTACTCAATATGACCGGGCGGATCGACTATGCGGTGCGCCTGTTTGATGACGGAACCGATCTGTGGCTGCTGATGGAGCGAAACGAAGTAGCAGGGCTGCTCACATGGTTGGGCAGCATGCAATTCGCGCTGCGGGTAGAACTGATGGATCGTTCCATCGAATTCGCGACCATCGGAACCCTCGGCCAGCCGACGCTTCCGGTTACGGCCCCTCATGGGCTTCCCGTGGTCTGGCGGGACCGGTGGATGAGCGTTGGCCCGGGTGGATTTCAGTACGCGAAGGCTACCAGGCATCCGGCGGCGGGCTGGACCTACAGCGAGGTATTGGTGCCGCGAAGCGCCCTGGCAGGGATCGTCGCCTCCGATATTCCTGTCGCTGGACTTGACGCCCTCGAGGCCTTGCGCGTAGCAGCCTGGCGGCCACATTTTTCCTCGGAGGTTGACGAAAAGACGATTCCCCATGAACTTGATTGGTTGCGCACAGCCGTGCACCTGAACAAGGGCGGTTATCGCGGCCAGCAGACGGTGGCCAAGGTGCACAACATCGGGCATCCCCCGCGCCGGCTCGTGATGCTCTACCCGGAAGATGCGCACAGTGCTGATAAACACAGTGTGCGGCCCGCGCGCGGCGACGAAGTTGTGGCACCGAACAAAGACGGTGCGGACCAGATCGTCGGGCGGGTGACTTCGGTTGCCCGGCATTTCGAATTGGGTACGGTCGCGCTCGCGGTCATCAAACGCGGCACCGATCCAACGGCCGAACTTTTGGTGCGAACGGCCGGCTGCGATATTCCGGCCAGGCAGGTCGTGATCGTCCCGCCGGACGCGGGCGCCGCAGCCACCGTAACCGTTTCTCGGCTGCCGCGCCGGGGGTAACGAACCTGAAGATGGTGCAGCCGAGTTCGGGCGGGAGTGATCTAGCCCTGGGGGAAGAGGAGGGGGAGTTGCAGCGTCAGCCAGGGGCTGAACGCCCACGGGGTGATGCGTACCGCCGTCACGAGGTCGTCGCGCGGCACCCACCGCCATTCCATTACTTCGTCGGCACGTGGCACGACCGTCGAGTGCGTGATCGCCGTGAAGACCGGGCATATTTCGTTCTCCACGATTCCGGAGGCGTCGATCGCCCGGTAGCGAAAATCGGGCAGCACCAGGGTGAGTTCGGTCAGGGCGATACCGAGTTCATGGCCCGCTCGGCGCCTGGCCGCATCAGCCAGGGTTTCGCTCGGTGCGGGGTGACCACAGAAGGAGTTGGTCCACACGCCGGGCCAGGCCTTTTTGGTCAGCGCCCGCCGGGTGACCAGGATACGCCCGTTCTCATCGAAGACGTGGCACGAAAAAGCCAGGTGCAGGGCGGTGTTATCGTCGTGCACGAGTGCCTTGTCGGCCGTGCCGATCGGTGTTCCATCGTCGGCCACCAGCACCACGGTCTCGATCTCAAGAATGTCGAGGTCTTTGGTCAAGCTGTTCTGCCCCACGTTTGTCCATCCTCTCAAGGTCTGTCCTTCAAATCTACGCCAGTGACGCGCGTAAAATTGGGGTTGATCGTTCAGTGTCGAATTGAAATGGAAAGTCTGTGGCCAAAGTTCCGCCCGCAACCCGCACCGCCCGATTGGATGCCCTGCCGTTTACCCGGGAGCATCGACGCCTTCTGGTCGGGTCCGGCCTGGGCTGGGCGTTGGACGCCATGGATGTGGGGCTCATCTCCTTCGTGCTGGCCCAATTGGCGGTGCAGTGGAACACGAACGGCATGGAATTGTCCTGGATCGCTTCCGCCGGTTTCGTCGGCATGGCCGTTGGCGCTGTTCTCGGTGGACTCTTGGCCGATCGCATCGGACGCCGCCAGGTATTTGCGCTGACCCTCCTCGTTTACGGCGTGGCGACGGGGGCATCCGCTCTTTCCGGATCGGTGGCCGTGCTGATCGCCTGGCGCTTCGTTGTGGGGCTCGGTCTCGGCGCTGAGCTTCCGGTCGCCTCGACCCTCGTTAGCGAGTTCGCGCCGCCGCGAATTCGCGGTCGGATCATCGTGTTGCTGGAATCGTTCTGGGCGATTGGCTGGACCCTCGCGGCAGTGATCGGATATCTTGTGGTGCCGTCGTCGGAGAACGGATGGCGCTGGGCCCTGGCCGTCGGCGCGGCCCCGGCCCTCTACGCCATGTTCGTGCGGTTGCGGCTTCCGGAATCGGTCCGTTTTCTTGAATCGCGTGGGAGGTTTGTACAGGCAGAGTCGACCGTTCGCCGCTTCGAACTCTCGGCCGGAGTCACGGTCCCACCCCCAGCATTGGACCCGGCCGATCGGGCCGGAGCCGAACGAAAGGTTTCCGCAGGAGGCTTCACCGCGCTGTGGCCGCCGGGACTGCGTGGCCGCACGGCCGCCCTCTGGTTGGTCTGGTTCTGCGTCAATTTTTCCTATTACGGTGCCTTCATCTGGTTGCCTACCGTTCTGGTCGCCTCAGGCTTCTCACTCGTGCGTTCCTTCGCGTATACGCTGATCATCACCGTGGCGCAGCTTCCGGGCTATGCCGCTTCGGCGTATCTAATCGAACGGTGGGGCCGACGTAGCACCCTCGCTGTGTTCCTGGTCGGTTCGGCCAGTTCGGCTGCTCTGTTTGGCCTCGCAACGAATGCCAGCCAGGTGATTGCAGCGGGCATGCTGCTCTCGTTCTTCAACCTGGGAGCGTGGGGTGCGCTCTACGCGGTGACGCCGGAGGTCTATCCCACTCGCATTCGGGCCACTGGCTCCGGGTGGGCGGCAGGCAGTGGTCGCATTGCCGCGATCGTCGCACCGCTGGCGGTGCCCCTCCTGCGCGATACCGGCGGAACCGGGCTGCTCTTCGCGGTTTTCGCGGGGTTCTTCGTGGTCGCTGCGCTCGGCACCATAGGACTCCCGGAGAAACGGGGCCTGGCTTTGAATGATTGATATCTTTCGGCCAGTGATGGTTCTGGTGTTGTGCGTGTTTCGGTTTGTCCTCCCGCCGTGCAGCATCAGAGTGAATCCCGTTTGGGGGGTGGTGATGGGGGTAGCGGTCGCCAGAGCGATGGGAACAAACTAAGCCCAACGGTCCCGTAAAATTTTGCAAACTTCAGATTCGGCGGGGCAGGGCCGGACGAAGGAGTTCATTCCATGAGAATAACGTGCCCGTATTGCCATTCTGAGGCCAGACTGAGACCGAATCCGGCTCCAGCTGACGGGGTCACTTCACCCCGATACGAACTCGAGTGCAGCGGTTGTAACGCCACTTCAGTCCGGCCCAACCCGGGACGGCGGCAACCTCGCTGCTCAGCGGACGGGACCTTTATCCCGGAATCGCTGGCTCGTGCTTCGGCGGGATAATTTACTTCAGGCCCAGGCGCCACACGGGGCATTCTCTCTGGTCAGGACTCGCGCCGTGCCTTCCATGAGCGTTGGCCTGCCGTGGATCTGTGGCCTAATCCCAATGCTGTGCACTTAGTATTAAAATTTTAACTTTCTGGCATGGCATGGCGCGAATTGGATGGGTAACTCCGGTAGGTCCGGAGCGGTTGAGTGATCATGTTTCTTTGGGCGTGTTGACGCGGGTCTTCCCGCCCGATGTGGTTGATGCCGTGATCGAGCGGACGGGTGCTTTCTAGCAGCGGAATCGGCTGTTGCCGTCCCGACTGATGGTCTACTACGTGATGGCCTTGGCCCTGTTTTCCGCTCGCTCGTATGAGGAAGTCATGCGGTCGTTGTTGGCTGGGATGGAATGGGTCACGGGGCGATTTCGCGAATGGACTTTGCCGTCCAGAGCAGCGATTTTTCAAGCACGGACTCGGTTGGGCTCGACGATGATGGTCGAGTTGTTCGCCCAGGTCGCTAAACCCTTCGGAGTTTCGGGCGGTAGCGGATTTTCCCGAAAGTGGCCGTTAGTTAGTGTCGACGGGACGACCCTGGATTTGGCGGATGTCCCAGCTATTGAGCGTGCCTATGGCCGTCCGGGGACAAAGACGGAATTCAAGAGCACATTCCCGCAGACACGGGTGCTGGGCCTGGTCGAAGGCGGCACCCATGCGGTAATTTCTGCGGTGGTCTCCGGGTATCACGCCGCTGAACATGACCTGTATCCGGCGCTGCTGGCAGATCTGAAAAAGGACATGCTGCTGTCGGCCGACCGCGGGTTCTATTCGTACTCGGCCTGGAAGGACAGCGTCGCCACGGGCGCTGACCTGCTTTGGCGGATGAAAGCCAACAACCTGCTGCCCGTGCTGAAGGAACTCGCGGACGGGTCCTACCTCTCGACCCTGTACCCCAGCAGCAAGGACCGGCGCAACAACACCGCGGGGATCCCGGTGCGTGTCATCGAATATGACGTCACCACCGGCGAGGATGTCAGCACGTTTCGCCTGATCACCAACATATTGGACCCGGTGGCCGCCGATGCGGACGACCTGGCCAGCGCCTACGCCAAGCGGTGAGAAATCGAGTCCTGTTTCGACGAACTCAAAACCCACCAACGCGGACCCGGACTCGTTCTGCGATCCAAAACACCCGACGGGGTACTGCAGGAAATCTATGGATTCCTGTGCGTGCACTACGCGATCAGATCCCTCATTGGCACCGTTGCTCAACACTTCGAGGAAGACCCGTTGCGCTTCTCCTTCACAGGCACCCTCCGGGCCGCGCGGCGATCCCTTGCCGCGCGCCCGGCTTTTTCCCCCTCAGCGATTGGCTGGAGCCTTCACCAACTTCTGCCAGGAAATCATCCACGAGCTCCTGCCCTTACGACGTCACCGCGTCGTCCCACGTGCCGTCAAACGCAAAATGTCCAAATGGCCAGTCAGGAAAATACTCAAACCAAGAACTTAAGTGAACAGCATTGGGCCTAAATCCCCCGATTGATGAATCTTGGCCGGCGCGCACGCTCCGGCCACCCGCCTCAGGTCGCGGTTTCGTTCGCCTCAACTGAGGCGCAGCGACTCGCGTTGCGGCACGACGGAAAAACCCAGCGCCTCGGCATGGGGTTTTTCCGTCGTGCCGTTCGGTGTCGGTTAGACGAACAAGTTCGCGCGCTCGAGGTCTTCGGCGAAATCCACCTCGACGGCGTAGAAGTCGGAGATGTTCACCGGCTCCACCAGCATGCGGTTCTGCTCGATCGCAAGCTCAATGCCGCGCTCGAAGTAGTCCTGGTCGGCTACCTTGCTCAGTTGGCGGATCAGCGTCGCCTTGTCGGCACTCGACACGTAGTTGATGCCGACGGCTTCGCCGAGTCCGCCCTTGACGGTCTTGGACAACTCCTTGATATAGCCCTCGGCGCTCGTCGTGTACTTGACCTCTTCATCGGACACCTTGTCGGTGTTCACGGTGACGAAGGACTGGTCGCGGGCCATCATGGCGGCCGCGCGGTCGAGAATGGCCGGGTCGAAGACGACATCACCGTTCATCCAGAGCACGCCGCCCGACTTCGACGCCTGCAGGGCACGCAGCAGGCTTTTCGACGTGTTGGTCTGGTCGTATTCTTCGTTGTAAACGAAGGATGCCTGTGGGAACGCTTCGATGATGTGCTCGAGCTTGTAGCCGACGACGATGGTGACCTTGGCGGCATTGCCGAAGGCGTGGGCGATGTTGTCGAACTGCTGCTGCATGATGGTGCGGCCATCGTTAAGTTCGGTGAGCGGCTTCGGCAGAGAGCGTCCGAGGCGGCTGCCCATGCCGGCGGCCAGAATAACGACCTGTGTCTTGACCGACTGCGTCTTACCTGCCTGTGTCGTCACGATTATCTCCTCAAGAATGGTTGGGGCTACGCCTGAAACCCCACTCGCTTGCGAAGAGTTTGCTTAGGATTCACCTACATGTTCACGTAAAGACACACCGTTATGTCAACCTCACCATAACCCGTCGGGTCGTTCCGCGGGCAGAAACGGCGCAGCACGTGTCCATTTCGTGACCCGGCATGGAGCGTACTCACAGGTTGAAATGGCTGTCAAGCGGCCTTCCGCGCCCTCAGGTCGTTGGTCCTTGGTAGGTTAGCTGAGTGACTTTTGTGCCGCTTAACTCCGAACCTGACGACGAATCTGTCACTGTCACTTCCGCTGAATCGAAAGCGCCTAACGCCGTGGAACGAAAGATCGTGGAACTCAACGCCGCGGGTCCGGCGGCAATTGAGTCAGCTCTCGTTGAACCAGCCACGCTGGAACCTCCCGTTCCGAAGCCGGCTGCGCGTAAACCTGCCGTGCGTAAACCTGCTGCGCGTAAACCAGCTGTACGCAAGCCAGCCGCTGGGGCATCGGCTGCGGCCACGGCTAAGAAATCGACCGCGCCTGAACCGAACGCATCAACCTCCTCTGACACAACGGCCACACCGGCCAAGCCGGCCGCACGCAAGCCGGCTGCACGCAAACCGACCGTGCGCAAGCCGGCGGTTCGAAAGGCATCCATCCCCGCGTCAACGACCGCTCCGGCACCATCCGCGGCCACGACGTCGTCGCTCGCCAACAGAGCGACCGACGAAACGACTCGTCCCTATGCGACGCGTGATGCGCTCCAGGACCGGCTCCGCGCCGCTGCGCCCACAGACCCGGCCGCGCCGGATCCCCAGACCGAGGTTCTAGCCGAGCTGGAGCCACAGACCGAGGTTCCGGCCGAGCTAGAGCTACCTACCGAGGTTCCAGCCGAGCTAGAGCCACAGACCGAGGCTCAATCCGAGATTCAAACGGCGCCCCAGTCAGCGCCCAAAACGGCACCCAGAACGGCCCCGAAGGCCGGACCGAAGGCGAGCCTGAAGGCACAACCGAAGTCCGTGCTCGCATCCGTGGCCAAGCCGGCCCCGATTGTGATCGAGGCCCGTGGCCTGATCAAACGCTTCGGACAGACCATCGCGGTTTCCGACCTCAACCTGACTGTTCGTGCCGGGTCATTTTATGGCATCGTCGGACCGAACGGTGCCGGCAAGACCACGACACTGTCCATGATCACCGGGCTGCTTCGGCCGGCAGCCGGAACCGTCACCGTGCACGGAATCGACGTCTGGAAGCGACCCAACGACGCCAAGCGCGTCATCGGGGTGCTGCCCGATCGGCTTCGGCTGTTCGATCGGCTGACCGGGGCGCAGCTGCTTTATTACGCTGGCACGCTCCGCGGGCTCGACAACGACACTGTGCGTACCCGGTCGGCGGATTTGGCCGCGGCGTTCGGCCTCGAGGACGCACTCAACCGGCTGGTCGCCGACTACTCCGCCGGCATGACCAAGAAGATCGCCCTGGCCTGTGCCATGATCCATTCCCCCCGCGTACTCGTGCTCGATGAACCCTTCGAGTCGGTCGACCCGGTTTCCGCGGTCAACGTCACCGAAATTCTGCAGAAGTATGTTGCTGCCGGCGGCACCGTCGTGCTGTCCAGCCACGGTATGGATCTGATTCAGCGGGTCTGCGATCACGTCGCGATCATCGTGCAGGGGCGGGTCCTGGCTGCCGGCACCGTTGACGAGGTGCGTGGTCAGAAGACGCTCGAAGACCGGTTCGTTGAACTCGCCGGTGGGCGCAAGGTGGCGGAGGGCATGGAATGGTTGCACAATTTTTCGGATTGAAACTCCGGCTGCTCGCTAACCTATTTTGCCGGAGTCCCTGGCAGGTCGTCGGCCTGCTCGTCGGCCTGCTCTACGGGCTCGGCGTTGCCATCACTTTTCTCGTCGCCCTGATCTCCCTGCGATTCGTCGGTGACCCGGTTCTGATTCGTGATTCGCTCATCGTGGCCGGATCGGTGGTGGTGCTGGGCTTTCTGCTCATCCCGATCGTCGCCGGAATCGACGACAGCATGGACCCACGCAAGTTCGCCTTCCTGGGCATTCCGAATCGTTCCCTGTCGCTGGGCCTGGCAGGGTCGGCTCTCATCGGTGTTCCGGCCGTCACGCTGAGCATTGTTCTGCTCGGCACGGTGTTTACCTGGTCGCGTGGCGTGGGCCAGACGCTGCTCGCGCTCGTCTCAGCCGGACTCATCCTGGCCACCTGCATTCTGTTGTCGCGAGTGAGCGCATCCCTTGCAGCATTTCTGCTCTCCACCCGGCGTTCGCGAGAATTCACCGGCCTCATTGGAGTCGTCGTGCTGGTCATGATTTCCCCGGTGGTCGTGGTGCTGATCAGCACGGACTGGGCCCGGCACGGCCGTACCCTGCTCGGCACGCTCGCCTCAATTCTGGGCTGGACGCCGCTCGGTGCAGCCTGGGCAGTGCCCGGGGACGCCTCCACCGGTGCCTGGGGCCCGGCCATTCTCAAGCTCGTGATCGCTGCAGCGTCGGTCTACACCCTGTGGTTGATCTGGCAGCTGGTCGTGGCGCGTATGCTCGTGTCGCCTGGTCGCGAAGCGGCAGCGAAGCAGTATTCTGGGCTGGGCTGGTTCGACCGCATGCCGCACAACGCCGTCGGCGCCATCGCGGCGCGCACCTTCACTTACTGGGCCCGTGACTCGCGCTACTGGGTATCGCTCATCATGATCCCGATCGTTCCGATTATCGCGGTCCTGCCACTCATTATCGCCGGTGTGCCCTTGCACTACCTCGCCTTGGTCCCGGTTCCGCTCATGTGCGTCTTCCTCGGCTGGACTATGCACAACGACGTCGCCTACGACAGCACGGCCATCTGGCTGCACGTTGCCTCCGGTACGCGCGGGGTAGCCGACCGCATCGGTCGGCTCGTTCCCGCATTGGTCATGGCCATCCCCGTTATCGGCATGGGGTCGGCCATCAGTATCTGGTTCTACGGAGACTGGACGGTGCTGCCATCCATGCTGGGAGTGAGCACCTGCATCCTTCTGGCCGGTCTGGGTTTTTCGAGCTACACCTCGACGAGGTTTCCGTACCCGGTCACGAAACCCGGCGACAGCCCGTTTGCGCAGCCGCAGGCCTCCGACACGGCAGCGGCTCTGGTGCAATCGTTGACCTTCACCGGCTCGATCGTTCTCGCGCTGCCCGCGCTCCTGTTCGCGTACCTGGGAATTACCGAGGATCCGGTCTGGCATCTGCGTAGCCTGGGAGCTGGAATCGGGCTCGGTCTGCTCGCCGTGATCGTCGGAATCTGGCTCGGCTCGCGCACCTTCGAACGACGTGGACCCGAGATGCTCGCCTCCGCGCAGCGCGCCTGATCACCACCTACCTGATCACCCCGTGCCAGCCCAGCCGGCCCGAGATTGCTTAGACTGGTGCCATGACTGAATTTCGCGCGAGCATTGCAGAACCCGGCCAGCCCGGCGGCGGAACGTCCACCCTCGACCGTGAGCTTGAAGAACTCATCAAGCAGGAGCAGCTTGAACCGGGCGACCACGAACGGTTTTCGCACTACGTCCCGAAAGACAAAATCATGGAGTCGGCCATTTCCGGCAAGCCGGTCAAGGCGCTGTGCGGCAAGAAGTGGTTGCCGGGGCGCGACCCGGAGAAGTTTCCGGTCTGCCCGACCTGCAAGGCCATCTACGAAAAGATGAAGGCCAAGTAGCAGGTAGTCCGGCCGCAGCTAGCGGTACGAGGTCGGAATAACAGCCTCGCCGCGCCCGAGCCGAAACGCTTCAATCGGCAATTCCTGCATAACGGATGCATTATGCGCGCGAGCGCGCAGGGTCCCGGCAGATCCCAGGTAGCGATTGTCGACAGTGCCGCCTTCGATGAGGGGCACGAGGAGTGTTCGTTCCAGTCCGCTGCGGGAATCGAACTGGGCAGCGGGCCCATGGTCGAGCACGACGATTTCTTCCTGCGCGATACCGGCGCCATCCACTCGGCGCAGTGCGCTCTTGCGTCCACCGATGGAGAGTTTCGCGGTTGAGGTCTTGGCAACGGAAATCCAGTCATCGCCGTGTCCCTTGTGTGCGACGAGCTTGTAGACCAGGCCGGCGGCCGGCTCGCCAGAACCGGTGACCACCGAGGTACCGACGCCAAAGGCGTCGACCGGGCTGGCCGACAGGGCAGCGATGGCGAACTCGTCGAGATCGCTCGTGACCGTGATCTTCGTGTTGACCGCGCCGAGCGCGTCAAGCTGGGCGCGCGCGGCGGCCACGACGGTGGGTAGATCCCCGGAGTCGATGCGGATTGAACCGAGGTCGGGGCCAGCGACCTTGACCGCCCGGGCGATGCCGGCGGGCACGTCGTAGGTGTCCACGAGCAGCGTCGTAGCCGCACCGAAGGCATCCACTTGCGCCTGGAATGCTTCTTCTTCGCTGTCGTGCAGCAAAATAAATGAGTGCGCGGCGGTGCCCATCGTTGGCAGGCCCCACTGGCGGCCGGCTTCGAGGTTGCTGGTCGAGGCGAAGCCGGCGATGAATGCGGCGCGGGCGGCAGCGACCGCCGAATGCTCATTGGTGCGGCGTGAGCCCATTTCGGCGATCGGGCGGCCGAGGCTGACCGAGACCATGCGCGCGGCCGCGCTCGCGACCGCGATGTCGTAGTTGAGCACGCTCAAAATGAGTGTCTCCAGAATGACGCCCTCGGCGAAGGTGCTTTCCACCAGCAGAAGCGGCGACCCGGGAAAGTAGGCTTCCCCTTCCTGATAGCCCCAGATGTTGCCGCTGAAGGAGTAATTGGCGAGATAGTCGAGGGTGGGCGTGCGCACGACCCCGTTCTGCTCCAGCCAGGTCAGTTCTTCGGTTTCGAAGCGAAACTGCCGAATCAGGTCCAGCAGTCGGCCGGTGCCGGCGACGATGCCATAGCGGCGGCCCGCCGGCAGGCGCCGGGCGAAGGCCTCGAACATGCACTCGCGATCGGCGGTCCCACTTTGGATTGCGGCGTCGACCATCGTGAGTTCGTAGCGGTCGGTTCGCAGTGCCGGTGAGTGCAGTGCCGGCGTGCGGGCGGCCGGGTCGCCATCTGCGGGAACGGGGAAAGTGGGGGACGGGGTCACCCGGCACAGCTTATCCGCTCGGTCGGGCTAGGCTTGATCTTCGTGACGGATGCGCCGATTGGTATTTTCGATTCCGGAGTGGGCGGCCTGACCGTCGCCCGGGCGATCAAGGACCAGTTACCGAACGAATCCATCCTTTATATCGGCGATACGGCGCACTCGCCCTACGGCTCGAAGAAGATCGCCGATGTGCGCGGTTTCGCACTCGACGTGCTCGATGACCTCGTCGCCCAGGACGTGAAACTGCTCGTCATTGCCTGCAACACGGCGTCGGCGGCCATGCTGCGCGATGCCCGCGAACGCTACAGCGTTCCGGTGATTGAAGTCATCCAGCCCGCAGTTCGGCGTGCGGTCGTGACCACGCGTAACCAGCGGGTCGGGGTGATCGGAACGGTCGGCACCGTCAACTCCCGCGCCTACAACGATGCCTTTGCTGCGGCGCCCCAAATCTCCCTGTTCAGCCAGGCTTGTCCCCGTTTTGTGGAGTTCGTCGAGGCCGGTGTCACGACCGGCGCCGAGCTGCTCGCCGTCGCCGAGGAATACCTCGCACCGCTGCGCGCGGCCGAGGTCGACACCCTGGTGCTCGGCTGTACCCACTATCCGTTCCTGCGCGGCGCGATCTCATATGTCATGGGGGAGGGCGTGACTCTGGTCTCCAGCGACACCGAAACCGCCAACGACGTCTACCGGGTGCTGGTCAGCCAGGGGCTCGAACGTGGCCGCACGAGTCCGCCGACCTATCGCTACGAGGCCACCGGTGACAGCGCCGAGGATTTTCTGGCCCTCGCTCATCGCCTGATCGGCCCCGAAATCAACCGGGTCGAACTGATCGAAACCGGCGCGATCAATCTGAGCGCACTCGCATCGCCACCCTTTTCCGTCTTGAACCCGAACCACTAGGAGTACACCGTGACCGAAACCCTGCGCGCCGACGGGCGCACCAACGACGAACTGCGCCCGATCACGATCGAGCGCGGCTGGAGCGACCAGGCCGAAGGATCGGCACTGATCTCCTACGGGCGCACCAAGGTGCTCTGCACGGCATCGTTCACCAATGGCGTTCCGCGCTGGATGAGCGGCAAGGGCAAGGGCTGGGTCACTGCCGAATACTCGATGCTGCCCCGCTCGACCAACAGCCGCATGGACCGCGAATCGGTTAAGGGCAAGATCGGCGGCCGCACCCACGAGATCAGCCGCTTGATCGGCCGCAGCCTGCGCGCTGTCGTCGATATGAAGGCGCTGGGCGAGAACACCCTGGTGCTCGACTGTGACGTGCTGCAGGCCGACGGCGGCACCCGCACCGCGGCCATCACGGGCGCCTACGTGGCCCTCGCTGACGCGCTTGAGTGGGGTCGCAGCAAGAAGTTCATCTCGCAGAAGGCGCAGCCGCTCATCGACAGCGTCTCGGCCGTGTCAGTTGGCATCATCGGCGGTGTCCCCATGCTCGATCTGGCCTACACCGAAGACGTGCGAGCCGACACCGACATGAACGTGGTCGTGACCGGTCGGGGCAAATTCGTCGAGGTGCAGGGCACCGCCGAGGCGGCACCGTTTGACCGCAGTGAACTGGACACGTTGCTCGATCTGGCGCTGAAGGGCGCCGTCACCCTGACCGAGTTTCAGACCAGCGCGCTGGGGAACTGACACGTGCAGATCGTTCTCGCCACGCACAACGCCCACAAGGTTGAAGAGCTGCGGCGCATCCTGGCCCCACAGCTTCCGGGCGTTGAGGTGCTCGCCTACGACGGCCCCGAGCCGGTCGAAGACGGCGTCAGTTTCACCGAGAACGCCCTGATCAAGGCCCGTGCTGCCGCGGCGCACACCGGGCTGCCGGCCATTGCCGACGATTCCGGCATCTGTGTCGACATTCTCGGCGGAGCGCCCGGCATCTTTTCTGCGCGCTGGTCTGGCCCGGCCAAAGATGCTGGCGAGAATCTGCGCCTGTTGCTCTGGCAGCTCAGCGACGTTCCCGAGCAGCACCGCGACGCGCACTTCACCTGCGTGGCAGCCCTCGCGCTGCCCGACGGCACCGAACGTGCCGTGACCGGCGAATGGCCGGGGCAGCTTCTGTTCGAACCGGCCGGCGAGAATGGATTCGGGTACGACCCGATCTTTCTGCCGGAGGGCTATGCCATCTCGGCCGCCGAACTCTCGGGGCACGTGAAAAACCAGGTTAGCCATCGGGCGATCGCCTTCGAGGGTCTCGTTCCGGTACTGCGCGAGGTGCTCGGCAGCTGATTCACTGCCAACTCGCCGGGCGGCTGGCGAGCAGCCCACCACGGCCCTAACCTTGTGCCATGGGCCACGATCACGCGCACGGCACCGGATCGAATCGGAGGCGTTTGTCGATCGCCATCGGCATCGTGGGTTCCGTTCTGGTGCTCGAGGTACTGGGAGCCTGGCTGACCGGCTCGCTCGCCCTGTTGGCCGACGCCGGGCACATGCTCTCCGACCTGTTCGGGCTCATCGTCGCGTTGACCGCCACCCTGGTCGCGGCAAGGCCAGCCACGGACCGGGCCACCTTCGGCTTTCAGCGCGCTGAGGTATTCGGCGCGCTCATCAATGGTCTGATCCTGCTCGTGGTGGCCGGTGTCGTCTCCGTCGCGGCGGTGCTGCGGCTGGTGCGCCCGAGCGACACGGAGGTGCTCGGCACTCCGATGCTCGTCGTTGCGATCATCGGTCTCGCCGCGAACGTGGCGGCTATGGTGCTGCTGCGTCCGGCCGCCGCCGGGTCGATCAACATGCGTGGCGCCTACCTCGAGGTGCTCGGTGACGCTCTCGGGTCGGTAGCTGTGATCGTCGCGGCCATCGTCATCCTCTTGACCGGTTTTGCGGGGGCGGATGCTGTCGCTTCGCTGGTCATCGCCGGAATGATCGTGCCGCGCGCTTACTTCTTGCTGCGGGACGTCGTGCGGGTGTTCAGTCAGTCAACACCGGCCGACACGGACGTGTCCGAGATTCGGCGCCACCTGCTCGGTACCACTGGTGTCGTCGCCGTGCACGACGTGCACGTTTGGGCCATTACGAGCGGCGCGCACGTGTTCACCGCCCACGTCGTCGTCGAACCGACGGTGCTCGCTGCCGGCACGGGCACCCTGCTCGACGAGCTGTCGGGGTGCCTGGCGAAGCATTTCGACGTCGCCCACTCCACCTTTCAGCTGGAACCGTCCGAGCACGCCGAGCACGAAGACCAGCAGCACCGCTGAGCTGATCAGAACCAGTTGATCAGAAGCAGCTGATCAGACCTCGTGCCGGCCGGAGTGGTTCGTCTTGAACGTGTCGGGGTCGAGCAGGTGGCTGCCGGTGGCTTCGCTGGGCCGATCGCGCAGGCGACGGGCCTTCACGACCGACTGCACGTAGTGGTACACCGTCGGGATCAGGGTGATCACGACGGCACCGATTAGGATCAGGTCGATGTAGGCCGTCACGAAGTCAGCGACCGGCGGAATGTAGCCGAGAAAATAGCCTGCAAGGGTCAGCCCGGTTCCCCAGAGCAGGGCACCGATCAGGTTGTACAGGGTGTACTTGCGGTAGTCCATGTGGCCGACACCGGCGGCGACCGGGGCAAAGGTACGCACGATCGGCACAAACCGGGCCACGATGACGGCGACGCCGCCGAAACGCACGAAGAATGCATTGGTGCGGTCAACGTTTTTAATGCTGAACAGGCCGGATTCCTTGCGTTCGAAGACGCGCGGGCCGAACTTATGACCGATGAGGTAGCCGACCTCGCCGCCGAGAAATGCCGCAAAGCCGATGGCCAGTGCGACCCACCAGATGTCGATCTGAATCACGCCGGCTGCGGGGAACGCGAGTAGGCCGGTGATGATCAACAGCGTGTCCCCGGGGAGGAGAAATCCGACGAGCAATCCGGTCTCGGCGAAGACGATGGCACAGACGACGAGCAGCGCCCACGGACCGGCCGATTCGATGATCTGGGTCGGGTCGAGCCAGGGAATCAGTGCGGTGGGATTCATGCAGGGAACTCCAGTTGGCGGCGGGCATTTATCGGGTGAGTGCAGCGGATAACGAGCCCAGAGTATCGCGCAATCGTGGGAAATTGCCCGGCCGCTCCGCCCCGGCATTAGGGGGAGGTGACGCCCGATGACCGTGTGCGGGAGAGGGGACTTGAACCCCCACGCTCGAAAGCACAGGAACCTAAATCCTGCGTGTCTGCCAATTCCACCACTCCCGCCGGTGTGCTCCTAGTCTAGACGGCCAGTTGCGCGGCAGGATCTCGCTGGCCGTCGTGATGACCAAGCAACGCCGCGGCATACGATTCCATCTGGGCACGCAGGGCGCCCACCAGTGCCGCCACGGCGGGCAGCCGCAGCGATTCGGTGCGCAATACCATCCAGTACGGCAGTCGCTCCTGAAAACTTTGCGGCAGCACCCGTACCAGATCAGCGTGCTGATCGGCCATGAAACACGGCAGGAAGCCGATTCCAGCGCCGGCCCTGGTGCCCTCGACATGCACGAAGACGTTCGTCGAGCTGAGCGACTCCCGCATCTGCGGTACCAGCCGCCTGGGCGCGTCGAGATCGTCGACCTGCAGCATCGAATCCACAAAATAGACGAGCGGATGCTGCGTCAGCTCCTCCACCGTCGTCGGAGTGCCGTGTTCGGCCAGGTACGGCCGGGAGGCGTACATACCGAGGTGGTAATAGCCGAGCAGGATCGATTCGGCCCGGTGCACCTGCGGCTCACCGACCACGACCTCGATATCCAGGCCGGAGCGGTGCTGCAGGGCGCGACGTGTCACGGTGACGATTTCAACTCGCAGCAGCGGATGCCGTCGCTGTAGCGCTGCCACGGCCGGGGCGGCGATGTAGGCGCTAAACCCGTCGGTGGCCGACATGCGCACCACTCCGGACAGCTGCGGGGAATCTGTCGCGGAGCTGCGCAGCAGGGTGAGCGCCGATTCGACGCCTTCGGCCGCAGTCAGGGCTCGGTGTCCGAGCTCGGTCAACTCCCAGCCGCCGACAGCGCGGGCCAACAGACGACCGTCGAGCGCCTTCTCCAGAGCGGCGATCCGCCGGGACACCGTGGTGTGGTTGAGGCCCAGGCCCTCGGCGGCGGTCGTGAAACGCCCGGTGCGGGCAACGGCCAGAAAGATCAGCAGATCATCGGGGTGTGGGTCGGTACCAGCCGGTTCAAAGGTCATATCTGCAATTATGCACACGCGCTCTGTCATTTTGACTCTTGTTGCCCGGCCGTCCTGCGGGAATACTCAGTCAGGTCGTGCTTCAGCCAGGCGGCCGAAATCTTCCGCGCACTTCTCACCGCACAGCACGTGTCATTGACGACACAAAGGAGACAGACAATGAGTGTCAATCAACGCGTTGGGGCTGCCGATTCCGGTAAGACCACGCCAACCGCCGGCAGCGAAACTGAAAAGTCCGGCCTCAAGAAGATCGTCGCCGCGTCGATGGTGGGCACGGTCGTGGAATGGTATGAGTTCTTTCTCTATGCCACGGCCGCGAGCCTGGTCTTCGGCACGGTCTTCTTCCCGAACGCCGGCAGTGAGCTGGACGGCATTATCGCCGCCTTCCTCACCTACGCCGTCGGGTTCATTGCGCGGCCTTTGGGCGGCATCGTGTTCGGCCAGATCGGTGACAAACTCGGTCGCAAGCACACCCTGCAGGTGACGATCATCATGGTTGGTGCCGCCACCTTCCTCATGGGCTGCCTGCCCGGCTTCGACACCATCGGCTACTGGGCCCCCGCGCTGCTCGTGGCCCTCCGCTTCATCCAGGGCTTCGCCGTCGGTGGCGAGTGGGGCGGCGCCGTTCTGCTCGTCGCCGAGCACAGCCCGAACGCGTCGCGTGGCTTCTGGTCAAGCTGGCCGCAGGCCGCCGTTCCGGTGGGCAACCTGCTCGCCACCCTCGTGCTGCTGACCATGACCTGGCTCCTTCCGCCCGAGCAGTTCCTCAGCTGGGGCTGGCGTGTGGCGTTCTGGCTCTCCGCGATCATCGTCGTGATCGGCTACTACATTCGCACCCACGTCAGCGAAGCCCCGATCTTTCTCGAGGCCCGTGCCCAGGTTGAGGCCGAGAAGGCCGTCAACTATGGCGTGCTCGAGGTCGTGAAGAAGTACCCCAAGGGAATCCTCGGAGCCATGGGTCTGCGCTTCGCCGAAAACATCCTGTACTACATCATCGTGAGTTTCTCGATCGTCTATTTGAAGACGGTGCACGAGTACGACACGGGCCAGCTGCTGATCGCCCTGCTGATCGCCCACGTCGTGCACTTCATCGTGATTCCGCAGGTCGGCCGCCTTTCGGACCGCCTCGGCCGTAAGCCCGTCTACCTCGCCGGTGCCGTGCTAGGTGCCAGCTGGGCATTCTTCGCCTTCCCCATGTTCGACACGCTGAACCCGGTGCTCATCATTCTCGCCGTCACGGTCGGGCTCTGCTTCCACGCCCTGATGTATGCCGGTCAGCCCGCGATCATGAGCGAAATGTTCCCGACTCGGATGCGCTACTCCGGGGTATCACTCGGCTACCAGGTCACGTCGATTCTGGCCGGGTCGATGGCGCCGATCATTGCCGCCGCGCTGCTGCAGCAGTACAACACGTGGGTTCCCGTCGCGATCTACATCATGATCGCCTGCGCGATCACCGTGGTCGCCGTCGTCACCCTGAAGGAGACCAAGGGGGCATCGCTGCGCGAGGTCGACGCGGTCGACGCCCGCAAGCATGGGCTCGAGCCCGCCTCCTCCGGCAACTGACCGGCTCAACTCATTCGATCGTCTGAGGTGGGGCGCCGTGGGTGCCCCGCCTCAGACCGACCCACCCTGCAGCGATCGCGCAACCAAAAGGAACCAAATGACTGATCTCACCGACGCCGTCAGCGCCAACACCTTCCTTGCCAGCAGCGTCTCCGTTCGAACCCTGAGCCAGCCCCTCGCCGGTCGTCGCGCCTTCGTCACCGGCGGGGCGAGCGGAATCGGCGCGGCCGTCGTTCGAACGCTCGCCGCTCGGGGCGCGCACGTCGTCGTCGCCGACATCGACACAGCGGAGGCGACCGCCCTGGCCGAGGAGGTCGGTGGATCAATCTGGACCGTCAACCTGATGGCCACCGAGGCCCTCACCGATAACGCTCTTGCCACTGCTCTCGACGGCGTCGACATTCTGGTCAATAACGCGGGAATTCAGCGGATCAATCCGATCCAGGACTTCAATCCGGCCGATTTTCACAACATTCTCACGCTTATGCTGGAGGCCCCGTTCCTGTTGATTCGGGCCGTACTGCCGCAGATGTACGCGGCGAACTTTGGGCGCATCATCAACGTGTCCTCGGTGCACGGCATTCGTGCCTCGCCGTTCAAGAGTGCCTATGTCTCGGCCAAGCACGGGCTTGAAGGCCTGTCCAAGGTGACCGCCCTCGAGGGCGGGGCGCACGGAGTGACGAGCAACTGCGTGGCCCCCGGTTACGTGCGCACCCCCCTGGTCGAGAAGCAGATCACCGACCAGGCTCTGGTGCACGGTATTCCGGAGGCCGAGGTGCTCAGCAAGATCATGCTCACCGAGAGCGCGATCAAACGACTGGTTGAACCAGCCGAGGTCGGGTCGCTCGTGGCCTGGCTCGCCTCCGACGATGCTGCCATGGTCACCGGGTCGAGCTACACGATGGACGGCGGCTGGTCAGCGCGCTGACGCTGGGTCGATCGCTGATAATCGCAACGGATGCCCGGCATCCGTTGCGACCATTTTTGGGGCTCGGGGCACCTAAAAACAAGCCCTGTGGATAACTTATACGCAGAACGGCAAATGAGGCCATTATACGGGGATGACCGAAGCCGTTCGTATCATCACAGAGCAAGTGCGATCGCGGGTGCGCCGCGAGGGCGTCGACCTGGCGGCCAATAACGCGCTGGTCGAGCAGTACGTGCGCGACGAACTGCGCCGGTACAGCGAGCGGGCGCTCAGCGGGCTCGCGCCGATGATCGCCGACGAGCACCAGGCCGCCCGCGAGGTTGTGGCCGCGCTGACCGGTTTCGGCGTCTTGCAGCCGTTTCTGGATGATCCGGAGATCGAAGAGATTTGGATCAATGGCCCGGCCCGGGTATTCGTCGCCCGCGACGGGGTCCCAGAGCTGACCACGCTGCTGCTCGGCGAGCAGGACGTGCGCGACCTCGTTGAGCGGATGCTGCAGGCCTCCGGTCGCCGAGTCGACCTCTCGTCGCCGTTCGTCGACGCCTCGCTACCGGACGGTTCCCGACTTCACGTCGTGATCCCAGATATAACGCGAAAATATTGGGCGGTGAACATCCGCAAGTTCACCCGGCGTATTCGCGATCTGAACCAGCTCGTCGGGCTCGGCTCACTCACCCAGCAGGCCGCCGATTTTCTGCGGATCTGCGTGCTCGGCGGCCAGAATATTCTGGTCTCCGGCGCCACCCAGACCGGCAAGACCACGATGCTGAACGCCTTGCTCTCGTCGACGCGGCCGGGTGAGCGCATCGTGACCGTCGAGGAGACCTTCGAACTCGATCTGTCGGCACGAGACGTCGTCGCGATGCAGTGCCGGCAGCCCAGCCTCGAGGGCACCGGCGAAATCACCCTGCGCCGCCTGATCAAGGAATCCCTGCGCATGCGGCCCGACCGGCTAGTGGTCGGTGAGGTGCGCGAGGCTGAAAGCCTCGACCTGCTGATCGCCCTTAATAGCGGGCTCCCCGGAATGTGCTCGATTCATGCCAACAGTGCCAGGGACGCGCTGGCCAAGCTCTCCACCCTGCCGCTGCTGGCCGGCCGCAACATCGACTCGTCGTTCGTGCTGCCGACGGTGGCCGGCTGCATCGACATCGTGGTGCACTGCGAGATTGATCGGCACGGCCGTCGCCGGGTCACTGAGATCATTGCGCCGAGCGGCCAACTGGCCGGCTCGACGATCGAGGCGAGCCCCCTGTTTCTGTCCCCGCACGGGCACCTCGATCCGACCGGCTCGCATCCCACCAAGCTCGCCAAATTTCGTGCCGCCGGCGTCGACCCGGCACTGGTGTTGCGGCAGGGTGCCGCATGACTCTCGTGCTGGGGTGCCTGCTCGGGAGTGGGCTCGTGCTGCTGCTGGCGCCGTTTCTCTGGCCGGCCGGCGCTGTATCCGCGGGAGGCCGGGCGGGCGCCGGGGAGCGGATGCGGGTGCGCCTGGTTCAGGGCGGGCTGCGGTCGGTGCCGGTGTCGGCGTTCCTGGCGGTGTCGACGATCGTGGGTGTGGCATCCGCTGCCCTGATGCAGGGCCTGTTCGCCGTACAGGCCCTGAGCGCCGTCGCCGGACTGGTCGGAGTGCTGCTGCCGTGGCTGATCGTCTCGTGGCGGGCCGCGGCCCGGCGCCGGGCCAATCGCACGGTCTGGCCCGATGTCGTCGACCATCTCGTGTCGGCACTGCGTTCCGGGCTGGCCCTGCCCGACAGCGTGAGTAGCCTCGCTCAGGCCGGACCGGTGGCCACCCGCACGGCGTTTGCCCAGTTCGAGCGGGAGTACCGGGCCACCGGCAATTTCAGCTACTGCGTCGACGAACTCAAACGCTCCCTCGCCGATCCGGTCGCCGATCGCATCCTGGAAACCCTGCGCATGGCCCGGGAAGTGGGTGGAAGCGACCTCACCGTGGTGCTGCGCAGCCTCGCAGCCTGGCTACGGCAGGATGCCGCGGTACGGCTCGAAGTTGAGGCGCGGCAGTCCTGGGTCGTCAATGCGGCCCGACTGGGGGTGGCCGCACCGTGGATTATCCTGGTGCTGCTCGCGTCCCGCCCGGAGGCTGCCGTCGCCTACAACTCGCCGGCTGGCGTCGCCGTGATCGCGAGCGGCCTGGCCCTGTCAATCGTGGCCTACCGGGTCATGCTCGCGCTCGGCCGGCTGCCGGAGGAACGCCGATGGTTCGCGTAGCCGGCGGGTGCAGGCCATGAGCGCGAGCCTGGGCTGGGCCGTCCTCTGCGGCAGCGGTCTCGGTGTGGGGCTGTGGTCGCTCGTGAGCCTGACGCCGCGGCTGACCCGGCCCCGTCTGATCGATCGGGTCGTGCCGTACATTCTCGACGTCTCCGCCGAAGCCCGCAGCATCGTCGCCCGAAAAACCGTTAACCCGATTCCTGTGCTGGGCAGCCTGTTTGCGCCGCTGTTCGGGGCGCTCACCCGCGGGTTGTCGAACCTGCTCGGCGGCAGCGAGTTCATCGCGCGCCGGCTCCACCAGTCAGGCTCGGCGAAGACCGCGCTGGAGTTTCGCTCGGTGCAACTGGTCTGGGCGCTTCTCGCCTTTGCCGCCGGCACGGTGATCACCATCGTCACCCTGCCGGAACTGCCGTGGCCGGCGCGCGTGGTAGTGCCGTTCGTGGCGGGAATCGGTGGCGCCGTGTTGCGGGACTGGCTCCTGCAACGGGCCGCCACCGCCCGGTTGGCCCGCATGCGCAGCGAGTTGCCGACCATTCTCGAATTTCTCACCCTGTCGCTGTCGGCGGGGGAAGGCATCCTGGATTCGATCCGGCGGGTGTCCCGCACGAGTTCGGGGGAGCTGTCGCGAGAATTCGCGGGGGTGATCACCGAGGTGCACGCGGGGGTACCGCTCGGGGTGGCGCTCTTGGCGCTGTCGCGGAGCATCCAGTTGCCGGAGGTGACCCGATTTGTCGATCAGGTCACCGGTGCTCTCGACCGGGGCTCGCCGATCGCCGAGGTGTTGCGCGCGCAGGCCCAGGATTCCCGCGACCAGACGAAACGCTCGCTACTCGAGATGGCCGGCAAGAAGGAAGTTGCCATGCTCGTGCCGCTGGTTTTTCTGATTTTGCCGATGACCGTTCTATTCGCTGTATTTCCCGGCCTGGTTGTTCTGCAGTCCGGCTTCTAAACGCACTGCCCGGTACCGTTCCGCTCACCAGAAAAGAGAATGCCATGTCCCGAATCATGCTTCGCTTCAAGGGTCTGCTCCGCGACGAGACGGGTGACGTGCCCGGTTGGGTGCTGATCACGCTCATGACGGCCGGTTTGCCTAATAAAACATAAATAGGGCTATCCGATGCCCTACGCGGTAGGTGGGTCATCGGCTCTCGGTACGGTGGCGCCGGGCGGATGCCCCCGCGAACGTAGGAGATACTCCGGAATGAGTACCCGGTGATTGGCGCCACTGTGCCGCTCGTATGTGGCCCGGTGCCCTGGTCATTCGGGCCGCACTACCATCTCAGCGGCGCGAGGATGCCCGCTAACGCACGAGTTCGGGATTGTCGGGCAAGTCGTCGGGGCTAGACCCGAGCAGAGGTAGGACCGCTCAGGTTAAGGCTTGAGCCAAGCTCTGACCTGGTCCTTTGCCGGCACGTTCAGCAGGATCCACCGGTCTCGGCCGTCTTGACGCACGTCGCCGTGAACCCAGACGTCTGTGCCCTCTTTAGAAAGCTTCTTGACCAGGCTGCACCATAGCTTCGCCTCGTCAGCGGGCACGAAGCCTACCTGTCTCTTGTCCTGATAAACGGCGACCGCATTCTTGTCGAACTTGTTGCCAGGATCCGCCATTAGCTGGAACGGTCCGATTCCCCTGCCGCGAATGGCCGACTGCCGATAGCTCACCCCGGCCACAGGCATCGTGTCCGTCGCATTCGGAAGGAAGGTTACTGTGCGCTTTCGACTGAAAAATCCCATAGCCAGCTCCCTGTTGTCTTGATCTTCGCATGAGCCGGGGATGAGTTCCTGTCCCAATCCGAGGGCCGCGACGACGGTTGCTTCGCGCGCGTGATGGGGTGGGGGGTGATGTGGCTGTGTCCGGAGCGCGGACTAGTGAAGCTCTGACTAGTTGGTGCGGGCCGCTACGTGAACGGCGTAGGCAGCCCGGAGGCGTGCGCCTTCTTCCTTGCGGCGCTGGAGGTCGCCTTTTCTCGTTTCAATCCGCTCGAGGTCTTCGGGCGTGACAACGCGCCAGGACTGATCGGACCGATCCCACAAAATGAACTCGTCCTTGAGTGTCCCAAAATGGCGCAGCACACCTTTGTCGATAGCCGGGTTTCCGTTGTGATTCTTGTATGCCCATTCTTGACCGAACTTGTCGCGCATTGCTCGGACCAAACGGCTTTGGTACGACCGACGAGGGCCATTCGTGCGGACCTCGTTCATGAGCCATTCTGCGATCTCGTACTTGTCAGCCATGATCGAACGCTAACGATCGGGGCTCAATCGGTTCTACTCCCAGTGAGGGGGCCGCGTGCTGGGAGCATGGGAATGCAAAAAAGCCCCCGCTGTCCGAAGACAACGGGGGCGTGAGTCGTTCGAGATTCGTTCTATTCTGCAAACTTAAGGTCGTCCAACTTTTCGACGTGCAGAACGCGGTCAGCCGTGCTTTTTGACCGAAGGCGCACCGCGTAGCGCTTGAACACTCGCTTGATGATCCTCTCGGCGTTCACGCCGTGCACGAGGGTCAGTGCCAGGCGCGGTCGGCCTTCTTGCGTGCCAGCACTTCCGGGTTGCAAACTTCGCCAGTGGTGACAAGTAACCGCGCCGCCTGAATGGTCCCCAGCAGTCCGTAGATTCCGCTTGGGTGCCTCTCGTGGCGCCAATACGTCAAGTACTGCACCCGCCATGCTGCGAACGCCTCCACAGGCGGCTCAGGCCATTCTGAGGGGTCAAACCGGGCCATGCGCACCGGGTGGTCGATAAGGGCATTGCGACGCTTACGAACGACCATCAGCGGCGACCCTTGCCGTACACGCCGCGAACGCCGCGACTAGCCGGGAGGTCGTAACCCTCGAGCGCAGGGATGCCGAGCGACACGAGCAGCCGGGCAAGGGTCAGGCGTTGCTGTCGAGCTTCTGCGATGGCGGGGTGCAGTCGGCTGCCCTGACTACTGGCAATCATCAGACCTTCCGTGGCAACTGCCGCGTCGAGCTGCACGATCCGGTCACGGGTTCGGCATCCTTCCTCGAGCATTGCCAGCTCGTGGTGTGCCCAGTCAAATTCAGTCGTGGCAGCGTCCCAAAGCTTCCTTCCAGCACTATTCAGGCCACGCGGAACAGTGAGTTTCGAGCCAGTTTCAGGGGGTTTCGTTTCAGTCAATTCGGGGTCCTAATTGGGTCAAAGCGGTCAAAGGGGCTCTTTGTTTCGCCGGGTGGACAAGATGTGCGCCTATGCCGCTAGTGGCGCAGCGGTGGGGCTTGGGGTCATACCCCCTATGCATGCCGATCTGTCGGGGCCGCAGGTGGGGCCGGCTCGTGTGAACCGGCCCCGTGTGGTGCCGGTCTACCAGTCCATCGCGGGCAGTCCTGCGGCTGTCAGGTAGGCATCCACGCGCTTCTTGGCGTCGGCTTCCACGGCTTTGTTCAGGTTGCTGTCGATGAAGCCAGTGAACGGCGGCTGCCGGTACTCGAGCTCTCCGGAGACGGTCGGGCTAACGTCGAGGGTGGCGGCGGCTGACTGCATCTGGCGCCGGGCGTGAGCGCGGGCTGAGCGGGAGCCGAGCCAGCCGACATATCCGGCGTAGGCTGCGTTGAGGTCGCCGGCGGTGGCCCCATCGACGGCCACCTGGTAGGAGGCGGTCCCGCTTTCTTCGAGTTCTTTATCGAGGCCGGGGGCGGCGTCGAACACTGCCTGTGCTTGTATGGCTCGCGCCTCCCGCGCAAGTTCGGTCTGTCGTACTTGCTCGGCGCGCTCGGTGGCTTCGATCGCGCTAAGTGCGGCGTGAAGTTCGTCGGCGGTGGCGGGCGTGGTGTTCTTGGTGGCGGTCATGTTATTTGCTTTCCTGGTTGTTCAGTTCGGTGAATGCTGCTTTGGCGTTGTCGGCGTAACCCGCTGACATGAGGGTGCTGGCCGACAGCGTGAGTCCGGCATCGAGTGCCTTCTCAACCTGGGCGCGGTGTTCTGCGACGGGTTTTGTGAAGGTCTTCGCAATGGAGGTGATGCGGCGATTCTTGCGAATGGTTTCGGGGTCTTCGCCGAGGCCCTCGAGGTTGATGATGTCCATGCTGTTACTCCTTGATTTCTTGGTCTTGCTCGGTGGGATGAAACTCTGTGGCGTGCTCGGCCATGACCTTGATACGCAGCGCAGCGTGCTCAATTTCGGGGTCGACGTACACAAGCCAGCCTTCGAGAGTGAGGGATGCCAGCGCCCGCAGTGAGTGCCGGTTGAGGTAATTGGTCGAGGCGTGGAAGCTCTCGGCACCCTCTCTGATCTCCGTGCGGGGGTAGTGGATCCACTCGGGCCGCTGGGTCGGGTCGTCGTGCAGCCCGAGTGCAGTGAGGGTCACAAGGGGGCCGTAGTCTGCCGGCCAGCCCCGCGAGCTTGTGGTGATGCTCAACAGGGCACCTCGAGGTCGTCGTAGTTGACGAACTGACCAAGGCCGGCCACGTCCTCTGTCCATTCATCGCTGCCATATGCCGCGGTCACAGTCGGTACCCGAATTTTCCGGTGCTATCGACGTAGACCGACCTATAGTCCGATGTCAGCAGGGTGCTGTGCACGGAGAGCGCACTAATCCCTGAATTGAATGTCCCGGTGGCTCCAGATACCGCACCACCAGCGCTCACGCTCCCGGTTGCGCTCACGTTCCCTGTCGCGCTCACGTTCCCTGTCACCGCGGATCCTGCCGGCGGGCTTGCCACGAGTGAATCAATGACCGCCTTCGTGTACGAGTTCGCCGCGATCGACGCTTGCACGCCGGCGTCGATGTTCAGGAGGGTTTCGTTGACTTTGGCGACCAGCAGTTGCACCTGCTTCGCCGTGTTGCCGATGTTCGTTCCAGACGGGCGTTGCAAATCGCGGAGCTGCATGCGGATGTCTTTCAGCTCGCGGATGAGCGGTTCGAGTCCGTCTCCCGGAGGGGTTCGATAGAGTGCCATGATTACTTCTCCTTTTCGTGGTGCGTGTTGGACTTGATGTTGTTTCGGTACCGCTTGCCGGCCCAGATTCCACCTAGTGGCCGGTCGAGCTCGGCATAGGTGGCGCATAGGTCGTAGAGCGGGCAGGCTCGGCAGATAGGACCGAGCGGCCCGATCTCCTGGTCGTCGTCGGTAAAGCGGTCGTCACGCTGGCACGCCGGGTCCGTGGTGAGCATGGCGACCTGTAACCGGGTGAATGCGACTGAGGCGCGGCTCATGCTGCGATCCGCTCGGCGTCGTGCTCGGGGTTCCTTTTCCCGCAGATACCCGCAGCGCGCGAGGCCGGGGCGAGCAAAGGAGCGGCGCAGACTCGGCAGGTGTCCAGAACTGGACAGGTGTCGGGGGCAGGTGTTCCATTTGGAACACCTACAGACGGTTCGACGGTCTGCGACGGTTCCAGCGGTTCCGTTACAGGGGCATCGGGAGACGGCTCGACAGTTTCAGACGGTCCAGACGGTTCCTGACGGGGGGTGATGCCGGACTGTCGCCACGACTTGAGGAAGTCGGCCCGGGCGTATCCGCGCTGGTCCCGCGAGTTCTTGGTAGACCTGATCTTGATGAGCACGAGGGTTCTGCCGAGTCGCTGCACGGTGAGCGCGCGACCGTAGGCACTCCCGGCATCCCAGTAATCCGGGTTGGTCTGGATCAACCGACTCACGAGGTCGTTGGTGTTCACGAACGGCTCACTCTCAGGCCATACCGCGTACAGGTCCATGAGCATTACCATCTGGGGCGGGAGCTTCATAAGACCCTCTTCTCGTTCCATCTCTACCTCTTGAATGTCTCGATCGATCAGGCGGTCTGCGACATCGGGCCACGTACCGCCCGCAGCCGCAGCAACGCGCTTGAGCGGGTTCCACTTCTCCTTCATGCGGCCTACGCAGCCGGTGGGCAGGTCGGGGCGAACTGTGCGGATGAATTCCCGGGCGGCGTCCATTGCACTCGCGAGCGCTTCCGCGTGGTCGCGGGCATCCGCTTCGATCTCTTCCCAGTCGGAGGATTCAACTACTCCGTACAGGTCAGGCATGAGCAGAACGCGGATCGACCGTGATCGGGTGTCATCGGGCAGGTGGGGGGAGTTGCCCGCCATTGCCACCGGGGCGTAAGTCGACATCTCGGCTACGTCCCATTCGCCGCCCTTGGCCGGCACGAGCACCGGGCGAGTGGCGCCGCGCTTGTACCCACTATTGAGAATTGCAATGAGGTCTTCGACGCCGGGTTTCTTCGGGTCGAGGGACCGGTCAACTTCGTCAATCAGGATCGTTCGGATTCCCTTGGACAGCATCCGGGCGAGCAACGCGGGGGATGAGATCGACGCGGCCTGAATCGGGTCGTGGCAGAGTCGCTGCAGGTGTTCCAGAACGGTCGTCTTACCGCTCCCTGGCATCGTGGAGTCGAGCACGAGCCGAGGGGTGGAATACGTTTCGAGTGCAACGTGAGTGTGTGCAGCCCAGAGCGCGAGCAGGTCGAGGTCGAGCGGGTCAGGCACGGAGATAAACCGGGCGAGCCATTCTCGAACTTCGGTCAAGGTAGACCCCAGTAATGAACCGCTTGAACCGTCTGTAACCGTCGAGCCGTCGAGAATGACGACATCGCCGCTCACTTGGCGCCGCCTGAGTAGATCTCGTGTCGGGTGATTTCAAGCTCCGCGTAGCTCGGCCCAATGCGGATCGGCGCACGCGGGTTAAATGCGGCGTTGTAGTAGCGCGTTGCATCGGCCTGCGCCTGGTCCCGTTCGATCTCCACGCGGGTCAGGTCGGGCAACACGCTGGCTAGCGCTGCACGGTGGCCTGCAAGGAAGAAGTCTGCAAGGGCCGGCGTGAGTTCGTCCAGGCTGATCTCGTCACGCAGTAGGCGGCTGAGAGCTGCACTGAGCGACTTCTCGACGGTGTGCCCGATCAGTGGGACTAGGCGAGCGTCGGGGGTTTCCGGTATGCTGGCGGTAGTCGCTTTATCAATGAGTTTCTGAGCCGGTCCCGTTCCCGCGGGCCGGTTCTTCTCGTTCACGCGGCGATTCCAGCGGGGCGCAGCAATGCGGCGAGGCGGTCGCGCTGTTCGGGAGTGAGCGGCGGTGCCTCACTCACTACGCGGGTGATGTAGTCCTCAACGCGTGCGGCCTTGAGTCGCAGGCGAGCGGCTACGAGGTCGGGGTCGTCGGCGGGGCGGGAGCGGGAGAGTGACGCGACACGAGCGCGTTCAATGGTCCAAGACAAAAAAAGCCTCCAAGCAGGGAAAAGCTTCCTCTGCTGAGAGGCTGGTGCAACCGGGGAGTTCTTATTGTGCGAACCCTAACGCCGTGCACGTGAAACTATAGCACCTACTTAGGTCTAGTTGCTAATCGAACTCTCTGAGTTGGCGAAATGATGCAGCTCCACCTCACGAACACCTAGAAAATTCAGCGAATCGAGCACCAAGTAGAACTCATCCGGGGCGGCGATAATCTTGGCGAGTCCACACTCGCGGCATGTCAGGTTCCACCGCTCACGGTAGCCGTCTGGTTTCGAGAAAAACGGGTGACGGTCTTTCGGCAGCCATTCGGTACCGACAAGCCACTGAAAGGCTTTATCAGCGATCGGCGTGTTCAAGACCTGCCCTTCACGTAGTGGCTCGGTGTACCCGCTCGGGTCCACTACCCATACCGCGCCATCGTCGCGCGCTATCGTGATGAAAGTGGCAATTTTCCACTTTGGGTGGGCACGTTTCGCCGTGCCAGAGCAATAGACCGAGACGTAATCGTGCTCAGGGTGCTGGGTGGGCTTACTTCCGCGCGACCCACCCGTTTTTTTGCGACTCATTGCAGTGCCTTTCGTTCATATTTGCACAATTGGAGGCCCCGGCCCACTCTCGCAGGCCGGGGCAGTGGTTGGGTTATTAGTTACGCGGCGAGCACGTCGAGGCGGTCAGCCATGCTGCGCAGCCATTCGGGGAATGCCTCGTAGGTGTCAGCTGCGTCTCTGAACTCCGCCGCCGTCATCTCGCCGCTTCCCTCAAAGCTGATATCCCCAGTGAATGTGCCTAGACGATCAGAGATGGAGCTGAGCACGATTCCTCCGTCAAAACTGGCATTCACAGCCTCGTGAGACCATTCGGATTCGGGCAAGACATGTTCATGGCCATCGCCGGTGCACTCGGCATACTTGCACGGCGTGTTTCGCGCCGCGGTCCATAGGCTATCGATCTCGGTGCGTGATACGTCGTTCATGTTGGTTCCCACCAAATTGGCTACAGTATTCATGATTCGTTTCTCCTTGCTTGGTGATTCGGATCTTGCCCTCGAGTTGTTGGATCAGCTCGGGGGCATCTTCAGGACTACGCGCCTATGAAAGCCACGCGATAGCCACATCTTCGGGGTCAAATACCCTCGTGTTCTTTTGCTTGGACACGGTGACGGTCATGAGTGACGCGATCACCTGCCGCTTTTGAGGTAAGCCGAGCAGCGCCCAGGCGTTGGCTGTGTCCTCTGCTAGTGCCAGGTCGGTCATCGTGGAGCCACCGTGAGCAGAGTCGATGACAGCTTGAATCCGGGCGAGCTTCCCCTGAATAGTTGCAACCTGTTCGCGCACTGCGGCTGGTCGCATTGTTCCATCTGCCACAAGCTCGGCCAGGTCGTCCCATCGACGGCGCAGCACAAGGGCTTCGGCCTGCTGCGGTGCGATGTCTTGATCTACCCGCATGAGCGCGAGCACGTCCGGCTGCGAGAATCTGGCTATGATGACGCTCTCCACGAGGGCATCTAAGCGCGCTTGGTCTCGCTGGGTGCACCAGTTGTCGGTGCAGGCGTAGGCGATGCGTGGCGGGCGGTCCACGCCCTTGCGCGGGTAGTCTGGACGGGCGAGCATCCGACCTCCGCAGACAGCGCAGAGGGCAAGTCCAGACAGTAGATATTTGGTCTTGTTGCTCCAATCGTGCGGAGTCTTACGGTGCGTTCGAAGTCGGGTGTAATCGTCCCACTTCTGGCGCGTGATGATCGGCTCCCAGTCACCTTCCGCGACAGCTTCACCCTTGTATTCTCGAATGCCGGCATAGGCCGGATTGCGAAGTCGTGCGCGCAACGTAGTGATGCTCCACGGCTTCCCGGTGACGGTCAGCGTGCCGCGAGAGTTGAACGCCTCGACAATTGAGTAATAGGACTCGCCCGCGAGATAGCTCTCGTACGCCTCCCGCAGCACGACCGCCTCGTGTTCTACGATCTGCACCTTGCCTCCGACACGTTCGTACCCGTACGGGCGGTTAGAGAATTGCCAGACGCCGGCATTTGCTCGCTGCACGTTCGCCGCGACCTGCCGAGCCCCCTTTTGCTCCACCTCGTACCGAGCAGCGGCGCCAAGTATTTGCGCCATCATCCTGCCTGCCGCGTTATTCAGGTCGAGATCCCCGGCCTTTACAGTGAGGATGCGGAGAGCGTGCTTCTCTGCGAGCTCGACCAATTCCACGAGATCCCGAACACGACGATAGAGACGGTCGGTGTGCCAGACGACAATGGTGGAAACGGTGCCCGCCTTGATCGCTGTGAGCAGTTCTTGGAATCCTGGGCGCGTTCCCTTTGATGCTGAGACATCGTTATCGATGTACTCGTGCGCGATTTCGAGACCCTGAGTAGCTGCGAGTGCACGGCATTCCGTGAGTTGGCGCGCTACGGCCGCGCCTGCCCCGTCCCTGTCGAGGGACTGTCTCACGTAAATGATTGCCTTCATGTTGATTACCCTACACACGTTATGGCCGGATTGGTTTTGATCATCTGGGGGCTCGCCGGTCCGGCCCTCAGCGGGGTCTTCCAGCAGGCCATGGATCGCGTCAGCAGTTTCTGACCGACCCATGCATAAGCGGATGCGGCGGCTCGCCTGGTTGCGCCTTCACGAGTTGCGCGACGAGGCGGGTAGCGCCGTGGCCGAGTTTGTCATGGTGGTGTCGTTGCTGACCTTTCTCACGCTCATGGTCATGCAGCTGGCGCTCGCGCTGCACATTCGCAACACTGTGCTCGATGCCGCGGCCGAGGGCGCCCGCTATGCCACACTCGCCGATAGCAGCCTGCCCGCCGGAGCTGCGCGAACGCGCGATCTGATCACGACCGCCATCGGATCGACCTATGCCACCGATGTGGTCGCTCGCTACGGCACCCGTGCCGACTACCCGAGCGTCGAAGTGCGGGTGGTGGCGCCGCTGCCACTGATGGGCCTGCTCGGTGCCCCGCGCGGACTGGAGGTGGTCGCGCATGCCGCGGTCGAAACGCTGGAGTAGTCGCTCCGGGGCGCCTGGAAGTGAGGCCGGTTCGGCCTCGCTGGAATTCATCACGGCGGGAATGATCCTGCTGGTTCCGCTGGTCTACCTCGTGCTCGCCCTGTCGTCGTTGCAGGGCGGTGCGCTCGCCGTGGAGGGAGCCGCGCGGCAGGCAGCCAGGGTCTACGTGCAGGCGCCGGACCAGGCCACGGCGACCGAGCGCGCTCGGCGCGCCGTGGCCTTCGCGCTCGAAGACTACGGACTGGATGCCGGAGATGCCGAGGTGCAGATCGAGTGCTCCGGTGGGCCTAGCCGATGCCTCACCCGCCAGGCTCTCGTGACGGTCACCGTGCGCATCGGCATCGCCCTGCCGCTCGTGCCCGACCTGCTCGCGCTCGAGCAGAGCGCGAGCGTGCCGATGACCGCGGCATCGACGCAGATCGTGTCCCGATTTGGCGGCCTCGAATGAGCGGGCGCCTGCCGCACGCCGGGGCCGAAGACGGGTCGACCCTGCTGCTCATCATCTTCTACGGCTTCCTCGCCCTGAGCCTCGTGCTCGTGGCACTCTCAGCGACGTCGCTTTACCTCGAGCACAAGCGGCTGCTGAGCCTCGCCGACGGGGCGGCGCTCGCCGGGTCCGAGGCCTTCACCCTCGGCGAGGTGCAGGTCGGCATGGTGGGCCCTCGGCCGCAGCTGCGCTCCGATGACGTGTCGGCCGCGGTGGACGAGTACCTGCGCCTCGTTCCCCATCCCTCGTTCGAGGCGCTCGGCGTGACGAGCGCGGCATCCGCTGATGGGCAGAGCGCGTCGGTGACCCTGCGGTCGTGGTGGCGCCCACCCGTGCTCACCCTCGTGGTTCCCGACGGGGTGCCGCTTGAGGTGACGGTGGTGTCCCGGGCTGTGTTCCACTAGCAGCGTCCCCTTCCGCGAGAGCGGGATAATTGCTGCCTCAGCACCCGTGAAGCAACACATTTCCCGCTCTCGAGGGAGATGGCCGGGGTAGGCGGGGAGCGCCCACAAAGGCGCACTAGCTTTTTCAGGATGGAAGCGTACTATGCACAGACACGTAGCCGACACGTAGCCGACACGGAGGCCTCTTACCCGTAGGAGGCATCACATTTTTACGCAGTCGAAACTCGTTCCAGCCCCGGTCCCCGGTTGGTAGTGCTGGCGACCTCGGGTCGTCGTTCAACCGGGCTGGTCGCCACCGGTTGACGTGGCCCAGCATGGCGGCTGAGAATTACCGAGAACGGCTGTTAATTCATGGATGCATTACTAGACCGACACGAAGTCGATGAGCACAGTGTGGAGCAGCTCGACTTCGAGTCTCTTCTCCCCTGCGAGGGAGTGCATCACTACCGCGGATTGAGCGGTCACGATCCGGCCGAATCGGGTGGCTTCATGGTGATCTCGCCGTGCTGTGGGCCCAAGGTCATCCAATGCTCCTCCCGGGTCGACGCGATGCGCGTGTCCGGAGTGCTCTACTGCGGTGCCTGCCAGCACGAACATTTGACCAGCGAATACACCTTCGTTCCGCTGCAGCCCTAGGCCGCGGTCGTCCGCGCATGCTCAGAGCGGATGCCGCGCGCGGTACCCTCGCTAGGTGCCCTGACGGCGCCGACAGGAGTAGTGTGCGTACCAAGCGGGGGCAGTGGAAGGGTGCGGGAGCTCAACTCGCCACCGAAGTCAGCATCAATTTCGGTTCGTCGCTGGCCGGACTGCTCATTCCCCTCGTCGGCTCGCCGGTCGTCGTCGCGGCCCGACAAATCGTCATGGTCATCGTCGTGCTGCCGCTGGCGCGGCCCAGGCTCAAGAACCTGACCTGGAGCCGCATCTGGCCGCCGCTTGCCCTCGGCGTCGTGCTCGCCGTGATGAATCTCAGCTTCTACCAGGCCGTGAGCATGCTCGGGCTGGGCGTTGCGGCGACCATTGAATTTCTCGGCCCGTTCGCTCTCGCCCTCGTTACCAGCCGCCGCATCCTGGACTTCGTGTGCGCCGCGGCCGCCGCCGGGGGTGTGTTTCTGTTGACCTGGTCGGACGGCACGCTCGACCTGCTCGGCATTGCGCTCGCCCTGACCGCAGCGGCTTCCTGGTTTTGCTACATCCTGCTGACCCGCAGGGTGGCGACCGAATTTGCCGGCCTTGAGGGTATCTCCATTGCCAGCCTGGTCAGCCTCGTGATCGTGGTGCCGTTCGCCGTGCTCACCCTCGACCTGTCGGCGTTCACCTGGGGCGTTGTCGGGTTGCTCCTGCTCGTCGGAGTGGTTTCCTCGGCCTTCCCGTACACACTCGACACGTACATTCTGCGGCGGATGAGCCCTCGGCTGTACGCGATCATCACAAGCTTCGGCCCGGTGATCGCGGCCGGGTTCGGCGCGCTCGTGCTCGGCGAGACCTTCACGCTGCTGCAGCAGATCGCGATCGTCGTGGTCTGCGTGGCCGCCGGGGCTGCGATCGCGACCCAGCGCGACCAGCCGAAGTCCGACCTCGAGCTGACCGCGGTCGCGATTCCCTGACGCGGCGACCCCGCGCGGGCGGCCGTACGAGGCTGGCCCGGGCATCCGCTTATCGAGCGGCGTCGAGGCCCTGTTTATTCGACGCGCAGGCCGAGGTGGGCGGCGAGAAGCGGCGCCAGCATGCCGAGCTGGGCATCGTCGATCGTGGCACCGCGCAGGCCCTCGAGGCCGTGGACGGCCGAGAAGTCACTCGAGCGCAGGTCGACGTCCTTGAGCTTGGCGCCGCCGACATCGAGGGTGCCGATGCGGCAGTTCTGCAGTTCGAGGCGCTGCACGGTGGCGCTGCCGAGGTCGAGCTCGTCGATAATGCAGTTGCTCAGCAGCACATCGGTCAGGGTCGCGTTGCGCAGATTTACGAAATCGAGCTTCGACCCGTCGATGTGCACCGAGCGCAGCGTCGCCTCGTAGGCCTCGACCGAGCCGAGTCGGGCGTGGTTGAGCTGCACGTCACGCCAGTTCGAGCGCGGCGCGCTGAACACCGGGGCATGCAGATCAGTGGCGAGACATTCCGAGAAGGATGCTCCGCGCAGCTTGGTCTCATGCAGCGAGACTCCCGCAAATTCACACTCCCCGAAGGTGATACCGGTCAGGTCGCGGCCGTCGAGGTTCACGCCGGTGTAGCGCTCGGCCTCGCGACCGTCGCCGGAGCAAAGCTGCGCCCCGTCGTCGTCGGCGAGGTCGGGCAGCGTGATGCGGTCGATCGACGCCTTGCGGGTGGCTGCTTTCGCCACCTTTATTCGATGGGTTCGAGCACGAAAACCGGAATCTTCCGCTCGGTCTTGACCTGGTAGGCGGCGTAGTCGGGGAACGCTGCCACGGCGCGCTCCCACCAGACGGCCTTTTCGTCGCCGGTGATCTCGCGGGCGCGCATGTCCCACTTCTCGGGCCCGTCTTGCAGCTCCACCTCGGGGTGCGCGATGACGTTGGCGTACCAGACCGGGTTTTTGGGGCTGCCACCGAGCGAGGCGACAGCGGCATAGTGGCCGTCGTGTTCGACGCGCATGAGCGGTGCCTTGCGCAACTTGCCGCTCTTGAGGCCGACGGTGGTGAGTACGATCACGGGCATGTCACGCAGAGTCGTGCCCTCGGTTCCGCCGGACTTCTCGTACAGGTCGACCTGGTCGCGCACCCACTGGGCGGTGCTTGGCTCGCATTCTCCGATGAGGGGCATATTTGGCCCAACGCGCGAGCCGCCGAGAACATTCCACCCGGTCAGGTTCGCCCTGTCAGAGCAGGCGGCCGGGGCGATGCGGGGCGTAGCGCGGAATGTAGCGGCGCAGCAGCACCGCGCCGCAGAGGCCAATTGCCCCCATGACGCCGCTGGCGACCGAGAGCGAGACCAGGGCGGTGATGCCGGCGACCGCCAGGGGAGCTGCGGCACTGCCGAAGTCGGCAGTGAACCGCCAGGCGCCCAGGAACGGTGCGGGATTCGGCCGCGGAGCGAGGTCGGCGCCGAGCGTCATCAGCAGGCCGCTGCCGACCCCGTTGGCGAGCGAGAGGAACATGGCCACGCCGATGAACCACCCCACGTTGCTCGGCAGGTCTTGGGTGAACGCGAGTGCCAGGTGGCCGGCACCGAGGCCGATCATCGAGGGCAGCGCGCTCCAGATGCGGCCGAACCGGTCCATGATCTGGCCGCTGACATAGAACAGGGCGAAGTCGATGCCGCCGGCGATGCCGATGATCAACGCCGTGTCGGGGGCGCTGATGCCGATACTGACCGCCCAGAGTGGCAGCATCACCGTGCGGCTGGCCCGCATCGCACCGATCAGACCGGCGCCCGTACCGAGCCGCAAAAGCACTCCGCGGTGACTCCAAATGGTCTGGAACAATCCCTGCACCGGCACGGCCGGTCGCGCCGTTCCGGTGCTGCTGATCGCGCCGGTGCTCGTGTCGGTGGCGTCGAATATGGTCGTATCAGCGGAGGGAGTGGCAAAGGTTTTCGACGGGTCTGGCAACAACAGCAGCGTCGCTGATGCGGCGACGCAGCAGATGATGAACACCCAAAACACGGCCTGCGTACCACCGGTGAGGTGAATCAGGCCGGCCGAGAGAAAGGGGCCGACAAACCAGCCGGCTCGAAACACGCCGCCGAGGGTCGACAGCGCGCGGGCCCGGTAGACCAGCGGCACATAGTTGGTCATGAAGGCATGCCGGGCGAGCGCAAAAATGGCTGTGGCGAGGCCCACCAGAAAAATGCCGAGACCGAGCACGAGTGGGTTGGGAGCGACAATGCAGACGATCACTGCACCGATGGTGAGAGCGGATGCCCAGATCATCGCGTTCCGTTCCCCGATGCGCGAGACGATCCAGCCGCTGGGAATATCGCCGACCAGCTCACCGAGCATGACCATCGCTGCAATCACACCGGCAATGGCCAGGGAGGCACCGAGGTCAGTCGCAACCAGGGGAATCAGCGGGATAATCGCGCCCTCGCCGATCGAGAACAGCAGGGTCGGTAGGAACGCGACCAGGGCGACCGAGCGCAGGCTGAAGGGGCGCTCGTGGTTGCTCATCGGTTCGATGCTACTCGCAGTGCAATCCCGACCGTGCTATCCCGACCCGTGCTGCTCAGACCCGTACGATCCCGCCCCTGTAATCCGGCACGTGCGATCCCGACCGTGTTTTCCGGAGTGCTGTTCGAGTGGTGCGCCCACCAGCTCGGCAGCACCGCGCCTTCGCCCGGTAGGCTGAACAGAACATGATTGACTTGGATTTCTCAGTACAGATCGCCGCGCTGCGGATCACGTTTGGCGACATCCGCTCGGTAATCGACATTGATCGACTGCGCGCGGAGATTGACGACCTCAGCGGCGAGGCCGGTGTGCCCGACTTGTGGGACGACACCGAGCACGCCCAGAAGGTGACGAGCGACCTCAGCCACCGGCAGTCGCAACTGGCCCGCATCGAAAGCATCGAAGTCCGCCTCGATGACCTCGAGGTGCTCGTGGAGATGGCCAATGACGGCCAGGGCGACCAGGAACTGGCCGACGAGGCCGGCGTCGAACTCGTCAGCCTGCAGAAGCTGCTCGGCGAGCTCGAAGTGCAGACCCTGCTCAACGGCGAATTCGACGAACGCAACGCCGTCATCACCATTCGCGCCGGCGCCGGGGGAGTGGATGCCGCCGACTTCGCCGAAATGTTGCTGCGCATGTACCTGCGCTACGCCGAACAGCACGACTACCGCACGACCGTGCTCGACATCAGCTACGCCGAAGAAGCCGGCATCAAGAGCGCGACCTTCGAGGTCGATGCCGCCTACGCCTTCGGCACGCTCAGCGTCGAGGCCGGAACCCACCGCCTGGTACGGATGAGCCCGTTCAACTCGGCCGGCAAGCGCCAGACCTCATTCGCCGCGGTCGAGGTGGTGCCTTTGATCGAACAGACCGAGTCTATAGAGGTGCCCGACGGCGATATTCGAGTGGATGTCTTCCGCTCGAGCGGCCCTGGCGGCCAGTCGGTCAACACCACCGACTCCGCCGTGCGCATCACCCACCTGCCCACCGGCACCGTGGTGAGCTGCCAAAACGAGAAGAGCCAGATTCAGAACCGGGCCGCCGCCATGCGCGTGCTGCAGTCCCGGCTGCTGGTACTCGAGCGCGAGAAAGAGGCCGCGACCAAGAAAGAGCTCGCCGGCAACATCACCGCGAGCTGGGGCGACCAGATGCGCAGCTACGTGCTCGCGCCCTACCAAATGGTCAAGGACCTGCGCACCGAGTACGAGGTGAACAACCCCAGCAACGTCTTCGATGGTGACCTGGACGGTTTCATTTCGGCCGGCATCCGCTGGCGCAAGAAAGCCCCCGAAGACTAAACGGATGCTGAGCCTTCCCCCTCTCGGGTATGTCGCAGTAGGGAAAACGCCAGCGGGTGCCTAGGCTCTAAGAGCTATGATCCGCTTTGATCACATAACCAAGAAGTATCCCGGCACCTCTCGGCCGGCCCTGAACTCGATCGACGTCGAGATTTTGCGAGGCGAATTCGTCTTTCTGGTCGGCGCCTCCGGATCGGGCAAATCGAGCTGTCTGCGGCTCGTGCTCAAGGAGGAGAAGCCGACTAGCGGCAGCATCCACGTGCTCGGGCAAGACCTGCGCTCGATCTCCAACCGCAAGGTGCCCTACTTTCGCCGCAACATGGGCGTGGTCTTTCAGGACTTTCGGCTGTTGCCGAACAAGACGGTCTTCGACAATGTCGCGTTCAGCCTGCAGGTCATCGGCAAGAGCCGTGGCTTCATTCAGGAAGCCGTGCCCGACACCCTGAAGATGGTCGGCCTGGCCGAGAAGGCCCAGCGCCTGCCGCACGAACTCTCCGGTGGTGAGCAGCAGCGCGTGGCCATTGCCCGCGCCATCGTGAACAAGCCCCAGATTCTGCTGGCCGATGAGCCCACCGGAAACCTCGACCCCACCACGAGCGCCGAAATCATGGCACTGCTCGCGAGCATCAACGCGGGCGGCACCACCGTGATCATGGCCACCCACGAGGCCGGCATCGTGGACAAGATGCAGCGCCGCGTGATCGAACTGGTCAACGGCGAGATCGTGCGGGATGAACGCCAGGGCGGCTACGCCACCGCGTCCATCCCGACCATCGTGCCGTCGTCTGAAGCGGATGCCGCAGCGAGCGACCCCGTGCCGGTCGCGTCGGCCGCCGTCGCAGCGCGGGCCGCGGCTCAACCCTCGTTGACGCATCCGTCGGCGCCGGTTCCCGAAACCTCCGTGTCCCTGCACCAGGCGGCGGCAGCTGCGGTTGCAGCGGCGGCCGCGTCGGTTGTTCCGACACCGTTTGAGTCGGCTCCTGCGGCCGAATCTCCTGCTGCAGAGGAGGCCGGTCCCGCCGTGGCCACGCCATCGATGGCGCGCCCGGTTCTTCCGGTCGCCCCGAACGACGCCCCCGAACAGCTCACCCTCGCCGAGAAACTCGGCCTGCGGGCGCCGGGCGAGAAACCCGACCAAACCGGCGAACAGAACGTGGGGCCCAACCGATGAGGCTCGGACTGGTGCTCTCCGAGGCCGCGAACGGTCTGCGACGCAACGCATCCATGGTCGTCTCCGTGGTACTCGTGACTTTCATCTCGCTGACCTTCGTCGGCGCGGCCGTACTGATGCAGATGCAGATCGGCCAGATGAAGAACTTCTGGTACGACAAGGCGCAGGTCGGTATCTACATGTGCTCCGACATCTCGCCGGGCGAAACCTGCACCGGCGGCGACGCCTCGGCAGAGCAGATCGCAGCCGTCGAGGCCCAGCTCGAATCGCCGACCCTGGCGCCGTTCGTCGACACCTACTATTTCGAGACGCACGAGCAGGCCTTCGAGAATTTCAAGAAGCAGTTCGCCGGCAACCCGGTGGCCGACTACGTTACCGCGGATCAGTTGAACCAGACCTTCTGGGTCAACCTCAAGGACCCGTCCCAGTCCGCCGTGCTGGTCGAGAGTTTGTCCGGGGTGGCCGGCGTAGAAAACGTCGCTGATCAGCGCAAATACCTGGACCAGATCTTCTCGGTGCTCAACGTCGCGAGCTACACCGCCATCGGCATTGCCGGGTTGATGCTGATCGCAGCGGCGCTGCTGATTGCCACGACCATCCGTTTGTCGGCGTTCTCGAGACGCCGCGAACTCGGCATTATGCGACTGGTCGGCGCGAGCAACCGGTTCATTCAAACGCCGTTCATTCTTGAGGGCGTCTTCGCGGCGCTGCTCGGCTCGCTGCTCGCCGGCGGCGCGATTGTGGCGCTGGTCTACTTCTTCGTGCAGGGGTATCTCGGGGCCAGACTCACCGGCTTTGCCCTGGTCGGTATGGATGATGCGCTCGTTGTGGTGCCCATCCTGCTGGTGGTCGGCGCGGTGCTCGCCGCGTTCTCGGCCAACTTCGCGATCACCCGCTACCTCAAGGTCTAAGCGTCAAGCGGATGCCCGCGCGCAACGACCAGGCGCGGGGCCGGTAGACTGGTTGGCTGTCTGACGGATCTTTCGGCGGCATCCACTTGACGAATGAGAATTGAGGTGAACACATGCCCAGGGAACGTGGCGAAAAGGTCGTGGCGACCAACCGCAAGGCCCGACATGACTACCTCATTAGTGACACCTACGAGGCCGGAATGGTCCTGAGCGGCACCGAGGTCAAGTCGCTGCGCGCGGGCCGGGCCACCCTGGTTGACGGCTACGCCTTCATCGAGGGCGGCGAGGCCTGGCTGGATGCGGTGCACATTCCGGAGTATTCCGGCGGCTCGTGGACCAATCACCCGCCGCGCCGCAAGCGCAAACTCCTGCTGCACAAGAAGGAGATCATTAAAATCAGCCACAAGACCAAGGAGGGCGGTTACACGCTCATTCCGCTGCGGATTTACTTCGCGGATGGTCGGGCCAAGGTTGAGATCGCCGTCGCCAAGGGTAAGAAAGAGTACGACAAGCGTCAGACTCTGCGGGAACGCACCGACAAGCGCGAATCGGACCGCGCGATGTCGGCGCAGCGCCACCTCGGCGACTAGGCAACTTCTGTAGTAGTATGGAGGGCTGCACCGAAACTGGTGCAGATTGGTAACTCAACAGCGTGTGACACGAACCCATCGCATGAGCTTTCATTTGGAAAGCGTGTGATGTGTAGGGGGATGATCGGTTTCGACATTGTTTGCGCAATTGTGAGAAGCGGGTCGAGGATGCAGGGTTATCTCGTAAACGATCTCTGCAAAACAATAAGTGCCAATTCAAAGCGCACTGACTTCGCTCTCGCTGCCTAAGCGAAAGCACTAAAGAAGTCCGCCAGACCGGGAATGCTCTCTACCCGGATCCTGACGCCATTTAGAGAGATTGCTTCTACATTGAGCCACGGGGTGTAGAGGGACTTAAACGAAGGCTGGGCCTGTCGGAGTAGATGCCAGTGGCAAATTCCGGGGCCGAGAAAGCGATTTCACTGGATACACCCGTAGAAGGCATATGACCACAGCAGTGGACCGGGGTTCAATTCCCCGCATCTCCACCACCGGTTCTGTCACACGCTGTTACCGCTCCTGAGGCCGCCCATTGGGCGGCCTCATTTGGTTTAAGCGGATGCTATAGTCAGCGCAGGCGCAGGCCGACCGACGGGCGGATGGGTTCGCGCTGGCCGCCGGAGTGCACGATGAAGTCGCCGTCGACACTGAGCTGGCTGGCATGGCAGCTGAGGGCGGCCACGACGGTGGCGCGATGGGCGTCGAGGTCGAACCATTCCGTATCCTCTGTGGGGGAGTGGAGAATCTCGGCGTAGGGGATGGCGAGTGCTCGGCTGGCGGCGAGGGCGGCGTCGTGTACGCGGACGTGGTCCGGGTGGCCGTAGCCGCCGGTTCGGTCGTAGCTGATGACCAGGCTCGGTTGCACGTGCTGGAGAACGGCGACGAGGTCGGTGGTGACCTCGGCGAGCGGAGCTCGGGCGAGGGCATCCGCTGCGGAATCGGCGGCAGGGCCGGCCAGGCCGGGGCGGATCCACTCCATACCGGAGTCGCGGTAGTGGCGCGGCGCGAGCCCGGGCGCGCGGGCCGGTGCCTCGCCGAGCCAGAATCCCTCGTTGATGCCGAGCGTCCGGGCGGCGCGCTCGAGTTCGCGCTCGCGTTCCTCGGCCAGGGCGGCAGTGCCGACGAGCGCCGCGAGCGGCCCCGCGACGACTTCACCGCGTTCACCGCGGGTGGCCGTAACCAGGGCGATGCGGATGCCGTGGCTCGCGAGATACGCGATGAGGCCGCCGGTGCCGATGGTCTCGTCGTCGGGGTGCGCGTGTACGAACAGCACCGACCTGACGGCGTCCAGAATGCTCATCGGGCAGAATCTCGATCGCTCTTCGGCGTGACAGTCGGGGGGACAGCGGATTCGAGAGCCATCCGTCGAGCCTATCGCCGACCGCCCGTGGCGCCCCACGTACGCCATAGGGCAAAAGATGGCACCTCGCGTAACACGCGCTTCGAACTGCGCGCGCTGCCCGGTACAGCTAGCCGCGAAGGACCGTTCGTGAAATGGACGTGCTCCCCGGAGCTTGACTCGATGGCGGCGACGATGGCGGTGGCGGGTTGGGGTCGACGAGGTCGTCATGGTGGACAGAGTCGCCGTGGATGGAGTCGACGAGGGTGTGCAGGGGTTCGTTGCTCCCGCCCCACTGCAGGGAGATGATCTCGGCCGCGATCGAGACCGCTGTCTCCTCCGGCGTGCGGGAGCCGAGATCGAGGCCGATCGGACTGCGCAGCCGGGCCAGCTCGCTATCTGTCACGCCGACCGCCCGCAGTCGTTCCAGCCGGTCGAGGTGGGTGCGGCGGGATCCCATGGCGCCGATATACGCCACCGATGGGCCGTGCAGGGCGGCTTCAAGCAGGGGAACGTCGAATTTCGGGTCGTGGGTGAGCACACAGATGACCGTGCGGGGATCGATGAGGCCGGCCGCGATCTGTTCGCGCAGGTAGCGGTCGGGCCAACTCACCACGACTTCGTCGACCCCGGGAAAGCGGGCGGCGGTGGCGAACACGCCACGGGCATCGCAGACCGTGACCCGGTAGCCGAGAAAGGTTCCGAGCCGGGCCAGAGCGGTGGCGAAATCGATCGCTCCGAAGACCAGCATGCGGGGCCTGGGCGCGTAGCTCGCGAAGAACACCCGCATGCCCTCGCCGCGACGCTCGCCGTCTGGACCGTAGGTCAGAGTCGTGTTGCGGCCGGCGGCGAGCAACCCCTGGGTGTCGTCGCCGATGGCGTGGTTGGCGCGGTCCGATCCGAGATCGCCCGCGAATCCCTGCGGCCGCACCACGAGGTGGCGGCCGATCCAGCCGGCATCCGGATGCTCGATCACCGTGGCGACCCCCACCGGGCGCCCGGCGTCCACATCGTCATACACCCCCTCGAGCAGCGCGAAGGTTCCGCGGGAGACGGGTTCGATGAAGACGTCGAGGATACCGCCGCAGGTCAGCCCCACCGCGAAGGCGTCGTCGTCGCTGATGCCGTAGCGCACGAGTACCGGCACGCCGTCCTCTACGACCTGGGTGGCCAGTTCGTAGACGGCGCCCTCGACGCAGCCGCCAGAGACCGAGCCGGCGACCGTGCCGTCGGCGCTGACCAGCATCGATGCGCCGGCTGGCCGAGGTGCCGACTGGAAGGTGCGCACGACGGTCGCGAGACCCGCCGTCGCGCCGCCCTGCCAGCCAGCGAAGAGGGTAGTGAGAACTTCACGCATGCCGGGCTCCCTTCTGTCGTCGGTCGACTCTAACGGCCGGATGCCCGTCGACCGATTCGGTATGCGATGAACGCTACCGTGGCCAGCAGACCCACAAGTTTCACCGGGTCGCTCAACTGGTCGGCAATGACGCCCTTGACCAAGCTCAGCGCGTCGAGGCTCGGGGCCGGCGCTGCCCGATAGGGCGCGCCGCGATGCCCACCAGCGGGCGCCCCGCGATGGCCGTCTGCCGGAGCCGCGCGCGGTGGCACTGGGCGCGGCGGCACGGCGCTGGGCAGCCGGGCGGGGGCATCCGGCGTGACGTTAGGGAGAGTATCGGCGGCCGGGGCATCCGCTTCACCGTCGGAATCAGCAGCGGCACCGCCCTCGATCAGGTCTTGCAGATTGCCGGCGAACAGCCCCATCATCTGCTCGGTGACGCTGCTGATGACGCCCTTGCCCATGGCCGCCGCCTTGCCGGAGAGGGACAAATCGGCGCTGACCGTGCCCTGGGTGACACCGTCGGTTTCGACCAGAACGAGGGTGACCGTGGCCTGGGCTGTACCCTGACCGCGGGTCTCCTGAGCCTTGCCGGAGAATACGGCCCGGTGTGCCTCGGCGTCGCGCTCGTCGACGTTCATCTGCCCGCGGTACTGCATCGTGACCGGGCCAAGCTTGACCTTCATCCCCACCTGGTAGTTGTCATCGCTGAGTTGGTTGAGAATCTGAGCGCCCGGCACACACCCGGCGACACGTTCGAAGTCCATCAGGGTGTCCCAGACCGTGTCGACGGGGGCGATAACGGTGAAGGTGCTGTCAAGTTGCATCAGGGTGTCCTCTGCTCGGTCAGGTCGGTTGGTGGGAGATTGCTCGTTGATCGGATGCTGGCGGGTCGCCGCGAATCGCGGCCGCCACCTCGGCCAGGGCGGCGTAGCTGTGGCCGCTGACGAAGGCGTCGCAGTAGGGGAGCGCGGCGGCCATTCCGCCGACGAGCGGCCGGTAGTCGACGGCGACCTTGCGCGGGTTCACCCAGATGATGCGGTGCGCGAGTCGGCGCAGGCGTGCCATCTGGGCGTCGACGTCGACCGGGTCGTCCTGCGCCCAGCCGTCCGAGAACACCACGATCACCGCTCCCCGGGCCAGACCGCGTCGCCCGAAATCGTCGATGAATCGACGGATGCTCGCGGCCAGCCGGGTACCGCCAGCCCAGTCCGTCGCGGTGGCGGCCGCCTGCGCGAGTGCCTGGTCCGGGTCGCGGAGCGCGAGCTGACGGGTCAGCCGGGTGAGCTGGGTGGAGAACACGAACGCTTCGGCCCGCGCGCCGGACGCCGCGCCCTGAAGCAGCGACAGGAACACCCGGGTGTAGGGCTCCATCGAGCCCGAAACATCGCAGAGCAGCACGAGTCGGCGCGGCTTCGACCGGCGGCGGGCGTGGTGCAGGGCGATCGGATCGCCCCCGGTACGCTGCGCTGACCGCACGGTGCGGGCCAGATCGAGCCGGTCACGGCTGTGCCGCGACGGATGCCTGCGGCGGCTCAGGCGGGTCGGCGTCGACAGCACGATGCGGGCAACGAGCTCGCGCAGGCGGGCGAGTTCGTCGGGGGCGAGGTCGGCGAATGCCATGTTGTGCAGGTGTTCGTCGCTCGAGGCCAGGGCGAGGATGGCGTCGTGCTCCGGGGCCTCGTTATCGTTGTCGCTCGAGTCGGTGCCGGGCAATGGGGCCGGCGGGCGATCGGCCCCAGGCTCGGGAGCTGCGGCCGGACGATTGGTCGGCGGGGTGGCCTGGGAACGGGTTTCCGAGCCGATCGCCGGGGGAGCATTGGGATCACCGCGGCTTTCGGCCGGGTCGAGTCGACCGTCGAAGACGGCGCTGAACACCGCGTCGAACCGGGCAAGGTGCTGCTGCTGGGAGACGAACACGATCCGGCAGGCCCAGTACAGGGCGGCGCGGTCGGTCGGGGGGACGAGGCGGAGCGCCTCGGCCAGCCGGGCCGCCCGGTCGGGCGACACGGGAAGTCCGGCGCGGTGCAGGGCCGTGCTGAACCCAGCGGCGAGGGCCGCAGCTTCGATCGGCAGGATCCGGACCTGGGCCGGCGGCTTCGGAAACCTCGGTGAGGCCGACTCGATGTCGCGCTGACGCGCGTCGGGCTTGCTGGTGCCTGGCTCACTTCTGCCGGGCACAGGTGCGCCGCGGTCAGGCACCGGCGGCCTCGACGACCCAGGCGGCCCCGCGAGCGGTAGCGAGATCGAGGTCGTCACGGTTCTTCAGCACGAAACCCCAGGTCTGCTCGACCGCCCGGCCGCTCAGCTGCTCCATGCCGAGCACCCCGAGCGCGCCCACCCAGTCGATGGCCTCGGCGATTCCGGGCGGCTTCACCAGGTCAAGCGAACGCAGGCGGGTGATGGCCTGTGCGGCCTCGGTCGCAATCACCTGTGAACTGCTCGGTACCCGGCGGCGCACGATCTGCGCGATCCGCTCCGGCCCCGGGTAGTCGATCCAGTGATAGAGACAGCGCCGGGTCAGCGCGTCATGCAGATCGCGGGTGCGATTGCTGGTGAGAATCACGATCGGCGGATGCGTGGCCCGCACGGTTCCGAGCTCGGGGATGGTGACCGCAGCCTCGGCGAGCAGCTCAAAGGTGAAGGCTTCAAACTCGGCGTCGGCCCGGTCGATCTCGTCGAGCAGCAGCACGGCCGGCCGCGGGCCCGCGTGCTCGATCGCCTGCAACAGCGGGCGGCGCAGCAGGTAGTCGCGGCCGAACAGCTCGGTCTCGGCCAGTTCAACCCCGCGCGCCTCGGCCAAACGGATGCCGAGCAGTTGCCGCGGGTAATTCCACTCGTACAGTGCCTCCCCGGCCGAGATGCCTTCGTAGCACTGCAGGCGAAACAGTTCGGTGTCGAGCAGTCGGGCGAGTGCCTTGGCGATCTCGGTCTTGCCGACCCCCGGTTCGCCCTCGAGTAGCAGCGGCTGCCGCATGCGGACGGCTAGGAACACCGCGGTTGCGAGCCCGTCGTCGGCTAGATAGTCCTCGGCATCGAGGGCGCGCTGTAGCGCGGCGACATCGGGCACGATCTCGGGCAGAGTCACCAACGCAGCCACCCCCATCGTGAAGTCGGGCGGTTACCGCGCGGGTGCCTACCGCGCGGTCGCATACGGCTCCGGATTCGCCAGAAACGCCTTGCGGCAGCCCGCCGCACAGAAATAGACGGTCTCGCCGTTGTGCTCGACCTGCAGCGTCGACGGCAGCGCGGCCACGGACATGCCGCAGACCGGGTCGATCGCGACGCCGGCGGCCTGCGACTCGGCAGCAGGTGGGTCGGTAGCACGCGCTTTGGCGTCAGGCGGCTCTGCGGCGATCGCCGAATCCGCCGCTCCCGCCACCGCACCGGCACCAGCCGCGCCCACACTAACCGCGCCCACACCAACCGGATGTCCCCGCCCGGCCCGCTCCTGCACCAGCTGCGCCAGAATCGACACCGCAATCTCTCCGGGCGTTCGCGCCCCGAGGTCAAGGCCCGCCGGACTGAACACCCGCGCGCGCTGCTCCGGCGACACGTTGAGCGACGCAAGCACCGCCGCACCGCGCCGGGGACTGGCCACGAGCGCCACGTACGGCACCCCCACAGCCAGCGCCGCCAGCAGCGCGGACTCCTCGTCCCTGCCGTGGGACGCGACGACCAGCGCAGCGTCGCCGGCCTGCGGGGCGGCAGAGGCGCCATCCGTTTGCAGGAGCTCGAAACCGACGAGCGGTGCGAGGGTGGCAAGGGCCGCGGCGTCGGGCGTCGACCCGACCACGATCAGGCGCGGCAGGGGAAGGCGCGGTTCGAGAAAGATCTCGATCGCCCCGCCGCTGACACAGGGGTTGGAGACCTCGACCGCGCCGTCCTCCACCGTGCTCGACGGTACACCGGCCACGACCTTGAGCAGCAGCGGCTGGCGGCTTTCGAGCACCTGCAGGCTGTACAGGCGAACGGATGCCTCCACGCAGGTTCCGCCGACGAAGCCCTCGATCTCGCCGGTCAAGCGCACGAGCGCCGTGTCGCCCGCGTGCGCGCTCGTCGGGCGCACCGCGCGCACCACGGTCGCGTGCACGAACGGTTCGCGGCGCGCCTCGAGCTCCCGCTCCAGCACGGACTTCATCTCGGGCATGCTAAACCGGCGGTCTCGTGCGGCCCTGCATGGCCTCCCAGACCCGGGATGGTGTGCACGGCATGTCCATGTGCACCACGCCGAACGGGGCGAGGGCATCCACGACGGCGTTGACGACGGCCGGCGGTGACCCGACCGTGGCAGACTCACCAACGCCCTTTGCTCCGATCGGGTGGTGCGGCGACGGAGTCACGGTGAAGCCGGTCTCCCAGTCGGGTACCTCCATTGCGGTGGGGATGAGGTAGTCCATGAACGAGCCGCCGAGGCAGTTGCCCTCGTCGTCGAACTCGATGATCTCCATCAGTGCCATGCCGACACCGTCGGTGAGGCCACCATGAATCTGGCCCTCGATGATCATCGGGTTGATTCGGGTGCCGCAGTCGTCGACGGCGATGAAGCGGCGCACCTTGACATGGCCGGTGCCCGGGTCGACGTCGACGACGCAGATATAGGCGCCGAACGGAAAAGTGAGGTTGGGCGGATCGTAGGTGACCTCGGCGTCGAGATTGCCGTCGATACCCTCGGGCAGCGCGACCGTGCCGTGGGCGCCCATCGCGATCTCGGCCATGGTCTTGCCCACGCTCGGATCGCCCTTGACGAACCAGCGGCCCTTCTCCCACTCGAGGTCTTCCGGCCGGGTCTCGAGCATGGCCGCGGCGATGAACCGGGCCTTCTCCCGCACCTTGCGGGCGACGAGCGCCACGGCGGCGCCGCTGACCGGAGTGGACCGGCTGCCATAGGTGCCGAGGCCGAACGGTGTCTGGTCGGTGTCACCGTGCACAACGTCGATGTCTTCCGGGGGGATGCCGATCTCCTCCGCCACGATCTGCGCGAACGTCGTTTCGTGGCCCTGACCCTGGCTTTGCACCGAGATGCGCACGACGGCCTTGCCGGTGGGATGGATGCGCAGTTCGGCGCCGTCCGCCATTCCGAGGCCGAGAATGTCCATGTCCTTGCGCGGTCCGGCACCGACCGTTTCGGTGAAGAATGAGATGCCGATGCCCATGAGCTCACCGCGTTCGCGTTTCTCCTTCTGTTCGCGGCGCAGTTCGTCGTAGCCGGCCATCTTCATCGACAGCCGCATGGTGGGTTCGTAATCGCCCGAGTCGTACTCCCAGCCGGTCTTGTTGGCGTAGGGAAACTGCTCCTTCTTAATGAAGTTTTTCAGGCGCAACTCTGCCGGGTCCATGTCGAGCTTGCGGGCCAGGATATCGACCATCCGCTCGACCAGGTAGACCGCTTCGGTGACCCGGAACGAGCAGGCGTAGGCCACGCCGCCGGGCGCCTTGTTGGTGTACACGCCGGTCACGGTGCAGTGCGCTGCCTGAAGGTCGTAGCTGCCGGTGAAGATGTGAAAGAACCCGGCCGGATACTTGGTGGGCTGGGCGGTGGCGTTGAACGCGCCGTGGTCGGCGAGTACGTTGGTGCGCAGGGCCAGGATCTTGCCGTCCTTGGTCGCCGCGATCTCGCCCTGCATAATGTAGTCCCGGGCGAACGAGGTGCTCATGAGGTTCTCGGAGCGGTCCTCGACCCATTTCACCGGTTTGCCGGTGACGATGGAGCCGACTACGGCGAGAATATAGCCCGGGTAGATGCCGACCTTGTTGCCAAAACCTCCGCCGATGTCGGGGGAGACCACCCGAATCTTGTGCTCGGGAATGCCGGAGACCATCGCGAACAGGGTGCGGTGGGCGTGGGGCGCCTGCGTCGTCTCGTACAGGGTGAGGCGGCCGTCGACGGCATCGAAGTCAGCTACGGCGCCGCAGGTTTCCATCGGCGCCGGGTGCACCCGCGGGTAGACGATCTCCTGCTTCACCACGACGTCGGCGCTCGCGAAGACGGCATCCGTTTCGGCTTTCTCGCCGGCTTCCCAGTCGAAGATGTGGTTGTCGGTGCGGCCCTCGAGGTCGTCGCGAATGACGGGAGCGCCCGGGTCCATCGCCTTGCGGGCGTCGACGACGGGCGGCAGTACGTCGTACTCGACCTGGATCAGTTCGAGGGCGTCGCGGGCGGCGTAGCGGTCGTCGGCGACGACAAAGGCGACCTCCTGGCCCTGGAAGCGCACCTTGTCGGTGACCAGCACGGCCTGCACGTCCATCGAGAGGGTCGGCGCCCAAGCCAGGCCGAGGGCCTGCAGGTCGCTGCCGGTGATGACGGCGTGCACGCCGGGATGGGCGAGCGCCGCGGTGGTGTCGATCGAGACCAGCCGGGCGTGGGCGATGGGAGCGCGCAGGATCGCACCGTGCAACATTCCGGGCAGCACGATGTCGTCGACATAGTGGCCCTTGCCACGCACGAATCGCGGGTCTTCCTTGCGTTGCATACGCCCGTGGCCGATTGGCCGGTCGTGGTCGCCGGCCGCCGGGTTCGACGGGCGGTCTTCGAGGATGGTCATGCGCGCACCTCTTCATCTTCGGTTGTGTCAACGGCGGCAACGAGCGGATGCTCGGCGGCCCACTGAATCGACCGCACGATGGTGGCGTAGCCGGTGCAGCGGCAGATCTGTCCCGAGATGGCCTCGCGAATGTCGAGCGGTTCGGGGTGCGGATTGTGGTCGAGCAGGGCGCGGGCGGTGAGCATCATGCCGGGGGTGCAGAAACCGCACTGCAGGCCGTGCTCCGCCATGAAGCCCTGCTGCACCGGGTCGAGAGTGGCGCCGTCGGCGAGTCCTTCCACCGTCGTGATCGTGTGGCCGTCGGCCATGGCGGCCAGCACGGTGCACGATTTCACCGGCTGGCCGTCCATGAGCACCACGCAGGTGCCGCAATTACTGGTGTCGCAACCCCAGTGCGTTCCGGTGAGCCGCAGGTCGTCGCGAATGAAGTGCACGAGCAGTACGCGCGGTTCGATCTCGCGGGTGACATCGGTGCCGTTGATGGTCAGGCTGATTTGCATGAGGGCTCAACTCCTAGATCGTGATCTCAGAAACGGATGCCGCGGCGCGGCGGCAGGCCGCCCGCAGCACCCTGCGGGTCAGCTCGTCGGCGAGGTGCCGCTTGTAGTCGACCGGTCCGCGCTGGTCGGTGAGGGGGTCGCAGGCGATGGAGGCCAGACGCCCGGCCTCCGTGAATAGCTCCTCGGTCGGAGCCTGGCCGACCAGCACGGCTTCGACCTCGGTTACATTGCGGTCGAGTCCGACCGCGGTGAGGCCGACGGCCACCTGGCCGATCGTGCCGTCGGACGCGAGGCTGACCGAAGCGCCGGCCGCGGCGACGGCCCAGTCTCCGACTCGTCGTTCGACCTTTTCGTAGGCGCTGCCGGAGCGCTCCCGAATCGGCACGCGCACCTCGATCAGCAGTTCGTTCTGGGCCACCGCGGTCTCGTACGGGCCGCGATGGAATTCGGCCATCGACAGCATCCGCTCACCGGCCGGCCCGCGCACGACGGCGACCGCTTCGAGCACGTGGCACACCGTGGACAGATCTTCGGCCGGGTCGGCCTGGCAGAGCGAACCGCCGATGGTGCCGCGGTTGCGCACGATCGGGTCGGCGATGACCCGTTCGGCGTCGGTGACGATGGGGAACAGGCGCTGGACGTCGTCGGATTCGAGCAGCGTCGTGTGCCGGGTCATGGCGCCGATGCGCAGCACGTGCTGATCAACGAGCACTCTGTCAATCAGCAAGTAGTCGAGCTCGAACAGGTCGTTGATGTCGATGAGCCAGTCCGGCCGGGCCAGACGCAGTTTCATCATGGGCAGCAGGCTGTGACCGCCGGCGACCACCCGGGACTCGGGCCCGTGACGATCGAGCAGGGCCAGGGCATTTTCGACCGAACTGGCACGAACATAATCGAACGGAGCCGGAATCTGCACGGGCTTCTCCTCACGAAAGAAGGTTCCTTGGCCCCACGCATCATTGCGCGACACCATTGTGTGCCACAGCTTGCTCCCCGCGCCCACCCGCTGTCAATAACGACCTCGGCGAAGTTAGGCGCTCCGGCGCGCTCTACCGGGCCAGATACTCGTCATGCTGCCGATGCGCCTCAGCTACCTGCTCTCGGATGCGGTTGATGTCCTTGGCCTTGTCGCGGTATTTCAGGTCCATGGCCAGGACCTGTTCTTCTTCCGCGGTCAGCATTCGGTAGATCCGCTCGCGCTCGGCCAGATCAGCGGTGTAATCCAGATCGAGGTAGCTGACCGCGTGGCGGCGCGCGTTGTTGATGGCGGTCTGGGCTTTGCCCGCCTTACTCAACAGCGAGGCCACGACGGTGATCGTGAGCGCTCCGATGATGACGCTCAGGGACAGCCCCGTGCTGATTTCCACGACCGGGACCGGTACACCACCGTTGATGAACGGCAGATTGTTCTCGTGGAGCGCGTGGAGCACCAGCTTGACGCCGATGAACGCCAAGACGAACGCCAGGCCGTAGGAGAGGTAAATCAGCCGGTCCAGGAGCCCGTCGATCAGGAAGTACAGCTGGCGCAGTCCCATCAGCGAGAACGCGGTCGCTGTGAAGACAATGTAGACGTTCTGGGTCAGCCCGAAGATCGCGGGAATGGAGTCCAGCGCGAACAGGATGTCCGTACCGCCGATCGCCACCATGACCAACAGCATGGGCGTGAGGGCCTTCTTTCCCTCGTGCATGGTGAACAGCTTGTCGCCGTCGTAGTGGTCGGTGGTGTGAAAGCTCCGCTTGGCCAGGCGGATCATGAAATTATCCGCCTGATTATCGCCGTGTGCTTCGGGCTTGAGCAGATTGCCCGCGGTGATCAGCAGAATCAGGCCGAAGATGTAGAACACCCAGGCGAAAGAATTGATCAGCGCCGCGCCCAGAAAGATGAACCCGGTGCGGGCAATCAGGGAGAAGACGATGCCGAACAGCAACACTTTCTGCTGGTCTTCGCGGGGAACCCGGAAGCTCGCCATGATGATCAGGAAGACAAACAGGTTGTCAACGGACAGCGCCTTCTCCGTGATGTAGCCGGCGAAATATTCCGACCCCATCGTGCTGCCGCCGAAGACCAAGACCAGGATGCCGAAGAGGATGGCCAGGCCGACGTAGATGGAGGACCACACAGCGGCTTCCTTCAGCGAGGGAACGTGCGCCTTGCGAATATGAAAGAAGTAGTCGAAGGCGAGCAAAGCCAGGATGACAACGATGGTGATGACCCAGATGAGGGGTGTAACAGTCATGAACCCTGCTTTCCTAAGGTGGCGGCAGTGAGCTTAGCCCAGTTGCGGATGCTGCGTGACTCTTGGCGGCAAAGTGGCGGCTTGCGGTTGCCCAAGGTTAACCGCTTCGTCCGCGCCCGAGTAATCACGGGCGGTTCTTCCACTCCTGCCAAAACTTCGACTCGGCTACGGCTGCCTTCTGCTGCTCGAGGGCGTGCAGGCGGCCGTAGCTGAAGGTGTTCTCGCCGCGCAGGTAGGCGTCGACCGCGCCGCGCTTGAGCAGGCGCTCGCGGGCGATGACGCTGTCGTGCTGGTTGCCGAGAATGGTTTGAAGTTTCTGGGCGAAGGCACTGACCGTGGCGGCGCGCTTGCGGCTGAGCGGATGCGCCGTCTCAGCCGCATAGCGCAGCCGCTTGGCCCGCTTGCGCACCTCGTGCAGGGCGAGGTCGCGCTCGGCGCCCGGCACGGTTTTCGTGGCGGTTCGCACCGCGCGGCGCAGTTTCTTCCATTTCTTATTGATCAGTGCCGGCACGACCGTGCGTGCTTCCTGCCTGGCCACGGCGGTGAACGGCGGTGAGGTCACGAGCGCCGCGAGGGCATCGAGCAGCCGAAAGTAGCGGTGGCTGTTGAGGGCAGTCAGGAGCGCGTGGTGCGCCGCGTCGGTGTCAGTATCCGCGCGACTGCCGAGACGCTCGCGAATCGGGCCGAGCAGCAGCCCCTCGGGTTCGCGGTCGAGGTGGCCTGTGAGGCGGCGCTGTATCACCTCTTCGTCGCGGGAGCCGCCCAGAACGGCCCCGAGCCAGGCGAGTTCGCTGCGCAGGTGCGGCACCACGGTCGCATCGAGCAGGGAGTGATAGGTGGCGAGAACCGAGCGCAGCCGCCGAGTGGCGACGCGCAGGGCGTGCACGCTTCCGGCTGTGGCCTGCCGTACCTGGGGATCCTGGGCGCGCAGCACCTCGTACTGTTCGTGCAGGTTCAACACCAAAACATCGCCGGCCCACCCCGAAGACCGGGGCCGCCGGGGCGCCGCGTCCGGACGCTCGGGAAACCGGTCGCCGAGGGCGCGGGCCAGCTTTGACGCGTGCAGCGACAAGTGGATGCCGCTCGCCGCGAGCATGGACTTCCCGGCGTCGAGCAGGTCGTCCGGACCATCGACGAGTTCGAGCTCCCATTCACGCCAGGCCGTCGTTGCCGGATCGGGGGTGAGACGCTCGGCCTGAACGTGGTCGTCGCAGAGCACCGCGAGGGTCTCGCCGCCCAGGCCGATCAGGGCATGCACCACCCGCTCGGTGTTCAGCCGGGCCACGGGAACGAGCGGGGAGTCCCGCACGTGAAACCGCACGAGTTGGGCGAGCGACTCGGGGACGGCATCCGCTTCGCTGTGCCCATTAAAAACGAGTACGTGCTTGCCCAGCGGTGCGTGAATTTCGCGCCGACGCCCGGCATCCAGCGGCAGTTTCAGGTGCCACCCGGCGTCGTCGCCGCCGGTGCGGCGACGCAGGGTGACGTGCTGGGCGGTGAGCACAAGATCGGCCGTGTCGAAATAGACGGCCTGAAGATCGTGGGTGACCGGCGCGGCAACCGTCTGCACCCCGGGAAGGTCGTACAACCGGGGCAGCAGCGCCGTTTCGTCGACGTCAAACTTGAGTTCTGTCTCGATGCCGCCGTTAGTATCCACGATTCAGCCTAGCGCGGGACCCGCGCCAGGCTGCCGAGGTCAGACGCCCGCGAGCCAGAGGTCGGGGCCGAAGATCTCGTAGTGGATGCGGTCGGCCGGAACGCCGGACTTTAGCGCCTGGGAGCGGAGGCTCTGCATAAACGGGAGCGGACCGCAGAGATACACCGAGGCGTCCTCCGGGATCGTCACGTTCTCCAGCGACATGAAGCCCTCGTGGTGGCCCTCACTCGGGATCTCCAGCCAGAGTTCGAGTTCGGCCGCCTCCAGCAGGGCGACGTCTTCGTTCATCTGGTCGCGCAGCGCCCAGCGCTCGAGGTTGCTCTCGGCGTGCAGTACGAGCACCTCACGCTTTGAGCCGGTGTCTACCAGAGAACGCAGAATCGAGGCGCTGGGCGTACAGCCGATTCCGGCCGAGGCCAGGACCAACGGGCCGGTGCCCGCATCGAGAGTGATGTCGCCACACGGCACGGAGAGGATGAGCGTGTCACCGACCTGTACGTCGCGGTGCAGCACGGGGGAGACCTCGCCGTCGGCGTCGAGCTTGGTGGTGAAGACGCGGGTCGTGGCCGTGCCGGCCGAGAGCGAATACTGACGCACCTGACGGATACCGTCGGGCATGACGGCGGTGACGCTGACGTACTGGCCCGGCAGGGCGGGCGTCACGGGAGTGTCGTCGGCCGGTTCAAGGGTGAACGTGACGGCGTCGGTTCCGGCAGCTTCTTTTTTCACAACGATCCAGGGGGCGAGCGGCTTGTCGCTGGCGAGTCCGGCGTAGAGGCCCTTCTCCATCTTGATCAGGGCGTGAGCCATCAACCAGTAGACCTCGGTCCAGGCGGCGGCGATGTCGGCGGTGATGACGTCGCTGAGTTCGTCGGCGATGGCCTCGAACAGGTACTTGTAGACGACGTCGTACTGCTCGGGCGTAATAGAAAGGGAGACGTGCTTGTGGGCGATGCGGGAGAGCATGGCCTCCGGCGTGGTATCAGGGTTCTGCACGAGGTGGGTCGCGAAGACGGCGATGCTGCCGGCGAGGGCCTGCTGCTGCGTGCCGTTCCTCTGGTTGGAGCGGCTGAACAGCCCGTCGAACAGTTCGGGGTGAATGGTGAGCATGCGGTGGTAAAAGTTCTTCGCGATCTGGGGCATCCGCTCGCCGACGAGCGGCAGGGTGGCTTCGATGAAGGGGAGAGACTGGGGCGAGAGCATGAATACTCCTTCTGCGTGGCGACACCCGTTCGTGGGGTCTGCGTCAAAAGTAGCATTTGATATACCAATTAAACGGATGTTTTCTACAAGTTGTAGAAATTAGGGACTTTAGTCCTACCGCACCAGACCGAGTTCGACCAGAACCGGTCCATTAGGTTTTCCGTGTGGCAGAGCCGTGATGACGATGCCGTCGAGCTCGCGGTAGAAGGATTCCCGCGCCCGGCGCAGGGCGCCGCGGAGGCCGCATCCGCTCAATAATGGGCAGGGGCCATCGGGCGAGTCGCACGCTGCCAGATCGGTGCGGGTATCGAGCTGGCGCAGGAGAGCCCCGACGGTGGCTTCGCGGCCGAGCGTGCTGATGCGCACGCCGCCGGTGCGTCCCCGGATGACCTCGACCAAGCCCAGCTCGCGGAGCCGCATGATGGCCTTGGTGACGTGGTTGTAGGGCGTGCCGACCTCGGTGGCGACGACCCGTGAGGTGTACGTGATGCTCTCCGGCGCCGCTGCCAGCAGCATGACGACCCGCAGGCACACGTCGGAAAAAGCAGTGATCCTCATTCCCTAACTGTAGGTGCGCGGCTCGCGCCCCGAGAGTAGGAGAGAATGGGGCAAGTGAACACTGAGTCGGAGACGCTGTTTGAGATAATCCGCTTCGTGGACCTGGCGGGCGTGCTCGCCAATGCCATTCTCGGCGGCGTCGCCGCGCGCACCGCACGCCTCGACATTGTCGGCTTCGTGGTGCTCGCGATCATGAGCGGGCTTGGCGGCGGCATGATTCGCGACACGCTGCTGCAGCAGGGCACGCCGGCCGCACTGCTCGACCCGGCCTACCTGATCTGCGCCATCCTCGGCGGGGTCATCGCCTACTTCGTGACCTTCAACGGTCGCTGGACTCGCCGCGTGCTGCTGCTGCTCGACGCGCTCGCCGTGGGCTGCTGGTCGGCGGTCGGGGCGCAGAAGGCGCTCGAGGCCGGTCTCGGCTGGCTCCCGGCGATTTTGCTCGGCATTATCACGGCCGTCGGCGGCGGCATGGTGCGGGACATTCTGCTGCTCAAGGTGCCGACGATCTTCGGCGGAAACACGCTCTACGCCACGAGCGCGCTGCTCGCGAGCACCGAAATGGTCATCCTGAGCAAGCTCGGATTCGTCGCGATCGGCACCGGAGTCGCGATTCTCAGCGGCGCCGCGCTGTCACTGCTGGCCAAACGCTACGGCTGGATTCTTCCGACCGGGTACGCGCTGCGCATCCCCAAGCCGATTCTGCTGCTCAACCCCCGGGCTTGGCGGCAGCGCCGCCTCGATGCGCGCAACGCCCGCAACGGTGTGAATCCCGACGATCCGGGTGCCGGAGTCTAGTTTCGGCGCCCTCAGGCCGGGTTCAGCACGGCGAGGGTTGCCGCGTGCAGCAGGCCGTTCGTGGCCAGGGCGCTGCCGTGCCACGGTCCTGGCTGGCCGTCGATCGAGGTGAAGATGCCGCCGGCTTCCTGCACGATCGGGGCCAGGGCGGCCATGTCGTAGGGCTGCAGGTCGAATTCGCCGGCCACGTCGAGGTGCCCCTCGGCGAGCAGCATGTACGACCACATGTCGCCGTAGGCGCGAGTGCGCCAGACCTGGCGCGAAAGCGTGACGAGCTCGTCGAGGTGCCCGGCCTGATCCCACTGCTGCAGGCTGCCGTAGCTGATGGATGCTTCGGCGAGGGTCGCGATGCCGGAGACGCGTAGGCGGGTGGGGGCGGCATCCGCTTTGCTGCTGCTGCTGCTGCTGCTGCTGCTGTCGGCGGTCGTACTAGTTGACCAGGCGCCGCTGCCGGTTGCGGCCCACCAGCGTTTACCGAGGGCGGGGGCGCTGACCACGCCGAGCACGGGGACGCCGTCGATGGCGAGCGCGATGAGGGTGGCCCAGATCGGGATGCCGCGGAGGAACCCGGCAGTGCCGTCGATGGGGTCGATGATCCACTGGCGCGTGGTTGATCCGGCCGTGCCGAATTCCTCGCCGAGAATGCCGTCATCGGGGCGCTCTTTGGCCAGCCGGTCGCGGATGGCGCGCTCGACCGCCCGGTCGGCATCCGTCACCGGGGTGCGGTCGGGTTTGGTCGTCACGACGAGATCGAGCGCTGTGAAGCGGGCACGGGAGATCACGTCGGCAGCATCGGCGAGGGCAAGAGCCAGCTGTAGGTCGTCGGAAAGGGCGTAGTTTTGCGGTTCGGTCACGGTCTCAAGGATAGTAATTTCACGAACGGATGCCGGTCACCGCCGCTTTTCGGCCTCGATTGGCATCATGCCCTCTTGGGGTGTTAGGGTTACACGTTGCCGCGGATAGTTCCGCTGTTTGACATGCACCTCTAGCTCAATTGGCAGAGCAACTGACTCTTAATCAGTGGGTTCCCGGTTCAAGTCCGGGGGGGTGCACCATAAAACCCCGTCGTTACTGTCTCACAGTGCGGCGGGGTTTTTTCTGCCCGTTTCGGGGCCTGATTGTCGGGTTTGCGCTCCCCGCTCTAGTTTGAACACGTGCCACCTTCTGAGTCACATGCCGCGAGACCCCGAGGCGTCGCTGGCCGTGCACGCGGCGCGGAGGAGAATTGCTGTGCACACTTGCTCTGGACGGAGTGTGCAGAGCAACTATGATGTGATCATGTCACTGGCACACTTGACGATCAATCCCGAGGACGTACGCTCGAACACTCGCGACAGCGACCCGCGCCCGGCCTGGCTGGAGCAGGTTGCCGCCTACGTACAGCGGGCCGCCGCCGAGGGCGCCTCGGTGACGCTTACATCAAAGCAGCGGATGTTGACGCCCGATCAGGTCGCCGCAGCGTTGGGGGTCTCTCGGTCGACGATCTCGCGGAAAATCAAGGCTGGCGAGATCCATGTAGTGAAGGTCGGCAACCGTAACCGCATTCCATACGAGGAGTTCGAGCGGTTCTGGGATGCGACGATGGCGAACGACGCGGCGCTGGTGGGCGACGATATCGAGGCTGAGTTCTTTGGTGAAGCTAGGGAATCCTGTCACTAACTCGGGGTAGCAGATTCGTTATCCCGACTTAGCTCGTGAAGCCGTGATAGGGCACTAGATGTGGGCCGTCACGGAGAGGTGGGCGAACTCGACAAACTAACCAGGTGATCGCTCGCGCCGTAACAGCCGCTGGCTCCGTAATGCCGTCTTGGCTGCTTCTTTGTGCATGGCAATTTGCGAGGCGGGCGAGGTCGGCGATGAGCCGTTCAGAGCTGTGGCGGGACTTATTGGCTAACGAGCTGCTGTGCCCTTTGATGTGAAATGTGGAGCGCCAGACCAATGTCCCGAACGGTGAGCCCCTGGTTGCGAAGTTCACGAGCGGCGGCGGACCACTCTGCCGCAGCCCTCGATCGCGCCATAGCTTCAGCGTGGCGAGCAAGGTGGACCGCCGCGACATGTTCCTGAACGGCCGCGGGGAGTTCCACCGAGATGTCCATCTCAAAGCTGTCTTCCGCAACCTCCAGGAAAGATGCGATGTAGTCACGCGTCATTTCCTCCACTTCTGACAACGAGCGCGCCTGAGTCGCACCTTCCAGAGCGGGGATTTCGATGTACCAAAAACGTCCGTCGCGGCGGACCGTAGCTGCATAGGTGTCCATTGCCGATGTCCAATCGTTATTCCTCAACTACTTACTGAGGGCTTGCTGAAGTCCTTCAGAATTTTCGCGGCGAGCATTTCGCCGCGCTGTCCGAGATCACGTCTCGATGGCGGGGATCATGATCACGACTCCATTGAACGTGAACTTGTCGTGCTTTGTTCCACTCGCCGGAAGCCACTCAACATTGTTTGTCTTTGCAAGCAGCACGATGCGTTTCTCGAGAACCGCCCTCTCAGCTAGTAATAGTCGAGTTAGCTAAAGACGCTTCAGTCTAGTGCACCATAGACAAAACTCAAGCTGGCTCGTGGTCACGGGCCGTTCGGGCGTGCGCCAGGCACTGCGTCGCTCGCACCAGTCGTCGAGGGGATGGACTGGCGTTTAGGGCTCGCGGCCACTTTAAGAAAAAACACCCATTATGGGTACATTTACTGGTAAATTTCCGCGAGGTGGCAGATTCCGTCAGTGGAAATCGGACATCAGTTCAACTCTTTCCCTACGAACGAGGAATCTGTGATTGTGAAAAACCTATTTTCCCGGCGAAGCGTGCGCAAGCCTGTCATTGCCGGCCTCGCGGTCGCTGCGCTTGCAACCATGGTTCTCGGCTTAACCGGGGTCTCCCCGTCGTTCGCAACGGACGAGACGAACCTGCTGCCCGGGGCCAGTGTGAAGAATTCGGCGGGTTTGATGGGTATCGTCGGCGAGAACTTCGACAACGGCGCTTGGGTCTATTCAGGTCCCGCCGTGGACGAAGAAGTCACCGGGGAAGATGCGGACTGCTCAGAGTATTGGAACGTGGTCGTGATCCTCTGCGATCCGTCACCCACGACCGGATCCACGGGAGTTCTCACCCAGTTCTCGTCGGATACAGGATTGACGTGGGAAATGAACGGACAGAATTCGGTCGGATTCGTTGTTCTGGACCTCGGTCAGGAGTCGACGTTCAGCTCACTCGAGGTCTATCAGATGAAGGGTTCCGACGGCCAGACGACACGTGCGCAGCTTTTCGTGAGCAGTGCCGATTCAGAGACCTGGCCGACTCAGAGCGACGGCTCGTGGACCAGCGTCGCCTCGGGACCGGTGGCGGACGGGCCGGCTCAGACCGGTACTGGACCGGTGACCAACACGGCCGTCACGACTTATGACTTCGCGGCGACCACTGGGCGGTACGTGATGCTGTACTCGGAGAACGATGGCAGCCTCGATGAGGACGACTGGATCGAGACCGCTGGTGCGAAATTGTTCGGCTTCGTCGGCGCTGGGCCAGTGCCCACGGTCGAGCCGACGGTCGAGCCGACGGTTGTGCCGACAGTTGTGCCGACAGTTGTGCCGACGGTTGTGCCCACCCTAGGCTTCGATCTTGGCTTCGCCGTCGGAGACGTCGTCGACGGCTCAGAGATCACCGTGTCGGGTGCCGGTTTGCTTCCGGATTCCGCCTATGACCTAGTCGTACGCTCAACCCCGGTCACGATCGCGTTCGGATCTGCCAACTCCAGCGGTGCCTTCTCTGGCACCGGTGTGATGCCAGCCGGTCTCGCGGCCGGAGTGCACACGGTCACCCTGAGTGGTATTGCCGCAGATGGTACCGCGATCACTCGCGTGGCCTACTTCACCGTCAGTGCCTCCGGAACGGTGACCTATTTGTCCTTTGATGCGGCCGAGGCGCTCGCCTCGACCGGCTTCGCTGGTGCCCCGATCGGCCTCGCAGCTCTGCTGCTGCTCGCAGTGGGTGGCGCGCTCGTGATTCGTCGTCGTCAGGTCGCCCACTAGGCTCCCGCGAGAGCGGAGATTTTGCTGCTTCACGATCGCTGAAGCACCAAGATCTCCGCTCTCACTTGCGCTCAATCGGGTCTAGTCGCGGGTGGTGTGTGGGAGGGCTTCGATGGGGCAGGCTCTAGACTGTGGCCAGAGTCCGGGTTCGTGCAGGAACCGGCCGCATTGTCGCGGAGAGGTCACGTTTGTCCCACACCGAGTTGTCCACAGCCCAGTCCAGCGACGCGTCGAGTGCGGAATTGAGCGGCGAGGTGCTGCTGCAGCGGGACGGATCGCTGGCCCGCATCATTCTGAACCGGCCCAAGGCCCTGAATGCCCTCACGCACGACATGATCCGCAGTATCGCCGCAGCGCTCACCGACTGGGCTGACGACGAGACCGTGCAGACCGTGCTGCTCACCGGCAGCGGCGACCGCGCCCTGTGCGCCGGCGGCGACATCGTCTCGATCTACCGCGACGCCCGCACCGATCCAGACGAGAATGCCCGGTTCTGGGCCGATGAATACACCCTGAACGCGCAGATCAAGCGGTACCCCAAACCCTTCGTCGCCCTGATGGACCGCATCGTGCTCGGTGGGGGAGTCGGCCTCTCCGGCCACGCCTCACACCGCGTCGTGACCGAACGCACCCGACTCGGCATGCCGGAGACCACCATCGGTTTCGTGCCCGACGTCGGCGGTACCTACCTCTACTCGCGCACCCCCGGCGAGCTCGGCACCCATCTCGCCCTTACCGCCGCGATCATGACCGGTTCCGACGCGATCGCGCTCGGGCTCGCCGACAGTTTCGTCGACTCGACCCGGCTCGATTCCCTGGTCGAGGCCCTCAAACGGATGCCCGTTGCCGCGGCCATCGCCGAGTACGCCGAGTCGACGGTGCCCGCGGCCCCGCTGCTGGCCGAGCGCACCTGGATCGACGAGTGCTACGTCGGCAACAGCCTGCCCGGGATCATCGATCGGCTGCAGAACTCTCCCGTTGCTGCGGCCCGCGACGCCGCCATGGCCATTCTGGCCAAGTCGCCCACCGCGCTCACGGTCACCCTCGAAGCCCTCCGCCGCGCCCGTGAACTCGACAGCCTCGAAGCGGTGCTCGAGCAGGAATACCGAGTCTCCCTGCGCATGGTGGCCGGCCACGATGTGGTCGAGGGCATTCGCGCCCAGGTCATCGACAAGGACCGCAACCCGAACTGGCAGCCGAGCAGCCTGGACGCCGTGTCCGGCACCGATGTGCAGGCGCACTTCGCGCCGTTGGGGGAGCGCGAGCTGCGCCTGCCACGCGTACACGTTCCGGCCGAGCCCGAAACGAGCGTGCAGCCAAGCACGAGCGTCGAGCCCGGCATGACCGGCGAAATCCACACGACCGGCGAACTCCGCCAGAACACCGAACGGAAGGCCACCGCATGAGCGACACAACCCAGACCGAAACTCTGACCGACGCCGACACCTACGAAAACATCCTGCTCGAGCGCCACGGCCGGGTCGGCGTGATCACGCTAAACCGCCCGAAGGCACTGAACGCCCTCAACTTCCACACCATGCAGGACGTCGTCGGTGCCGCCACCCGGCTCGACACCGACCCCTCGATCGGCGCGATCATCATCACCGGTTCGGAGCGGGCCTTCGCGGCCGGCGCCGACATCAAGGAGATGGCATCGATGAGCTACATGGATATGTACCTCCAAGACTGGTTCGCCGGTTGGGACAAGCTCGCCGCCGTGCGCACCCCGGTCATCGCCGCTGTTTCCGGCCACGCCCTCGGTGGCGGCTGCGAACTCGCCCTGATCTGCGATTTCATTATCGCCTCCGACACCGCGACGTTCGGCCAGCCCGAGATCAAGCTCGGCGTCATACCCGGCATGGGCGGATCCCAGCGCCTGACGCGCGCCGTCGGCAAGGCCAAGGCGATGGAGATGATCCTCACCGGCCGTACTATCGACGCCGTCGAAGCCGAACGGGCCGGTCTCGTCGCCCGCATCGTGCCCGCCGCCGACCTGCTGGCCGATGCCCTCGCGAGCGCCACGGAGATCGCGGCCAAATCGGCACCGATCGCGATGCTCGCCAAGGAGGTCGTCAACGCGGCGTACGAATCGATGCTGAGCGGCGGCATCCACTTGGAACGTCGCCTGTTTCATTCGGTGTTCGCGACTGAAGATCAGAGCGAGGGCATGGCCGCCTTCATCGAAAAGCGGTCACCGAATTTCACGAACCGCTAACGACCACGCTTCCAGCTGTACTCATTCTCCGGCCGCCCGGGCGTGCCGTAGCGCGGCGCGCGCAGCACGAGACCGGTGTTGGCGAGATATTCCAGGTAGCGGCGCGCGGTCACCCGGGAGAGCCCCAGCGGCTCCATCAGCTCACTCGCCGAGACCGGCGCGGTCTGGGCCTGCAAGTAGGTGACCAGCGGATTCAGCGTCGAATCGGCCAGGCCCTTCGGAAGCGGAATATTGGTCGGCGCGCGCAGGCTCGCGAACGCGTTATCAACCGCCGACTGCGTCACAACGGATGCGTGCGCGTTCAGTTCCGCACGAAAGTCCCGGTAACTAGACAATTTCGCAGCGAAGGTCGAGTAGGTGAACGGCTTGATCAGGTACTGCACGACGCCGGCCGCGATCGCCCCGCGCACATTGTCGAGGTCGCGCACCGCGGTGATGGCGATGATATCCGTGGCCAGACCGGCCGAACGGATGCGCCGGCTCACGTCGAGCCCGTGGCTGTCCGGCAGGTTCATGTCCATCAGCACGAGGTCGATCGGGGTGCCGGCCGAGGCAGCGGCCGCTACCCGGCGAAAGGCCTCCTGCCCGGTGCCGACCGTGGCGACGAGCTCGAACCCGGCCAGGCGACCGATGTAGACGGCGTGCGCCTCGGCGGCGAGTGGTTCGTCCTCGACGACGAGCACGCGAATCGGTGCAGAGTCAGCCATGATCGACCGCCGCGGCGAGCGTTTCGGGCGGTGTCGGTGCGGCCGTGGTGTCTGCTGCTGCGGGCAGAGGCGCTGCGGGCAGAGCAATCGCCGGAATCGTCACCGTGAACACGGCACCCTCGCGACGCCCGATGGTGAGTGTGCCACCGAGGCGCGTGACCGCCTGGCGAACCAAAGCCAAACCGAGGCCGCGGCCGCCGACCGGCCCAGTGCCCTTGGTGCTGAATCCCAGCCGCAGCACCTCATCGATGACATCGAGTGCCACACCGGCACCGCTGTCGGCCACCTCGATCACGACGGCCTGCTCGGTCGACGACACCGTGACAGATACGCGGCGTGGGTCGTCGCCGCCCGCCGCCGCATCGAGCGCGTTGTCGACCAGATTGCCGAGCACCGTCACGAGGTCCTGGATCGACAGCCCGGACTGCGCGAGCGTGCCGGACGCCGTGACGGTCAGGGTGATACCCAGTTCGTTGGCCTGCGCCGATTTGCCCATGATCAGGGCGCTGATCACCGGTTCGTCGACCGAGCCGACCATTTCGTCGGCGAGTCGCTGGCTCAATTCGAGGTCTTTTGTGGCGAATTCGAGTGCCTGCTCGGTACGGCCGAGTTCCATCAGCGACACGATCGTGTGCAGCCGGTTGGAATGCTCGTGGGTCTGCGCTCGCAGTGCATCGGACAGGGTCCGCATTGACTGCAGCTCACTGCCCAGGTTCTGCAGATCGGTGTGGTCGCGAATCGTCGCCACGAACCCCATCGGTTCCGCCCGGGCACCCGCGTTCCCCGAGGCGGTCGCCGGCTCCTGGTTCACTACGAGTACTCGCGTGCCGGTCACATGAATCTCGTCGTGCGCGTTGCGGCCGCTCCGCAGCAGATCTCCGAGACTCGGCGGCAGGCTCAGGGCGGTCAAAGCCTGCGGTCGCTCGAAACTTCCCGCAGCCGGGCGCGGCGGAATCCCCAGCAGGGTGGCCGCCTGATCGTTGTAGAGCACGAGGTCACCGTGCAGATCGACCAGCACCAGGCCCTCCCGCACGGAGCGCAGCACGGAGTCGTAGTAGACGAACAGTTGCGCGAGGTGCTCCGGTCCCCAGCCCAGGGTGACCCGGCGCAGATAACGCCCAAGCAGCCAGGTGCCGACCGACCCGGACGCCAGCAGCGCCAGCGCCAGGCCCAGCACCGAAGGCAGCTGTGCGTTCAGGGCGATCGAGATGTTCGTCGTCGTGGTGCCTACCGCGACGAGCGCGCGAACCGTATCGCCGGCATCCGTTACCGGCACGACGGCACGAACGGATGGCCCGAGCGTTCCGGTGCTGATTTCGGTGAAGGCCGTTCCGGACACGGCTGGCTGGATCGCGCCGATGTAGTCCTGGCCGATTTCGGCCGCGTTCGGATGGGTCCAGCGGGTGCGGTCCGGGGCCATGATCGTGATGAAGTCGAGCCCGGCGTCCTGCGTCAGCTCGAGGGCGTAGGGCTGCAGCATCGTGCTCGGGTCGGCGGCTTCGCTGGCCGCGAGCACGAGGGGACTGTCAGCGATGGCGGTGGCGACGGCCAGCATCCGGTTGCTGGTCTCGTCGTAGCCACGATCGCGAGCTTCGACGAACAGAATGGTCGCGACCAGGCCCGACAACACGACGATGAACAGCGCGTGCGCGACAAAGAGCCGCCTGGCTATGCTCCATTCCCTGCGCATTCGTAGGTACCTTTCTGTGACTCATGAACAATATGACCGCAACCGTGACCCCGTGAGCCGTGTCGACCAGTGTGGAACACATTGCAGCAGCCGGTGCCCGCAGTGGCTCCGATAAGCCTAGACAAAGGAGTCTGCCATGGCATCGACGCCATCACCCCGTACCAAGTCGAAGAAACCCGCCAAGCCCAGGAAGAAGATCGACTCGTCGCACTACCTCTATATGGCCGTTATTATCGCGGTCATTCTCGGTATCGTCGTTGGTCTGGTCTGGGGCGGCGAGAAGGGCTTCGCTGTCTCGCTCAAGCCGCTCGGTGACCTGTTCATCGCCCTGATCAAGATGATGATCGCGCCGATCATTTTCTGCACCATCATTCTCGGCATCGGCTCGATCGCCAAGGCCGCCACCGTCGGCAAGATCGGCGGCCTGGCTCTCGGCTACTTTCTGGTCATGTCGACCTTCGCGCTCGGCATCGGCCTGGTCGTCGGCAACATGATCCACCCGGGCGACGGTATCGACCTGTCGGATGCCACCTACAAGGCCACCGAATCCGCCGACACCCAGGGTTTTTTGCTCGGGATCGTCCCCGCTACTCTGTTCTCGTCGCTGACCAGCGGCAACATTCTGCAGACGCTGCTCGTGGCTCTCATCGCCGGCTTCGCGCTGCAGCGAATGGGCCCGGCCGGCAAGCCGATTCTTGAGGGCATCGCCCACGTGCAGGCCCTGGTCTTTCGCATTCTCATTATGGTCATGTGGCTTGCCCCGATCGGCGCATTCGGCGCGATCGCGGCGGTCGTCGGTGCCACCGGCATTCAGGCCGTGATCAGCCTGTTCACTCTCATGGTCGCCTTCTACATCACCTGCATCCTCTTTATCGTGGTCATTCTTGGCGGCCTGCTCAAACTCGTCACCGGCGTGAACATTTTCAAGCTCATGCGCTACCTCGGCCGGGAATACCTGCTCATCGTCTCGACTTCGTCGTCGGAAGCAGCCCTGCCGCGCCTGATTGCCAAGATGGAACACCTCGGCGTCTCCAAGCCCGTTGTCGGCGTCACCGTGCCCACCGGCTACTCGTTCAACCTCGACGGCACCGCCATCTACCTCACCATGGCGTCGCTGTTCATTGCCAATGCGCTCGGCCAGCCGCTCGCGCTCGGCGAGCAAATCGGCCTGCTTGTGTTCATGATTATCGCGAGCAAGGGAGCCGCCGGAGTATCCGGTGCTGGCCTGGCCACCCTGGCCGCCGGACTGCAGGCGCACGCCCCGCAACTGGTCGGCGGCGTCGGCTTTATCGTCGGCATCGACCGCTTCATGTCCGAGGCCCGCGCGCTGACCAACTTCACCGGCAACGCGGTCGCGACCGTCATGATTGGTTCCTGGACCAAAGAAATGGACCGGGTGCAGGTCGATCGCGTGCTGGACAAGCTCGAACCGTTTGACGAACGCACCATGCTCACCCACGGTCACGTCAGCGTCGCCGACACCCAGCGCACCGAAGAGAAGGCCGCGCAATCCCGGGTATTGGAACGCGTTTGAGTCGAAAAGGCGAGTATTAGACTCGCGCTAAGGGTGTCGTCCGGAAGAATCCTCCCGGGCGGCACCCCTTTTTTTTCTGCCCTTTCGGGCAACCGAAACCGGGGTGTGTTAGGATTGTTGACGGTCTTACAACCCTTCACCAGGACGCGCAGACGTAGCCACCATTTGAGATGGAACGGCCGCCTTCGTATGGTGCGGCACCGACGGATGCGATCCCATGATTGCTCCAGCCCGCGTTGACTATCGCGTTTGGGCCGCTTGGCGCCAACCCGTCCGACAAGAGAGCACGCCCCAGTGTCAGCCGTGAAATCGGCTACGTTCGGCGTGCACCGGAGAACGCGTGACCGAGAGTTCAGAAACCATAGCCGTCAAGGCAGATCACCTCTACAAAGCATTCGGACGTCGTCCGCATGAAATCGTCAAGAAGCTCAAGGCCGGCAAGAGCCGCGCCGAAATCTCTTCCCTCGGAGTGGCCGCCGTCATCGACGCTTCCTTCGAGGTCAAGAGGGGCGAGATCTTCGTCGTCATGGGCCTGTCCGGCTCGGGCAAATCGACTCTCATCCGCATGCTCAACGGCCTGTGGGAGACCACCTCCGGCACCGTCACCGTTGGCGGCACCGACATCACCGACGTGTCGGCCAAGGAATTGCGCGACGTGCGCCGCAAGAGCATTTCCATGGTCTTCCAGCACTTCGCCCTGCTGCCACACCGCACCGTGATCGACAACGTGGCCTACGGCCTGGAGATTCAGGGCATGGGGCGAGCAAAACGCCTCGCCAAGGCCCAGACGATCATCGACCTCGTCGGTCTCGCTGGTTGGGCCGACAACCTGCCGTCCGAGTTGTCGGGCGGAATGCAGCAGCGAGTGGGCCTCGGACGAGCCCTCGCCGCCGACACCGACGTGCTGCTCATGGACGAAGCCTTCTCGGCCCTCGACCCGCTCATTCGCCGTGAGATGCAAGAGCAGCTCATCGAGCTGCAGGCCGCGCTCGGCAAGACCATCATTTTCATCACCCACGACCTCAACGAGGCCATGTTCCTGGGCGACCGAATCGCCGTCATGCGTGACGGCCGCATCGTGCAGATCGGCACGCCGGAAGAGATCCTGACCGACCCGGCCAACGACTACGTCGCCCAGTTCGTGCAGGATGTCGACCGGGCGCGCGTGCTCACCGCGACGACCGTCATGGAACCGGTTCGGGCTGTCGTCACCAAAACGGCTGGCCCGCGAGCCGCGCTCCGCACGATGCGAGACCTCCAGACATCCGTTGTTTTCGTGCTCAACCGCGACCGCAGTTTCGCCGGAATCGTGCGCGACCGCGACGTGCTCAAAATGGTCAAGGTCGGGGACGCCGACCTCCGAACAATTATTCGAGACGATGCCACCACAGTTGCGCCCGATACTGCCCTTGTCGATCTCGTCGAGCCTTCCGTCGGCAGCGACCTGCCCATCGCAGTCGTCGACTCGAAGAGTCGCTTGCTCGGAGTCATTCCGCGCGTCACCCTGCTCGCTGCAATTGGCAACGTCACCACGAGCACTGGTGAACTGCCGGTGATCCACCCGCCGGCGACTATTGCGGTCAACGTTATTACCGATATTTTGCGCGACACCGCGCTGGACGGAGCCGAAGCGTGAACGACTTCCGTATTCCCCTCGGCACCTTGATCGAATCCTTTATCGAATGGATCACGGTTACCTTCGGGTTTGTTTTTGATTTCATTCGCCTGATTGTTGACGGTGCCTTCGGAGGCGTAGCCTTCGTGCTCGTCGCGCCGCCGTTTTACGTCATCATCGCGATCGCGGCGGCCATCGGCTTCGCCGTCCGCGGCTGGAAGTTCGCCGTGGGAACAGTGATCGGCCTCGGCCTCATTCTCGGTGTCAATCAGTGGGAAAACGCGATGTTGACCCTCGCCCTGGTTCTCGTGGCGAGCATCATCGCCATCGGGCTGAGTGTTCCGCTCGGTATTCTCGCGGCCAAATCTTCGGTCGCCTCGAGTGCCATCCGGCCGATGCTGGACTTTCTGCAGACTATGCCGGCCTTCGTCTACCTGGTTCCGGCCCTCATTCTGTTTCGGGTCGGCGAGGTTCCCGGCATCGTGGCGACCATCATCTTTGCCATGGCACCCGGTGTGCGGCTCACCGAACTCGGCATCCGCGGGGTCGACAAGGAGGTCGTCGAGGCCGGCCAGGCCTTCGGCGCGAGCCCGTGGCGTATCCTCAGGCAGATTCAGCTTCCGCTGGCAACGCCGACGATCATGGCCGGCATCAACCAGGTCATCATGCTGTCGCTCTCGATGGTCGTCATCGCCGGCATGGTCGGCGCCGGTGCTCTCGGCGGTGAGATTGTGGCGGCGCTGTCGCGTCTCGACGTCGCCCTCGGTTTCGAGGCCGGTCTCGCCGTGGTCATCTTGGCGATCTTCCTCGACCGTGTCACCGCCGCGCTCGGCAATGGAAGCACTCCGCTCGGACGTATGCTCGCTGCCCGTAAGGCCAATCGCGTGGCTGCGAACTCTGCAGCACAGCCGGCAAACGTGCCAGCATCGGCTCTCGTCTGACCTGGTCATTCCGAGTCCCTCCTCCCAACGGATGCCCCGCATCCGTTCCATGTGCGCAGGCTCCAAGGGAGCTGGCGCACGCACCACGAGTCAATCCCCAGTCGCCCGCAGCGGGTGGCACGAAAGGAAGACGCATGAAAATTCGTTCAACACCCCTTATCGCCCTTGGAGCGGTTTCGCTCCTCGCCCTAGCGGGCTGTGCCGCCGAAACCGAGGTCGACACGGTCGGAAACGGCAACGACGACCAGAAGAACGTCACCCTCGCCGTGTTCAACGGCTGGGATGAAGGCGTCGCGGTCTCCGAGCTGTGGAAAGCCATTCTCGACGAGAAGGGTTACAACGTCGAACTCGAGTACGCCGACGTCGCCCCCGTCTACGAGGGCCTCTCTACTGGCGACTACGACCTCACCATGGACATCTGGCTGCCCGACACCCACGGCAAGTACCTCGAGACCTACGGCGACGAGATCACCGACCTGGGCGCCTGGAACAACGAGTCCAAGCTCACCATCGCGGTGAACGCGGACGCCCCGATCGACTCGCTTGCCGAACTGGCCGAGAACGCTGACCTGTTCGGCAACCAGATTGTGGGCATCGAAGCCGGCGCCGGCCTGACCGCTGCGACCGAAGACCGTGTCATTCCGTCTTACGGCCTGGAGGGCATGGAATTCACCACGTCGTCGACGGCGGCCATGCTGACCGAACTCAAGGCAGCCACGGATGCCGGCGAGAACGTCGTCGTGACCCTCTGGGAGCCGCACTGGGCTTACGGTTCGTTCCCGATCAAGAATCTCGAAGACCCCGAGGGTACCCTCGAGTCCGTCGAGAGCCTGCACTCCTTCGGCAGCGCCGACTTCTCGGAGAAGTTTCCCAAAGCCAGCGGCTGGATCGAAGGCTTCGAGATGGACCTCGAGACTCTGTACACCCTCGAAGAGGCCATGTTCGTCGACTACGACGGCTCGGACTACGCTCCGATCGTCGCCCAATGGATCGAAGACAACCAGGAGTACGTGGACGGCCTCACCAGCTAATCACGGATTCTGAACGAAGAACGGCCCGCGTCCTCGGACGTGGGCCGTTCTGTTTATTGTCGCGGAGTAGAACTTGTCGATAGATACATGCTTTTGACATAACGTCGCCGTGGTCAGCCATCAGCTGTTCATGGAGTTACCGGCGCGACTCTCGGTACAGCGGAGGTGGTGTAGGCCACGCCGGGTGTGGAATCCCCAACGTTTGTCGCTTAAGCGGAGTCGCGCCAGACGATAGGTGTCTGAAGAAGGATGCCGTCGGCGGGTTGCTCCTCGCCGCGCAGCTGGCCGAGCACGCACCCCGCTGCTCGCTCACCCAGGCCGAAGGCCGGCTGGTGCACGGTCGACAGGTGTGGCTGGGTGCGCAGCGCCCAGGAACTGTCGTCAAATCCGACGATGCCGACGTCACCGGGCACGCTGCGCCCGGCATGGCGGAGCGCTTCGAGTGCTCCCGCTGCTACGGCGTCAGAAGCCGCGAACACGCCGTCAATCAGTGGGTCGCGTTCAAGAAGCGTGCGCATGCCTTCAATCCCGTCGGTGAAGGTGTAGAGCGGTACTCGGGCGACGAGAGCAGGGTCGAAGCGGTCGCCCAGGGCATCCGTGAAGCCGGCGAGTCGGTCGGCGCCGGAATCGCGATCGAGTGCGGCTGCGACCATGCCAATGCGCTTGCGTCCGGTCTGCATGAGGCGTTCGGTGATCGCGCGCGCTGATGCCCGATTGTCGATTCCTACGAATGGCAGCGGGCTCTGCTCTGGCGGATGTCCAACGAAAGCCGCCGGAAGACGCAGCTTCTCGATGACTCGGGTGATTGGGTCTTCGCGGCGGGCGGAGACGATGATTACCCCGTCGACGAAACCGCCGCTGAGGTAGCGGGCGACGCGGTCGGAGTCGCGCTGGGAGTCGATGACGAGACTGACCATCTGGTAGTCCGAGTGGGAAAGCACGGTGTTGGCTCCGAGCAGGATTCCGCCGATGTTCGGGTCATCCAGAAATAGCGAGTGTGGCTCGTGCACAATGAAGCCAACCGCTTCTGAGCGCTGCATGACCAGGCTGCGCGCTGCGTTGTTCGGTACATAACCGACCTTCTCGATGGCGGCTTCGATGGCGATGCGGGCTGACGCCGAGACGTAGGGTTCGTCGTTTACGACCCGACTGACCGTGCCGCGGGACACGCCAGCCTCCACAGCGACGTCGTGAATCGTCGCGCGTTTGCGTCGAGACGGAATTATCACCATTTGATAACTGTAACGCGCACGAACAACCGCCGCGCTTGACAGGACCGCCGGCAGATACTTAGTCTGTGTACGTTCACAGAAAACCCAATGGAGAGTTTTTTCTTGATTCTGTGTACGTTCACAGAGCCGTCAACAGTGTGTCGCCAATACGGCTTGCACGCCACAGTCAGGGAGCGCATGAACTCGCGAGCAGCCACTTTGAACGAGACGGCCACGGCCGCTCCGTTCGTGCACGAGGGCATCGCCTACGGCTGTGACTACAATCCCGAGCAGTGGGGGCCCGAGACGTGGACCGACGACGTGCGCCTGATGCGCGAGGCCGGCGTTGACCTCGTCGCCATCAATATCTTTGGCTGGTCCCACCTCGAACCGCGGGCGGGCGAATACGACTTTGCCACCCTCGACACGATTATCGAGCTCTTGCACGCCAATGGCATCCGGGTCAATCTCGGCACCGGCACCTCCTCGCCGCCGCCGTGGCTGACCACGCTCCACCCCGAGATGCTCCCGGTCACCGCCGAAGGCACCGCCCGCTTCCCGGGCGGCCGCCAGGCCTGGTGTCCGAGTTCGGCCGTGTTCCGTGAGCACGCGCTCGCCCTGGTGGAGAAGGTCGCCGAGCGGTACGGCCACCACCCGGCCGTCGCCCTCTGGCACGTGTCCAACGAACTGGGCTGCCACAACGCGCTTTGCTACTGTGATGACACCGCGGCTGCGTTTCGCCTCTGGCTGCAGGCGCGCTACGGCACGATTGACGCTCTCAACGCCGCCTGGGGTACCTCGTTCTGGAGCCAGCGCTACGGCGAGTGGGCCGAGATCCTTACCCCGCGGCTCACGCTGTCCAGCCGGAACCCCGGCCAGATGCTCGACTTCCACCGATTCAGCTCAGCCGAACTGCTCGACTACTACCGCCTCGAGGCCGCGGTGCTGCGCCGCCACTCGAACGTGGCCGTGACCACCAATTTCATGGTCACCGCGCACATCCGTAACCTCGACTACTGGTCTTGGGCCGGCGATATGGACATTATCGCCAACGACCACTACCTCGACCATCGCCTCGCCGACCCAGCCATCGAACTCGCTTTCGCCGCTGACCTCACTCGTGGGCTCGCCCAGGGGGAGCCTTGGCTGCTCATGGAACAGGCCACCGGCGCCGTCAACTGGCAGCCGCACAACCTGGCCAAGGTGCCCGGCGAGATGACTCGCAATTCCCTCGCCCACGTCGCCCGCGGTGCCGATGGCATCTGCTTCTTCCAGTGGCGCGCCTCCCTGCAAGGGTCAGAGAAGTTCCACTCCGCCCTGGTACCCCACGCTGGCACCGACACCGTGCTCTGGCGCGAGGTCGTGGCCCTGGGCGCGACCCTTGATCGCCTCGTCGAGGTCGCCGGCAGCCGGGTCGTCGCGGATGCCGCGATCATCTTCAGCTGGGAGGCCTGGTGGGCCGGCGACGGAGAGTCTCGCCCCTCCCATGCGGTGCGCTATCTCGACCAGGTGCACGCCGCCTACACGGCCCTGCACCAGCTCGGCGTCACGGTCGACATCGTCTCGCCCGACGCTGATTTCTCGGCCTACCGCCTCGTTGTCGCCCCGTGCCTCTACCTGATCTCTGACGAGCAGGCCCGGAACCTGGGTTCCTATGTTGCGGCCGGCGGCCACGCCCTGATCACTTTTTTCAGCGGCATCGTCGACGAAGACGACCGGGTGCGCTCCGGTGGCTACCCTGGCGCGTTCCGCGAGCTCCTCGGAATCACTGTGGAAGAATTCTCACCGCTGCTGCCCGGACACGTTCTCACCCTCGACTCTGGCGCCGCCGCGAGCCTATGGAGCGAACGCCTGCGGGTGGACACCGCCGAGGTGGTGGCGAACTACCTTGACGGGCCACTACCCGGAATCCCCGCCATCACTCGCAACGGTCACGGAAGCGGGACCGCCTGGTACGTTGCGACCGCGCTGGAGCCCGGAGCATTGAGGAACCTCATGCGCACGATTGCTGAGGAAGCACGCGTTACCGCGGTTGGCCCGGAGAGCGCGGGAACCATCGAGGTCGTTCGCCGAGTGAACGCCACCGGCAGCTACCTGTTCATCATCAACCACGGTCACGACGACGTTGAGCTTCCGGCCTCCGGCCATGAACTTGTCGTCGGAGAGCCCATCGGTCGAGTCGTGCGCGTGCCGGCCGGCGCCGTCCGCGTGATTAGAGAGGACCCCGCATCATGAGCGCACCTGCCGTTCCTATGACGGATGCCGCGGGCGCCGCCGCTGGGAAGGGGCCCCGCGCAGCCAAGCCGCCAGGAGCAAAGCCCCGCGTGCAGCACAAAGGAGCGATCCTCGCGTTCGTGATCCCGTTCGGTGTACTGTTCGCCCTGTTCTACCTCCTGCCGATCGGCTATGCGATCTACCAATCGCTGCTCGTGATCGAGCGCGAGGGCACTTTCGGTCAAGCGACTCAGGTCTTCGGCGGACTCACCCAGTACATCCTGGTCTTCCAGAACGGGCCTTTCTGGGAGTCGATCGGCCGGGTGCTCGCCTTCGGCGCCGTGCAGGTGCCGATCATGCTCGGCCTCGCACTGCTATTCGCCCTGCTGCTGGACTCGCCGCTCGTGCGCGGAAAGAAGTTCTTTCGGCTGGCGTTCTTTGTTCCCTACGCGGTGCCCGGCGTCATCGCCGCGATCATGTGGGGCTACCTCTACTCGCCCAACCTGTCACCGTTCAGTGCCGTCACCGAGAACATCAATTTCCTCTCGGCGGACCTCGTTCTCTGGGCCATCGCCAACGTCGTCACCTGGGTCTTCGTGGGATACAACATGCTCATTATCTACTCGGCGCTGCTGGCGATCCCGGCCGAGCTCTACGAGGCCGCCCGCCTCGACGGGGCTGGGCAGCTGCGCATCGCCTGGTCGGTCAAGATCCCGCTGATCATGCCGGCGATCGTCCTGACCGCGATCTTCTCGATCATCGGCACCCTGCAGCTGCTCGCCGAACCGCAGGTGTTCCGCAGCTTCAGCTCGGCTGTGACCAGCACGTTCACTCCGAACCTGACGGTGTACTCCACCTCATCGATCCCGAACTTCAACCTGGCCGCCGCGTTCTCCGTGGTGCTGGCCCTGGCCACGTTCATCCTTTCCTTCACGTTCCTGAAGTTCACGCAGCGGAAGGAAAGCAAGTGAGCACCCTGACACCTACCAAGCCGGCACGCGGAATCCGTTCCTTCGAGGGCAAGACACCGCGCGCGCAGCGAGAGAGCCCGTTCGCCCGGGCCAGCGCCATGATCGTCATGGGCGTCTTCACGCTCTATTTCCTTGTGCCGATCTGGTGGCTGCTTGTCGCGGCCTCGAAGAACCGCTCCGAGTTCAACAGCACGAACCCGCTCTGGTTCGCTGACTTCTCCCTGTTCGAGAACATGGCAAACCTGGTGGCCTACCGCGACGGCGTCTACCTCAAGTGGATGCTCAACAGCGCGCTGTACGCCGGTGGCGGCGCCCTCGTGGGCACGCTCATCGCCGGAATGTGCGGGTACGCACTGGCCAAGTACAACTTCCCGGGACGCGAACTGATCTTCAACGTCGTGCTTGGCGGGGTGCTCGTGCCCGCCACGGCTCTGGCACTGCCGCTGTTCCTGATCTTCAGCCAGATCAGCCTGACCAACACGTTCTGGTCGGTGTTCCTGCCCAGCCTGGTCAGCCCGTTCGGGGTCTACCTCTCCCGCATCTACGCGTCGGCCAGCGTTCCCGACGAACTGATCGAGGCCGCCCGCCTCGACGGCGCCGGCGAACTGCGCACCTTCTTCACTGTCTCGGTGCGGATGATGGTGCCGGCCCTCGTCACCGTCTTCCTCTTCCAGTTCGTCGCCATCTGGAACAATTTCTTCCTGCCGCTGATCATGCTGCGCGACGAGACCCTGTTCCCGGTCACGCTCGGCCTCTACGCCTGGAACTCGCAGGTCAACCAGATCCCCGTGCTGCGCGATTACGTTCTGATCGGCGCTCTGCTGTCGATCATCCCGCTGATCATCATCTTCCTGCTGCTCCAGCGCTTCTGGCGAAACGGCCTCAGCGCCGGTTCGGTGAAGTAGCCAGCTTCACCCCCTCGCTTTCCCCCCCCCAGCTGCACCACCCCCACCCCCAATAGAAAAGAAGAATAATGCAGATCAAGAAGAGAGCAGCCACCGTCGCTTTGCTCACCGCAGCCACGGTCGTGCTGGCTGGCTGCGCGTCCGGCTCGACCACGCAGGACAGCGGCGACGCCGCAGCCTGCGCACCCTCGGACGGCAAGGTTGATCTGACCTTTACGACCTGGATCCCGGGGATCGAGGACGTCGTCAAGATCTGGAACGAGGACAACCCCGACGTTCAGGTGAAGGTGCAGACCGGCCCGAACGGCAACGGCGGCACGTACCAGAACTTCTTTAACCAGCTCAAGGCCGGCAACGCGCCCGACCTCGGCCAGATCGAATACGATGCCCTCCCCAACTTTCGCGTGCAGGACGGACTGACCAACCTCGCTTCCTGCGAGGGTGTGCTCGATGCTCAGGACAACTTCGTGGATTGGACCTGGGGTCAGGTCAACTTCGGTGAAGCAGACGCTGTTTACGCGGTGCCTCAGGATGCCGGGCCCATGGCCATGTTCTACCGCGCAGATCTCTTCGCGGCCAACAACATTGCGATCCCCACCACCTGGGAAGAGTTCGCCGTTGCCGCAGAGGCCGTGCGCGCCACCGGCGGATACATCACCAACTTCTCGCAGAGCGACATCAACCAGTTCGCCGGATTCGTCTGGCAGGCCGGCGGAAGCTGGTTCGAGAACGATGGTGATAACTGGACCATCGACCTGACCAGCCCGGAGTCCGTCAAGGTTGCCGACTATTGGCAGGACCTGATCGACCGCGACCTCGTCTCGACCAACCCGCCGTGGACCGACGAGTGGAACAACGCCTACAACACCGGCTCCAACTGGACCTGGAACTCCGCAGCCTGGGGTGCGAACTCCATTGCCAGCGGCGCTCCGGACACCGCCGGCAACTGGTCCGTCGCCCTCTCACCGCAGTGGGCTTCCGGCGACAACGCCGCCGGCAACTGGGGTGGCTCGTCGACCGCGGTCTTCAAGGGCTCGAAGCACCCGTACGAGGCCGCCCAGTTCGCGCTGTGGCTGAACACCTCTGACGAGGCGCTCACGATGCTGAACGAGTCGGCCAACCTGTACCCGGCCGCCAAGAGCGGCCTGGAACTGCCGGCCCTCAAGGAAGGCGTTGAGTTCTACGGTGGCCAGCCCATCTATGACGTGTTCGCCGAGGCGTCAGCTCAGGTATCGCCCGACTTCGTCTGGGGCCCAACCATGACGCAGGTGTACAACGACACCTCGGACGGCTTCAAGGGCGCTGTCACGGGTAATGGCACCCTGACGGAGGCTCTCACGAGCGCTCAGCAGAGCACGATCAACGCTCTTGAGGCTCAGTCGATCCCGGTCAACAAGTAGCATCAGTTCTACTGTGCCCATTTCCTACCTCCGTGCCGCGGGCACCAGCCTGGTGCTGGACGCCCGCGGCACGGGGGTGCCCGTCATCGTGCACTGGGGTGCCGACCTGGGCGATTTGAGCGCCGCTATGCTGACGACGTTGGCCGACGCATCCGTGCCGGCGATCGCGCCAAGCTCGATCGACGTGCCTCTGCGGCTCACCCTGCTGCCCACCCTCGCGCAGGGGTGGAGCGGACGCCCGGGAATCAGCGGTTTCCGGCCGGGCCTGGGCAGCCCGGCCATCGACCTTAGCCTGGTCGGCGTTCGAGCCGGTGAGCGCCCCGCGGGGCGCGCCGCATTGCCCGGTACCCAGACCCTGACACTCTTGCTGGCCGATGCCGCCGCACAGATATCCATGCGCACCGACCTTGAACTCTCGGTTCAGGGGGTGCTTCGGCTGCGCCACACCGTGACTAATACGAGTACCGCCGCCGGCGACGCAGCATTCGAACTCGGTTCGCTCGACGTCATCCTGCCAATTCCCGGTCGGGCCGGCGAACTGCTTGACTTCACCGGGCTGTGGACTCACGAGCGCCGGCCGCAACGCAGCATCCTTGGCCACGGCGTGTGGAGCCGGGAGTCCCGACACGGCCGCCCCGGGCATGACGACTCCTTTCTCATGGTGGCCGGAACACCCGGATTCGGTTTTCGTTCCGGTGAAGTGTGGTGCACCCACCTCGCCTGGAGCGGTGACAAGCGCGCCTGGGCGGAGAACAGCCCCTTGGGCTTTTCGGTGCTCGGAAGCGGTGAACTGCTGGCTTCCGGCGAGCTGGGTGTGGCCGCCGGTGAGAGTTACAGCACCCCCTGGACCGTTGCCGCATACTCGGAGGCTGGGCTCGACGGGCTGTCGGCGCGGCTGCATCCGTGGATCCGATCGTGGTCAACTATTAAGACGCCGCGCCCGGTCGTGATGAACACGTGGGAGGCCGTCTACTTCAAGCACGACCTGCCTACTCTGGCTCGACTTGCGGATGCCGGGGCGCGGGCCGGCGTGGAACGATTCGTCCTCGACGACGGCTGGTTCACCAATCGTCGAGATGATCGCCGTGCCCTCGGCGACTGGTTCGTCGACCCCGTGACCTGGCCCCATGGCCTGCATCCTCTGATCGAACATGTGCACGCGGTCGGCCTGGATTTTGGCCTCTGGGTCGAACCGGAGATGGTGAGTCTCGATTCGGAGGTGGCCCGTGCGCACCCGGAGTGGGTGCTCGGTGGAGTCTCGGAATCCGCCGCCGGTGAAAAAGCGGCGCTGACCTGGAGGTTCCAGCGCGTGCTCGACCTTGGCCATCCGAAGGCCTTTGCGTGGGTCTTGGCACGGCTCACCGCCCTGCTCACGGAGTACCCGATCGCCTACCTAAAGTGGGACCACAACCGCGATCTGCTGGCCGGTTCCGCGCACCGGCAGACGGCGGCGCTGTACCGGCTCATCGATGCGGTACGCGCGGCGCATCCGGGCGTCGAGATCGAGTCCTGTGCGTCAGGGGGAGCCCGGATCGACCTGGGTATCCTCGAGCGCGTCGACCGGGTCTGGACCAGCGATACCAACGACCCGCTCGAGCGACAGCAGATCCAGCGCTATACGGGTGTGCTCATGCCGCCGGAATACCTCGGGGGGCATCTCGGTGCGGCCACGGCGCACACCACCGGACGCACCTCCGAGCTCAGCTTCCGACTGGCGACTGCCCTGTTCGGCAGCGCCGGCATCGAGTGGGACCTCACCAGCGCCAGCGCCGAGGAGCTCGGGCAGATCGCTGAGTGGATCACGCACTATAAGCGCCTGCGCCTCCTACTGCACTCCGGCGTCGTTGTAAGGGCCGACCCCAGCGACCCGGCCCTCGAATTGCACGGCGTCGTCTCGCCCGACCAGAACACGGCCCTCTTCGCCCAGGTGGCCCTCACCGCTCCGCGTTCGGCGCTGCCCGAACGGATGCGGTTTCCCGGGCTCGCGCCAGAGCGGCGCTACCGAGTGTCGCCGCTGCTGCTCGGAGGCGCCCCGCGCGCAATTCAGGATGCACCGCCGGCATGGAATGCCGCGGGTGGAGGCTCAAGCGCCGCTTCACCGACCGTCGACGAAGCTGCCATTGGCAGTGTCGGAGGATCGGTTACGCTGACCGGAGCGGTGCTCGCCCTCGTCGGGCTGACCGCGCCGCTGCTTGCCCCGGAGCAGGCCGCACTTTTCGCGGTCGACGCGGTCGACTGAACGATTCTGTCTGTGCCGGGTGTTACGCGGCTTCGAGCTCGCGCACCTGCTGCAGCCAGACGTCGAACAGGTCGCTGTCGAAGTCGTCGACGCTCTTGAGCTTGTACTCGCTCATTTCGGCCGACCCGCTCGCGTTGAGCTTGCCCGAGTGATCGGTGATGGCCTGTCCGCGCCAGAACAACACGGTGACGAAGGTGGGGTACGCCTTGAATCCGGCGACCGGTAGGTCATCGTCGAGCCAGACCGGATGTCCGTGCCACAGTTCCGTCGAGGTCTCCGGCAGGGCCAGGTCGAACTTGTCCCGGAGCAGGCCGACGACGGTCGCGAGCGGCTCGGCCGGCACGGCCACGTACTCGGCGATGGTCGTCGGCTTGGCAGCGGCTGCGACAGTGGCGATAGCCGGGGCGTCGACGTGGAATTCGGTGGGGGCGGAGGTGAACGTGGATGTCAGGTGAATAGCCTCTTTCGATGCTGGAGCTCAGGCCCGGCGAGGTGCCGGACAGATTCGTTACTGCTTCCACACTCTCACGGAATTCGCGTTCGTGGCTGGGCGGACACTCAGGAACAGCGCTTCCGGGCACAGGAAAAAGCGCCGCCCGCCGACCGGGTGGTCGACGGGCGGCGCCCGATGAAACGTGAGGTTCTAGGCCGCCGGACCACCGGCAACGGCGAGGATGTCAATGACGAACACCAGGGTGTCGGTACCGGAGATGCCCTGGGTACCCTCCTCGCCGTAGCCGAATTCCGGCGGAATCACGGCCAGGACCTGGGAACCGACGGTCTGACCGACCAGAGCTTCGGTGAAGCCGGCGATCACGCCGTTGGTCGGGAACAGGCTGTAGTCGGCCCGGCCCCAGGAGGAATCGAAGGTTTCGCCGGTGGCCCAGAGGGCACCGGTGTAGGCGACGGCCACGCTCGCGCCATCGGTCACGACTTCTCCGTCACCGGTCTTCAGGTTCGTGATCTTCAGGTCGGTGGGAGCGTCGGTGGCGGGGATGGTGATGGTCGGTGCGCCGTCATCGGCGAGGGCCACGGTTGGGAAGCCGTCTTCGACGGGCTGGTCCTCGCCGGAGGCCTGGGTCGGGACATCCTCGATCACGCTGATGACGTCCATCACGAAGATGACCGGCTCGCCGGCGGCGACGCCGGTCGTGCCCTGGTCGGCGAAGGCATCCGCTGCCGGGCTCACGGTGACAATGCGTTCACCCTCGACAGCGCAATTGGCCGAACGCACCAGGCCCGGCAGAAAGCTCGTGTCATTGATCGGAATCACGAGGCTGGCACCGTCGGTGTTGTAGGTCGTCGGCTGAATGACCTCTTCGGTCTTGGCGTTGTAGAGGGTGATCGCCACCTCGACGATCGAGTCCGTCTTGGCGGTGTCGGTTCCGGTGCCTTTGACGGCGACCGTGCGCTGCGAAGCCGTCGGCTCCAGTGGTGCATCGATCGAGATGTCGAGCGGAGCGCCGAAGTCACCGGTGACCTTCACGCTATCGGAGAGCTTGCCCGACTCGGTGCAGTCAGCCGAGGGGGAGCTAGCGGCAGCGGCATCCGTTGCTTCGGTCGTGTCGCTGCTGCCGCAGGCGGTGAGCGCGAGCGTCAGGCCCACAATGGTGAGCAGGGCGGGGATTTTCGACACGGGGCCTCTTTCGAGAACGTAGCAAGTTGGCAGGCAATTGTTCGGTTGGCGCGAACGGCCAAGTGCCTACTCTGCCACGCCTCGCCTCGGAGCGGGCTGAATGGCGCGCGGTGGCGCGATTCAGTCGTCGAGACCGCGCGCGATCAGCGCCTCGCCGAGGGCATCCGCTGCATAAAGTGAGCGCACCACCACCGGTACTGCGATCGACATGAGCGACCACTGCGTACCGCGCGCGGTGCGCGCCTCGAGTACCTCGCGCACGATGTCACTGACCAGCGGAATACAGCGAATGGTGAGGGCCACGAGCAGTCCTACCCTGTCGGGGTCGACGAACCGTCGAAAAGGGCGCAGCAGCGTCTGGAACGCTTCGAGCACCGCCGTGACCGTTGTGGTCATGGTGAACAGGGCGGCGAGGGCGACGGCGACGAGCAACCGGCCAGCCATGAGGGCAGCCACGAGCCAGCCGGAGAGCAGCCCCTGGATGGGCACGGCGATTAGCAAAATGAACAGAATCGGAATGATCTGCCCCGCGGCGGCTCGCACCGGAACGCGGGCGATCACAAACAGCAGCACGACCCCGGCCACGGCGCCGCCGATAAGGCGGAGGTCGGGCGAGGTTCCGATCAGTAAGACGCAGAGCGAGAGCAGAAACAGCTTGAGCAGCGTCGGCGCGCGGTGAATGAACGAGCTGCCGGGGCTGTACAGCCCGATCATGCGAGCAGGGCGCGATAGGCCGCGAGCGACCGTTCCGGCGTGCCGTCGGCCACGACTTCGCCCTCCTCGATCACGATCACCCGGTCGAATTCTTCGACCAGGTGCAGGTGATGGGTGACCACGATGACCTGCTGGGGGAGCGTCTGCAACAGTTCGCTGATGCGCCGCACATTGCGGGCGTCGAGCAGAGTGGTCGGTTCATCGGCGACAATCGTCGCCGGCTCGGCGACCAGCACGGCGGCGAGAGCCAGCAGCTGTTTCTGCCCGCCGGACAGGCGATGCGCCGGATGATCGGCGTGCTCGCTCAGCCCGAACTGAGCGAGCGCGGCCGTCGTGCGCTCGTCGATCTGCCCCTTATCGAGGCCGCGGCGCCGCAGCGTGAAGGCGACGTCTTCCCGCACCGTGGGCATTACGATCTGGTTGTCGGGGTTGGTGAAGATGAACCCGATCTTGCGCCGCACGTCGCGGGCGTGCCGGCCCACAGTCTGCCCGTCGACTGTCACGGTGCCGCTTTGCGGGGTGACGAGCCCGTTGATCAGGCGCACCAGGGTGGACTTGCCCGAGCCGTTCGCGCCGACGATACCGATGCGCTGCTCGGTCAGGTGCAGGTTCACATCACGCAGCACCGAGCGGGCGCCGAACGCATGCGAAACCTGCTCGAAGCGGATGCTGCTCACGCGTGGCCCTGGCGCCCCTTCGGCAGCGCGATCAGGCCGGGGTAGGCCTTGTGTACCTGGCGGGCGACCAGCACGGTCACGATGACCTTGATCAGGTCGCCGGGCAGGAAGGCGACGTTCAGGCCGATCGCAGTCCAGAGCGGCAGCCCGAGATTGATGGCCATGACCGGAATGCCCAGGAGATAGACGGCGACGATGCCGCCAAGAATGGTGGCACCGAGGGCCGGCCAGAACGGGTACTTCGGCAGCAGCCGGGCGGTGAGGTAGCCGGTGACGAAAGCACCGAGGAGCCAACCGTACAGGTAGCCGGCAGCCGGGCTGACGGTGAAGACGCCGATTCCACCGCGGGCGCCGGCGAGCAGGGGCAGCCCGACCGCGGTCAGCACGAGGAACAACAGCACGGCGAGGGTTCCCTTGCGCGGGCCGAGAATGGCGCCGGCGAGCATCACGCCGAGGGTCTGCATCGTGATCGGCACCGGGCCGATATTGAGCGGTCCCGGCAGGCCGAGCGCGGCGATGAGGGCGGCGAAAATAGCGATCTGGGCAAGATCACGGGCGGGCAGAATGCGGCGAGCCGGAGCGCTCGAGCGGATGGTGTCGGTCATGTTTTCAATTTAGATATCGGCAGGTACCCGGCGCTGAAGAATACCTACAATAAAAAGCGCTGAACTGTAGAGGTTGTGATTTTTAGCCCGCCAGCACTCGGGTGGGGGAGGCCAGGCCCGCGACGATGGCATCCGCTGCCCGCACCAGCGCCAGGTGGGAGAGCGCCTGCGGGGTGTTGCCGGCCTGGTGCCCGCCCGCAACGTCGTACTCCTCGGAGAGCAGGCCGACATCGCTGACGAAGCCGAGCAGGCGGTTCATCAGTATGTTGGCATCGTCGATGCGGCCGGAGGTGGCGTACTGCTCGACCAGCCAGAACGAGCAGGCCAGAAACGGATGCTCACCCGGCGGCAATCCGTCCACCCCGGCAGTCGTGCGGTAGCGCAGGAGCAGGCCATCGCGGCAGAGGTCCGCCTCGATCGCGGCCACGGTACCGAGCATGCGCGGATCGGTCGGTGCGCAGAAGCCGACCTGAGGGAGGACGAGGAGGGAGGCATCCACTTCGGTACTGCCGTAGTACTGCACGTAGCTGCCGAGGTTTTCGTTGAAACCGCGGGTTTCGATGTCGGCGCGCACCTCGTCGCGCAGCGTCTTCCAGCGTTCGAGCGGACCGTCGAGGCCGCACTCCTGGATGCCGCGCACGGCACGGTCGAAGGCGGCCCAGACCATGACGCGGGAGTGCGTGAATTCGCGGGCCTGCCCGCGCACCTCCCAGATGCCCTGGTCGGCCCGGCGCCAGTTCTTCTCGAGAAAGCTCATGAGTGCTCGCTGCAGCGGCCAGGAGAACTCGGTTTCGCGCACCCCGGCAGCGCGTGCGGCGTGCAGAGCGACCATGACCTCGCCGATGACGTCGGACTGGAACTGGTTGACCGCGTCGTTGCCAACCCGCACGGGGGAGGAGCCGTTGTAGCCGGGCAGGCTGCTCAGCTCGCGTTCGGGGAGGTAGCGCTCGCCGGAGAGCCCATACATGATCCGCACGTCGCTCGGATCCCCGGCAATGGCGCGCAGCAGCCAGGCCCGCCAGTCGCCGGCTTCCACCTCGTAGCCGTGGCTGAGCAGCACCTCGAGCGTGAGTGAGGCGTCCCGCAGCCAGACGTAGCGGTAATCCCAGTTGCGGGTGCCACCGGTCTGCTCGGGGAGTGACGTGGTCGCTGCGGCCACGATGCCGCCGGTTCGTTCGTGCGTCAGGGCGCGCAGCACCAGCAGCGAACGAACCACCTGGGCGCGCAGGGGGCCGTCGTGGCTGCAACGGGATGCCCAGCTCTGCCACCAGGCGCGGGTCGAGCGGTAGGCCGCATCGATGTCGATGGCCGGTGGAATCTCCCGGTGCGAGCGATACCAGGTCATTTGGGCATCGACGGTTTCGTCGGCGATGACATCGAAGTGCGATTCGTGCCGGTGGTCTGACGCGCGGAGCGCCGGGCCGCGCACGACGATGGCGTCGGGTCCGGCGATCGCGACCAGGCCGCGCACCGACTCGCCCTTCAGCTGGCGCACCCACGGAATCGTCGTCGCATAGCCAAAGCGGATGCGCAGATCCTGCGTCATCGCCATCGTGCCGGTGATGCCGCGCACCCGGCGCACCAGGTCGGCCCGGCCATCACCGTGCGGCATGAAGTCGAGCACCTCGACCTGCCCGGTGCTGGTGGTCCACAGTGTCGATAGCACGAAGGTGTCGCCGTCGTAGCGGCGGGTGGCGATGGCGTTTGGGTCGGCGGGAGCGAGCAGCCAGCGGCCATGGTTTTCATCGCCGAGCAGCGCACCGAACATTGACGCGGAGTCGTAGCGGGGCAGGCAGAGCCAGTCGATGCTGCCATTGAGTCCGACGAGTGCCGCCGAATGGCAGTCGCTGATCAGTGCGTAGTCCTCGATGGGGAGTGCCATCAGGCCATCCTGTCAGCAGGAGGGTGAGAGTGCGCTGACGATCTGCTTAGGCTACGAGGCGAGCGGAGGCGAGGGTGGCCGACGCTTTGTCGATCCAGGCAGCGGATGCTGCGGCGAGGTCGTCGTCCGCGCTGGCCACGGTTGCAATGGGGGCCGTGTTGATCAGCTGGGTGTGGATCGGGGCTGCGTCGATTGGCTGCGCGGTGATCGGGACGGGATCGTTCCAGGTGACAATCGGGGCCGGGGTCCAGGACAACGCCGTCGGTTCGCCGCTGCTTTCGCCGCGCAGCGTCGCCTGCTCGGTGAGGATGGTCTCGGTCAGTTCGACCGCGATCTCCCGGGCCTTGAGCCCGTGAAATATGACGTCGGTATCGCCGGGGGTCCGGGGCGAGAGCGTCCAGTCGCCGTTTTCGCCGATGAGTTCGCGGAGTTTGTCGTGCAGCAGCTCAAAAATCTGTTCGTCGCCAAGGACCGGGGCTGCGGCCACGCTCATCGCCGCGCTCGCGGCCAAACGTCGGCGTCGACGACCAAACATGACGAGCCCCTTTCAGATGCAGCCGACAATCAGCTACTGCCTCCAGTTTCGGTCACCAAACCGCGACTCGCCGGACGGCGCGCCGACCAGCAGCCGAACTCAGCTGTCGATTTCGCGTTTATTGGCGTCTTCGATGACCGTGCCGATGGCCACAGCGGCGCTCAGCGCCCACCCCAGCCACAACATCACCAGACGCCAGTCGCGCGGTCCGTGCCTGGTGGCCTGCACGGTGTTCCATCCGCCGGCGATGACGCCGATCATGGCACTGCTGAATATGAACTTTCGCATGTGAACCTCCGGCCTAAGGTTACCCGGAGCCTCCCCGGCCTGGGCAAACCCGAATAGGCTGAGAAAAACCCCTGAACTGACCGATCGGACAGGATCTGACCGATCGGTCAACTAGCCTGTGGTCGTGCCCATTCTTCCTGCGACATCCGCTGCACCGCCGGCCGGCGGCATCCGCTCACAAACCGGCGCCGACCTGCGCCAGGTCGCGCTGACCCAGTTCGCGTCGGTGGGATTCGCGGCAACCTCGCTGCAGAATATTGCCGACATCGCGGGCTTCTCCAAATCCAGCGTGCTCTACCACTTCGCCTCCAAGGAGATGCTGCTCGAGCAGGTGCTCACGCCGGCCTTCGACCAGCTCGAGGTCGTTCTCGACCGCTTCGTGACCGAGCCCGAGACCATTGCCACCCGTGAGCGGTTCGTCGATGACTTCATCGACTTTCTGCTCGAGTTTCGGCTGGAACTGCACACCTTCATCAACCAGGCCCAGTCGCTGCGCGGCATCGCCATCATCGACCGGGCCGGACTGCTCATCGTTCGTCTCGCCGCGAGTATCTGCCACGACGACGCGAGCAATGAAGACCGCCTGCGGTTCGGCTTCGCCCTCGGCGGTGCCGCCTACTCGCTCGTGGCCGGCATGACCTTTCTGGGCGAGGCCACCCTGCCCGACGACGACCTGCGCCCGGCGCTGCGCACCGTGATGACCGAACTGCTCGCCCCCGTCTCCGTACACCCGCGCCCCGCTCACTCATGAATTTCTGCGCCGTCCGAAAGTAGTTTTCATGGCAACCGTTCTGTATCGTCTCGGCCACTTCGCCTACCGGCGGGCCTGGCTCGTCATCGGCATCTGGGTGCTGCTGCTCGCCGGCATCTTCGGCGGCGGCATGGCCCTCAACGGCCAGACGCAGGAGTCCTACGCGATCCCCGGCACCGAGTCGCAGGATGCCATCGACTCGCTCGCCGCGGTGTTCCCCTCGGCGGCCGGCGCGCAGGTGCAGGTCGTTTATCACGTGCCGAGCGGGGCATCCATTGATGATGCGCCGTACCGGGCCGCCATCGAAAGCATGGCCACAGAGATCGGCGTCATCGACGGCGTCGACACCGTGATCACCCCGTTCAGCGACTACGCAGCGGATGCCGTCTCGAGCGACTCCGAGACCGCTTTCAGTCAGGTGGCGCTCACTGGGCAATCCACCGACGTGTCCACGGACACCCTCGACGCCCTCGTGGCCACTCGGTCGATCGGGGAGGACGCCGGCTTGCAGGTCGCGTTCGGTGGCCAGGTCTTCCAGGACAACACCTTCGGTATCACCGTCACCGAGGTGCTCGGCGTGCTCTTCGCCGGCGTCGTGCTGCTCATCACCTTCGGTTCCCTGCTCGCCGCCGGCATGCCGCTTCTCATGGCCATGATCGGCGTCGGCGTCGCGATCGGCGGCATCACCGCGGTGAGCGCCTTCGTCTCGGTCTCGAGCACCGCCCCCATGCTCGCGCTCATGCTCGGGCTCGCGGTCGGCATCGACTACTCGCTGTTCATTTTGTCGCGGCATCGATCCCAGCTGGCTACCGGCATGAAACCGCACGAATCGGCCGCGACGGCCGTCGCCACCGCCGGTGGCGCCGTGGTCTTTGCCGGCATCACCGTGATCATCGCCCTGCTCGGACTACTCGTGGTCGGCATCCCCTTCTTGAGCGTGATGGGACTCGGCGCCGCATTCGCCGTGCTGGTCTCGATCGGCGTGGCCGTGACCCTGCTGCCCGCCGTGCTCGGCGTGGTCAAGGGCAAACTCATCCCAAAAGTCGGCAGACGGGCCCACCGTCGGGCGACCACCCCCGACGATGGAAGACCGACCCTGGGCCGGCGCTGGGTCGGACTGGTACTCAAGGCCCCGATCGTCGCCGTCATTGTGGTGGTCGGCGTGCTGGGAACCCTCGCCATTCCCGCACTCAGCCTCGACCTCAACCTGCCGGACGGCGGCTCCGAACCGGCCGGCTCCACCCAGCGGGAGGCCTACCAGCTCATCAACGACGGCTTCGGCCCCGGCTACAACGGCCCGCTCGTCGTCGTCGTCGACATCACCCAGACCACCGACATCTTCGGTGACCTCGACACCATCGGCGCCCAGATTCGCGACCTGCCGGGCGTCGCCTACGTGGGCACGGGTACCCCAAACCCCACCGTCGACACGGCTATCATTCAGGTGATGCCCGACAGCGCACCGGATGCCGCGGCCACGAAAGACCTCGTGCAAATGATTCGAGACCTCGGCCCGGGCATCACCGCGAGCCTCGGCACCCCGATCGCCGTCACCGGCGCGACTGCCGTCGGCATAGACATCTCCAACCGGCTGACCGACGCGCTCATTCCCTTCGCGCTCATCGTGGTTGGGCTCTCGATCATTCTGCTCATGATGGTGTTTCGCTCCGTCTTCGTGCCGATCAAGGCCGCGCTCGGCTTTTTACTGTCGGTGTTCGCCGCCATCGGCGCCACCGTGGCGATCTTTCAGTGGGGCTGGTTTCCCGACCTGTTCGGCGTAGAAAACCCCGGCCCCATCCTCAGCTTTCTGCCAATTCTGCTCATGGCGGTCTTGTTCGGCCTCGCGATGGACTACGAGGTGTTCCTCGTCTCGGGAATGCGCGAGGAATTCGTGCGCACCGGCAACGCCCGGCAATCGATCATCCACGGCTTCGCCCATGCCGGCCGGGTTGTCACCGCCGCGGCCCTGATCATGTTCTTCGTCTTCTTCGCGTTCGTCCCCGACGGCACCGGCGCCATCAAAGGCATCGCCTTCGCGCTGGCTGTAGGGGTCATGCTCGACGCCTTCCTGGTGCGCATGACGCTCGTTCCGGCCGCGATGGCACTCGCCGGAAACGCCGCCTGGTGGCTGCCACGCTGGCTCGGGCGGCTGCTGCCGAACGTCGATATCGAGGGGGAAGGACTGCGCCAGCACCTGCACGACAGCGCGTGGGCGGCGGAGCAGACCGATGCGATCACGGCCGATGAAGTCGTCTTCGGCCTCGAGACCGCGCCGATCGGTCCGCTCAGCCTGAGTATTCCGGCTGGTTCGCTCGTGCGGCTCACCGGCACGGCCGGTCACCGCCGGGTCGTCGCGGCCACCCTCGCCGGACGACTTGATCCGGTCAGCGGACGACTGCAGGTGCTCGGCTACCCGCTGCCATCCGACCGGCAGCAGACCCTGCGCCGGGTTGCCCTCGCCGATATCGGTGAGCATCGGGACACCGAGATCACCGTCGGAGAACTGCTCGCCGAACGGCTGCGGCTCACCCTGCCCTGGTACCGGACTGCCGCGGTCGCTAGCCGTCGCGCCGTCTGGATCAGCAGTATTAACCGGGCCCTGGGTGCCGGTCAGTCGGTGACGGCCGCCACGACGATTTCGGCGCTACCGGCCCACGGTCGGGCGACCGTGCTGGTCGCGGCGGCGCTCACCGAACGCCCCGGTGTGGTCTTCGTCGACCTCGGTGAGGGCCTCCCCGAGCCCTTTCTGGGCCGGGACCTGGCGACGGTACTGGCCATGCTGGCACCCCCGACAACCACGCTGGTGCTCGGCGCTGCACGCTTCGACATCGATGGCCCGGAATCGGCGCACGATCGACCGTGGCAGCAGATCGATCTCGACGCGCCAGTTGACGACGACCTGATGATGGATTCCCTCGATGGAAAGGCTCTGCAGCGATGAGCACCGCACTCGACAAACTGTTCAGCCGTACCGCGCGGCAGCGGCGGCTGACCGTCGCCGCTCTCGTGGCCGTCGTGGTCGCCGTGCCGCTCGCCGTGGCCGGACTGTTCACGGTGGCTCTCGTCTCGGCCGATGACCGGGTCGACACCATTCCCGCGATCGTCGTGAACAACGACGAATTCGTCACGACCACCCTGCCGGACGGCACCGAACAACAGGTTCTAGCCGGTCGATTGCTCGTGACCGAACTGACCGCGCCCAGCGCCAGCGATGCCAGCACGGCCGGATTCGACTGGACTATCTCCAACACGGCCGACGCGCAAGCGGCGCTCGCCGCCGGAGACGCCTACGCGATTCTGACCATCCCCAGCGATTTCTCCGCCTCGATCAACTCGCTCTCGGGCAGCACCCCGGTGCAGGCAGACCTCGATATTCGCACCGATGATGCCCATTCCTACCTCGCCGGCTCGCTGGCCCAATCGGTCGGCTCGGCCATGACGGGCGCCTTCGGCCAGGCGATCACCGCGCAGTATCTCGAAGGCCTGTACACGAATCTCGCCCTGCTTGGCTCGTCCCTAACGGATGCCGCCGACGGCGCGGCCGCGCTCTCCACCGGGGTGAGTGGGGTCAAGGCCGGCCTCGATTCCCTTGCGGCCGGCACGGCGACCGCCGCTACCGGGGCGGCATCCGCTGCCAGCAGAGCGACGAGTTATGCCTCGGGCGTGGCCTCCTATACCGACGGCGTCACCGGGCTGAGCGCGGGGCTGACCGAGCTGAAGTCCGGCGCCGGCGCGCTGGCTCCGCTCGAAACCGGGCTCCCGGCCTACGCCTCGGGAGTGCAGGGAACGGCGGCAGCGTTCACGGCCCTCAACGCGCAGATGCAGGCTGACCCGAACGTCGCAGCCTACGCCGGCGCGCTCGCGCAAATTCAGGGCGGCCTCACCGCACTCGGCGCCCAAAGCCCGGGCATCGGGGCAGCTGGCACCGGAATTGGGTCGGTGCTGGACGGCATCTCGTCGAGTGCGAACGGTGCGCTTACGCTCGCGGCCGGCGGCCCAGCCTTGTCAAGCGGCGCAAGCGATCTCGCGACCGGTGTGCAGGGAATTTCCGCCGGGCTCGGTACCCTCGCTTCCGGCACCCAGTCGGCCCAGGCCGGGACGCACGCACTGGAAGCCGGGGCCGCCGAGCTCGCGACCGGGCTGGCGGACGGCGCGGCGGGGGCATCCGTTTTCACCGATACCGATACCGATGCCGCGACCACCGCCGCGGTCGTCTCCGAGCCGGTCAGTGTCACGACCGAGCGCGACCACTTGATCGACTCAGCCGGCCCGATCATCGGCATGATTTTCGTGCCGGTCGGCCTGTGGATCGGCGCCCTCGTCGTCTTTCTGCTGTTCAAACCGCTCACAGCATCCACCCTGGCGTCGACGACGAGCACCGGCCGGTTGCTGCGTCGCGGCCTCGGCCGGGCCTTCGCCATCGTTGCCGGCCAGGCCGTTCTGGTCACCGTGCTGCTGCATACCGCCCTCGATGTGGCGTGGACGCTGCTGCCGGCCACCCTCGGCTTCGCCCTGCTGTTGGCCTTCGTGTTCGTGGCCGTGCAGCACTGGCTGAGCGTCGCGTTCGGTCGGGTCGGCATCGTCATCTCGCTCGTGCTGCTCGCCCTGCAACTCGCCGCGGCGAGTGGGCTGTACCCGATCGAACTCGTCGCCGCCCCATTCCAGGCGTTGAGCCCCTTTCTGCCGCTGACCTGGGCCGTGAACGGCCTGCAGGCGATTGTCAGTGAAAGCGGGGGAGCGGATGTTGCCGCCGCCGCCGCAATACTGCTCCTGTTCGCGATCGGTAGCGTGCTGCTCTCGTTCTGGAGTGTGGCCCGAGCGCGCGGAGCCCGCTCGTTCGGGCTGGGGCTGGCCAGGGCGTAGGGCGCGGTGCCCCCATGAGACTGGGGGGCGACTGGTATCCTTGGGAGGGCAACACAGGCGTGCACCGCGGGTGTGCCCGGAACGGATGATCCATTACTTATTCAGCCGACTCCACGCGGTTCGACCGCGACCAGACCGCACTCGACGATTCAGGGGCTGACGCTGCGCCCGATGACACCGCAACCGGTGCGTACACGCTCGTCGTCGTCTCCAACCGGCTGCCGGTCGATTTCGAGGAGGGCGACGACGGTGCCGTCACCTGGCGCACTTCACCCGGTGGCCTGGTCACCGCACTCGAACCGCTCATGCGTGCGTCAAACGGCGCCTGGGTCGGCTGGCCCGGCGTCGCTGATCGCTCCTTTACGCCGTTCGATAATGACGGCATCTCGCTCGTGCCCGTGCGGCTCAACGAAGAAGACATTGAGGACTACTACGAGGGCTTCTCCAACGACACCCTCTGGCCGCTCTACCACGACGTTATTGCGCCGCCGAGCTATCACCGCGAAACCTGGGACGCCTACGTCAGGGTGAACCGTCGATTCGCTGCCGCCGCCGCAGCGGTCGCCGCCCCCGGAGCCACGGTCTGGGTGCACGACTACCAGCTGCAGCTCGTTCCGCGCCTGCTGCGGGAGGCCCGCCCCGACCTCGTCATCGGCTTCTTCAATCACATTCCATTTCCGCCATATGGCATTTATGCTCAGCTGCCCTGGCGTAAACAGATTCTGCACGGCCTGCTCGGCGCCGACGTTATCGGCTTTCAACGAGTAGCGGATGCCGGCAATTTCTCCCAAGCGGTGCGTCGCCTCTATGGCTATGCCACCCGCGGCGTCGTTATCGACGTGCCCACCGGTGACAACGGCCAGAGCGGCCAGACCGGGGAGACTCGTCGTGTCATCGCCAAGCACTTTCCCATCTCGATCGACGCGGCCGCCTACGAAGAACTGGCTAGACGCCCCGATATCCAGGCCCGCGCACGTCAGATTCGGGAGGACCTCGGCAACCCGAAAACGCTCATGCTGGGTGTCGACCGGCTCGACTACACCAAGGGCATCGGCCACCGCATCAAGGCCTTCGGGGAACTGCTCGCCGACGGACGCCTGAGTGTCGAAGACGTCACCCTGGTGCAGATCGCGAGCCCGTCCCGCGAACGGGTCAGCACCTATATGGCCCTGCGCGACGAGATTGAACTCGCCGTCGGTCGACTCAACGGTGACTTCTCCACGATCAGCCACACCGCCATCAGCTATCACCACCACAGCTACCCGCGTGAAGAAATGGTCGCGATGTATCTCGCCGCTGACGTCATGCTCGTCACCGCGCTGCGTGACGGCATGAACCTCGTCGCCAAGGAATACGTCGCCGTGCGCTTCGATGCCGACGGGGTGCTCGTGCTGAGCGAGTTCGCCGGCGCCGCCGATGAACTCAAACAGGCCATCCTGATTAATCCGCACGACATCGACGGAACCAAGGACGCCATCGTGCGCGCGGTCGAGATGCCCCGGCGGGAACGCGCTAGACGTATGCGGTCGCTGCGCCGCAAGGTCGCGGAGAACGATGTTGCCGCCTGGTCGGCCTCGTTCCTGCGGGCCCTCACCGGCGGCGCTGCCGTGGCGGCCGGAATCCCCGACGATCTCGACCTGGCCTTGCAGAGTCTTGCCGGTGCCGAGAACGTGCTCATCGCCCTCGACTTCGACGGAACGCTGGCCCCGCACGTTGACCACCCCGAAGACGCCCGTGCAATCACCGGCACCCGGGAAGCCGTTCAAGCCCTGCTCGACCTGCCCGGGGTGCGCGTAGCCTTCGTTTCTGGGCGCGCCCTGGTGAGTCTGCAGCACGTTGCCCAGCCGCAGAGTTCGGTGTTGCTCACCGGCTCGCACGGCATCGAGGTTCAGCTGGACACCCCCGAGATTGAACTCAACCTGGTCTCCTCTGAGCTCGAACAGCTCGACACCCTTGCCCGGGTGCTCACCAGCATCTCCGGATCGATTGCCGGGACCACCATCGAGCGCAAGCCCGCCGGTCTGGCCCTGCACACCCGGCTCGCGACCGAGAAAGACGGCCAAACTGCCCAGCGCGAGGCAAGGGAACAGCTCACCGATCAGCTGCCCGGACTTACCGTTCGCGAAGGTAAGAACGTGCTGGAATTCTCGGTACGCTCCAGCACCAAGGGCGATGCCCTCGAGAAGCTGCGCGAGTACACCGGGGCCGACCGGGTGTTCTACGCTGGCGACGATGTGACCGATGAAGACGCCTTCGCGGCATTGCGTGACGACGATCTCGGCCTCAAGATCGGCCAGGGCGCGACCCTCGCCGGCTACCGGGTGCGCAGCCCCAAGGAAGTCACTCAGGTCCTCGTGCGCATCGCCGCACTCCGTGCTGGCCTTGCGCTCTGAGGCCCCATTGAAAATAGAGGGCGCCCTGAGGTTCTAGACTCGGGGCATGTCTGAGATCGATGTGAAACCCCGTAGCCGCGCCGTCACGGATGGAATCGAGGCCACCACATCGCGTGGAATGCTTCGCGCCGTCGGCATGGGCGACGCCGACTGGGACAAGCCCCAGATCGGCATTGCGAGTTCGTGGAACGAGATCACGCCGTGCAACCTCTCGCTCGACCGCCTCGCCCAGGCCGCCAAAGAAGGCGTGCACTCCGGTGGCGGCTACCCGCTGCAGTTCGGCACCATCTCGGTCAGCGACGGCATTTCGATGGGCCACGAGGGCATGCACTTCTCGCTCGTCTCGCGTGAGGTCATCGCTGACTCGGTCGAGGTCGTCATGCAGGCCGAACGTCTCGACGGCAGCGTGCTGCTGGCCGGTTGCGACAAATCCCTGCCCGGCATGCTCATGGCCGCCGCCCGCCTCGACCTCGCCAGCGTGTTCCTCTACGCCGGATCGATCGCCCCGGGCTGGGTCAAACTTTCCGACGGCACCGAAAAAGACATCACCATCATCGACGCGTTCGAGGCCGTCGGCGCGGTCAAGGCCGGCCGCATGAGTGAAGCGGATGCGAAGCGCATCGAGTGCGCGTTCGCTCCGGGCGAGGGCGCCTGCGGCGGTATGTACACCGCGAACACCATGGCCAGTGTCGCGGAAGCCCTCGGAATGAGTCTGCCCGGCTCGGCAAGCCCGGCATCCGCTGACCGTCGCCGTGACTATTTCGCCCACCGCTCGGGCGAGGCCGTGGTCAACATGCTGCGCCTCGGTATCACCGCCCGCGACATCCTCACCCGCAAGGCATTCGAGAACGCCATCGCCGTGGCCATGGCCTTCGGCGGCTCCACCAACGTCGTGCTGCACCTGCTCGCCATCGCCCGCGAGGCCGAGGTCGAGCTGACCCTCGACGACTTCAACCGCATCGGCGACAAGGTTCCGCACATCGGCGACCTCAAGCCGTTCGGCAAGTACGTCATGAACGACGTGGACCGCCAGGGCGGCGTGCCCGTCGTCATGCGTGCGCTGCTCGAGGCCGGCCTGATCCACGGCGACGCGCTCACCGTGACCGGCAAGACCGTCGCCGAGAACCTCGCCGAGATCGACCCACCCGACCTCGACGGTGAGGTGCTGCGCACCCTCGACAACCCGATCCACAAGAGCGGTGGCATCACCATCCTCAAGGGCAGCTTCGCGCCCGAAGGTGCTGTGGTGAAGACCGCCGGCTTCGACGCCGCCGTCTTCGAAGGCCCCGCCCGGGTGTTCGAGCGAGAGCGCGCAGCGATGGACGCCCTGACCGAGGGGAAAATCTACAAGGGTGACGTCGTCATCATCCGCTACGAAGGCCCGAAGGGCGGGCCGGGAATGCGCGAAATGCTCTCGATCACCGCCGCCATCAAGGGCGCTGGGCTCGGCTCCGATGTACTACTATTAACGGACGGTCGATTCTCAGGCGGCACAACCGGACTGTGCATCGGCCACATAGCACCCGAAGCGGTGGACGCAGGTCCAATCGCCTTCGTGCGCGATGGGGATCTGATACGGGTCGATATCGCAGCTCGCACGCTTGACCTACTGGTCGCACCTGCTGAGCTGGCCGCCCGGCAAGTCGGCTGGGCGCCTCTTCCCCCGCGCTATACCCGGGGCGTGCTGGCAAAGTACGCAAAGCTCGTGCATTCCGCCGCCGAAGGCGCCATCACCGGCTGACGCTGCGCACCGGCTCACCGGCACACCCCGTGGGGACACGCTGATAGATGTCGCAAGACCGATTTCAAAGTAGGGATTCTACGATCATGACCACGGAAACCACGCCTGTGCCCTCGGCCCCCGCGTCCGCGGAGCCGGAAATGCTCACCGGTTCTGGGGCGATCATTCGCACCCTGGAGCTGCTCGGTGTTACCGACGTTTTCGGTATCCCCGGCGGCGCCGTCATCCCGCTGTACGACGAGCTGATGACGCAAACCAAGATCCGCCACATTCTGGTGCGCCACGAACAGGGTGCCGGTCATGCCGCCGAGGGTTATGCCTCCGCAACCGGCCGGGTCGGCGTGGCGATCGCCACGAGCGGACCGGGTGCCACCAACCTGGTCACGGCCATTGCAGACGCCTACATGGACTCGGTCCCGCTGCTCGCGATCACCGGCCAGGTCTTCTCGACGTCCATGGGAACGGATGCCTTCCAGGAGGCCGACATCATCGGCATCACGATGCCGATCACCAAGCACTCCTTCCTGGCTCGCCGGGCAGAGGAGATTCCGGCTGCCATCGCCTCGGCGTACCACATCGCCTCGACCGGACGCCCCGGCCCGGTGCTCGTCGACATCACCAAGGACGCGCAGCAGAACTTGGCACCGTTCATCTGGCCGCCGAAGCTCGACCTTCCTGGTTACCGGCCGATCGTCAAGGCCCACGGCAAGCAGGTGCAGGTTGCGGCCCAGTTGCTGCTCAATGCCAAGAAGCCGGTGCTCTACGTGGGCGGCGGTGTGATCCGGGCCAAGGCCTCACCCGAGCTCCTCGTGCTCGCCGAGACGACCGGCGCACCGGTCGTGACCACCCTGATGGCACGTGGCGCCTTCCCCGACTCGCACCCGCAGCACCTCGGAATGCCGGGCATGCACGGCACCGTTCCCGCCGTGCTCGCGCTGCAGGAGAGCGACCTCATCATTTCGTTCGGAGCACGCTTCGACGACCGGGTGACCGGAAAGATCAGCGAATTCGCCCCGAATGCGAAGATCGTGCACGTTGACGTCGACCCGGCCGAAATCTCCAAGATTCGTCTGGCCGATGTACCCATCGTCGGTGATGCCAAAGATGTCATCGCCGATCTCATCGTTGCCTGGCAGGAGGCGGTTCAGGCCGCCGCCCCCGACGCCGGTGTTCCCGACACCGCTGAGTGGTGGACCTACCTGCGTGGCTTGAAAGACGAGTTCCCGCTCGGCTTCACCGAGCCCACCGACGGCCTGTTGGCCCCGCAGTACGTGATCCAGCGAATCGGCGAGCTCACCGGCCCGGAAGCGGTCTACGCGGCCGGCGTTGGCCAGCACCAGATGTGGGCGGCGCAGTACATCAAGTACGAGCGTCCCAATTCCTGGCTCAACTCGGGCGGAGCCGGCACTATGGGGTACTCGGTTCCCGCGGCGATGGGCGCCAAGGTCGCCGAGCCGGACCGCGTGGTCTGGTCGATCGACGGCGACGGTTGCTTCCAGATGACCAACCAGGAACTCGCCACCTGCACGATCAACAAGATCCCGATCAAGGTCGCGATCATCAACAACTCCTCCCTCGGCATGGTGCGCCAGTGGCAGTCGCTGTTTTACGACGGGCGGCACTCCTTCACCGACCTGAACACCGGTCACGGCACCGCCATGGTTCCGGACTTCATCAAGATGGCGGATGCCTATGGTGCGCTCGGAATTCGGGTCACCAGCAAGGACCAGGTCGATGACGCCATCAAACTGGCCCTCGCCACCAATGACCGCCCCGTCGTCATCGACTTCATTGTGAGCCCCGGCGCCATGGTGTGGCCGATGGTTCCGCAGGGAGTCAGCAACAGTTTCGTTCAGTACGCCAAAGACCATGCACCCACCTGGGGAGACGAGTAACCGTGACGAGCCACGTTCTGAGCCTGCTCGTCGAGGACAAGCCCGGCCTGCTCACACGCGTCGCTGGCCTGTTCGCGCGTCGCGGCTTCAATATTGAGAGCCTCGCCGTGGGGCACAGCGAGATCGCCGGGCTGTCCCGCATCACGATTCTGGTTGACGTCGAGGACATCCCGCTCGAGCAGGTGACGAAGCAGCTCAACAAGCTGATCAATGTGATCAAGATCGTCGAACTCGACCCCACCCAGTCGGTGCAGCGCGAACACCTCCTGATCAAGGTCAAGGTGGACAACACGACCCGGTCGCAGGTGCTCGAAGCGGTCACCCTGTTCCGAGCCCGGGTCGTCGACGTCGCCGCCGACGCCCTCGTCATCGAGGTCACCGGTGACACCGGCAAGACCCAGGCGTTCTTGCGCATTCTCGAGCCGTTCGGAATTCGTGAACTTGCGCAGTCGGGCATGCTCGCCATCGGCCGCGGTTCCAAATCGATTACCGAGCGCGTCTTCAAAAACTAACGGTTTCAACTTTTTCTACTAATCAATTCACGAGGAGAAATACACATTGTCTGAGATTTTCTACGACAAAGACGCCGACCTGTCGATCATTCAGGGCAAGAAGGTGGCCGTCATCGGCTACGGCTCGCAGGGTCACGCCCACGCGCAGAACCTGCGCGACTCCGGCGTCGAGGTCAAGATCGGCCTGAAGGACGGCTCCAAGAGCAAGGCCAAGGCCGAAGAAGCCGGCTTCACCGTGCTGTCCACAGCGGATGCCGCGGCCTGGGCCGACGTCATCGTCATCCTCGCGCCCGACCAGGTGCAGCGTCATCTGTACAAGGACGACGTGCTGCCGAACCTGGCTGCCGGTAAGGCCCTCGTCTTCGGACACGGATTCAACATCCGCTTCGGGTACATCACGGCGCCCGACGGCGTTGACGTCGTCATGGTCGCCCCGAAGGGTCCGGGCCACACCGTGCGCCGCGAGTTCGAAGCCGGTCGCGGCGTTCCCGTGATCGTCGCCGTCGAGAAGGACGCCTCGGGCAACGCCTGGCCGCTCACCCTCAGCTACGCCAAGGCGATCGGTGGCCTGCGCGCCGCCGGCATCAAGACCACCTTCACCGAAGAAACCGAAACCGACCTGTTCGGCGAGCAGGCAGTGCTCTGCGGCGGTACCTCACAGCTGATCCAGTACGGCTTCGAGGTTCTCACCGAGGCCGGCTACCAGCCGCAGGTTGCGTACTTTGAGGTGCTGCACGAGCTCAAGCTCATCGTCGACCTCATGTGGGAGGGTGGCATCGCCAAGCAGCGTTGGAGCGTCTCCGACACCGCCGAGTACGGCGACTACGTCTCCGGCCCGCGCGTCATCGACCCGAGCGTCAAGGAGAACATGAAGGCCGTTCTCGCCGACATCCAGAGCGGCGCGTTCGCCGAGCGCTTCATCGCCGACCAGGACAACGGCGGAGTCGAGTTTCTCGCCCTGCGCAAGAAGGGCGAAGAGCACCCGATCGAGGCCACCGGCCGCAGCCTGCGCAAGCTCTTCGCGTGGAATGCCTCGAACGACGACGACTACACCGACGGTTCGGTGTCGCGCTAAGCATCCGCTTAGATTGAGGAAGGGGTTCTCGTTCGCGAGAGCCCCTTCTTCGTTCCCCGGCACGAGCGTCGAAAGGGCAGACGAATGACAACGGATGCCGTGGGCACCGAAAATCAAACGGTGTGGCGCAATCGCATGTCGGCCCTGGCCATGCTCGGCGTGTGCCTCTACGTGTTCATCGACGTGGCGCTGCAATTTCTGCCGCCGCACTACAGCCCGATCAGCGACGCCGAGAGCAACCTCGCGGTCGGGCCGTTCGGCTGGATCATGAACCTCAATTTTCTCGGGCGAGCGGTGTTCTGCGTCGCCGCCGTAATGGCGATCGCGCTGGCGGCCAGGCTGCTGGTCCCACGGCGTCGGGACCTGCTGCTCGGCGCCGGCCTCGGGCTGTTTCTTGTTGGGGGAGCCAGCTCGGCCGTGCTCGCTTTCTTTCCGACCGATGTCAGCGCGTCCCACGAGAGCACCCTGCAGACGTCGACCACCGTCGGCGCCATCCACCTGGCCGTAGCGTCCTTCGGCTTCGTCGCGGCCCTGATCGCCATCCTGCTACTTACGGCCTGGTTGCGCATCCGCCAGGTTATGCCGCGGGTGCAGCCGTGGGCGATAGTTTTCGCGGCGTTCACCCTGACCGGTCTGCTCGCAGTCGTCGCCGCCAGTGCCTGGGCGCCCGGTGTGGTCGGGCTCGCGGAGCGCGTGGCCCTCGTGGGTGTTCTGGGGTGGACGTGGTGCGTGAGCGCCGGAATCCGTCGACTGGCCTGACTCACACCAGCCGGCCCGCGCTGAACACTCGGTGAACAGAATGATCTCACTGCTAAGTATTCGGCAGTCGCCCCCAAACTGGGGTGATGTCTACTCTCTCTCGACGTGATCTCTTCTCGGCCGGTGTTTTCGTTGTTGCCGGCGCCGCAGCAGCGACCGTGGGCGGCCAGCCAGCCAGCTCGAACGCCGCCGTCCTGTCCGCCGGCACCCGATTCGACCACGGCGTTGCCTCCGGAGACCCGTTGCCCGACGGCATCCTGCTCTGGACTCGGGTCACTCCGATGACCGAAGCCGCACCCGGGTCGGGCCTGGGCCCCGACGTCTCGGTGACCTGGGAGGTGGCCGAGGACTCGGGCTTTTTGCGGGTCGCAGCGAGGGGCACGACCATAACCGGTGCAGCCCGGGATCACACGGTGAAGGCGACACCCACCGGGCTGCGGCCGTCCACCATCTACTGGTTTCGCTTCAGGTCCGGCGGAGTCGCCTCCCCGGTCGGTCGCACCAAGACAGCCCCGGCCGCCGGTGTCGCCATCGATCGTCTGCGCCTCGGTGTCGTGTCCTGCGCCAACCTGCAGGCGGGCTTCTTCACCGCGTACCGCCACCTCGCCGATCGCGGCGACCTCGACGTCGTGCTGCACCTCGGGGACTACCTCTACGAATACGGCGTCGGTGAGTACCAGGCCCGTGACGTGGTCGTGCGGCCACACGACCCCACGACCGAAATGATCACCCTCGAGCACTACCGTCGTCGGCACGCGCAGTACAAATCCGACCTCGACCTGCAGTCGCTGCACGCCGCGGTGCCCGTCATCGTCACCTGGGACGACCACGAATCCGCCAACGATGCCTGGTCGGAGGGCGCCGAAAACCACGCCGAGGGCGCCGAGGGCACTTGGAAGGCGCGGCGGGAGGCGTCCCAGCAGGCTTACGCCGAGTGGATGCCGGTGCGCTACGACGTGGGCGGCCAGCTCTATCGTCGCTTCGGCTTCGGCGACCTGGCGAGTGTGTCGATGCTCGACCTGCGCAGCTACCGCAGCGAGCAGGCCGCGAACATGGTCAGCGCCGACATCTCCCGCCCCGACCGCACCATCACCGGCACCGCACAAATGGACTGGCTCCTCGACGGGTTCACGCAAACCGACACGCAGTGGAAACTGGTGGGGAACCCGGTCATGATCGCGCCGGTGCGCTTTCCGTCGACGTTGTCCACCGCCGAGATCGGGGGAGTGCAGGCCCTCCTTGGCACCACGACGATCGACGGCGTGCCGTACAACGTCGACCAGTGGGACGGCTACGCCGCCGATCGCAGTCGTGTGATCAGTCACCTGCGCGACCACGGCGTAACGGATACCGTCTTCCTCACCGGGGACATCCATTCCGGCTGGGCCTGCGACATTCCGGCCGACCCGCTGACCTACCCGACAACCGGCACCTCCGTCGCCACCGAACTGGTCTGCACCTCGGTGACCAGCGACAATCTCGACGACATTCTCGGGGTGCCGCCGCGCACCGCGTCCCTCGCCGTTGAAACCGCGTTCCGGACCGCGAACCCGCACGTCAAATACCTCGACTTCGACTCGCACGGCTTCTCCGTGCTCGAGGTGACACCGGCAGCGGTGCGGATGGACTGGTACGTGCTGTCGGAGCGCACCAGCCCGGCGTCCACGAGTTCACTGTCGACGTCGTTCCGGGTCGCGGCCGGTACGCAGACGGTGACGGCCGCGTTGTGAGCGGCCTCGATTCGCTGACAACGGTGAGCCAAGCAGACGGCATCGCCAACCGTCGGACATTTCTCAAGATCGCCGTGGGCGCCGGAGCTGCCGTCGTGCTGTCCGCTGCGCCGGGAGCGGCCTGGGCCGCGACATCCGCTGCTGCAGACCCAAAAGCCCCCGCCGCCCGTACCCGGGTGTACGTGCTGGTCATTGACGGATGCCGCCCCGACGAGATCACTCCCGAGCTCACACCCCGCCTGCACGCGCTGTGTACACAGGGCGTCAATTTTCCGGCGGCCCGGTCGCTCCCCATCATGGAGACCATCCCCAATCACGTCATGATGATGACCGGCGTCCGGCCGGACCGCTCCGGTGTTCCGGCGAATGCCGTCTACGACCGTGCTGAAGGTGTTGTGCGCAACCTGGACCGACCGAGCGATTTGCGGTTTCCGACCGTGCTGGAGCGGCTGCGAACCGGTGGCCTGACCACCGGATCGGTGCTCAGCAAGGAGTACCTGTTCGGAATATTCGGCGAACGCGCGACCTACCGGTGGGAGCCGGCGCCGCTCGTACCGGTGAGCGGCCACGCGCCCGACCAGTTCACGATGGACGCCCTCATCGCCATGGTCACGGCGTCCGACCCCGACCTGGTCTTCGCCAACTTCGGCGACATCGACCGGTTCGGGCATTCTGACGAAACCGGCTCTTCGGTCAAGATCGCCCGCACCGCCTCTCTTGCCCGGAGCGACTCTCAGATCGGTCGTTTCGTCGATCACCTGGTCACTGTCGGGCTCTGGGAGAGCAGTGTCATCATGGTGCTCGCCGACCACTCGATGGATTGGTCGATCCCCTCGAACCTGATCTCGATTGATCTGATTTTGCAGGATCACCCAGAACTGCGCGAGCAGGTCGTCATCGGTCAGAACGGCGGCGCCGACCTAGTGTACTGGGTGGGCAGCGACGCCGGCCGTGCTGCCGGACTCGCCGAAGTCCGTGCTTTGGTCACGGCCCACGAGGGGGTGCTCGCGGTGCATGAACCGGCAGAGCTGCGACTGGGCGCAAACGCCGGTAACCTCGTGGCCTACTGCCGGGCGGGCTGGCGTTTTTCTGATCCGGGCGTGCTGTCGAATCCGATTCCGGGCAATCACGGGCATCCGACGACGGAGCCGATTCCGTTCTTCATCTCCGGTGGAAGCCCGCGCGTGCGCACCGGAATCACCCTGTCGGACCCGGCGCGCACGATGGACGTAGCACCGACGGTGGCCGCTTTTTTCGGTCTCGCAGCGCCGGCCGGTGGCTATGACGGAGTCGACCGGGCGGTGGCCTTCACCTCCGTGTGAAAACCCGTTGATTACCCCATTATGGGTAGAGTCGAGGAATGCACCGGTCGCATGGCCGGTTCCGCTGGTCCTGTGCACCGATGCACAGCTTCGCCGCAAGTCCTGCAAAACGGGGGCCTGTGGGGCCTCCTTTCCACTCGCGTAAGGCCGGTACCACCATGACCTCAGGCAACAACACCGGCGACGTCAAGCTGGTCTCCCCTGCCCCCCTCGACGACGGTCCGCTTCCCAAATGGAAGATCGTTGGCCCCGGACTGGTCGTGGCCGCGACCGGCGTCGGAGCCGCCGACATGGTTGCCACCCTCGTCGCCGGATCCCGATACGGCTACGCCCTGCTCTGGGCGGTCATTCTCGGCGTGATCCTTAAGATCGTGCTGGTCGAGGGCGCCGGCCGGTACACCCTCGCTACCGGCATGACCATCTTCGAGGGCTGGCGGTCCCTCGGCAAGTGGACCACTTGGTACTTCGGGCCGTACATTATGTTGTGGGGATTCGTCTACGGGGCCACAGCCATGTCCTCCGCTGCCCTGCCCCTCGCCGCACTGTTTCCGGTCTTTCCGCTGCCGGTCTGGGCCGTTCTCATGGGTCTCGCCGGTCTGACCATGGTCTGGTTCGGCCGCTACGCCTTCTTCGAGAAGGTCACAGCAGTGCTCGTCGGCATCATGTTCATCACCGTCGTCGGCCTCGCCGTCATCGCCGTGCCCGACTTTCCGGCCATGCTCACCGGCCTCGTGCCGATCATTCCTGAGGGGGGAGTGCTTTACACGCTCGCTTTGGCCGGCGGTGTCGGCGGCACCATCACCCTCGCCGCTTACGGCTACTGGCTGCGCGAAAAGGGTTGGTCCACTCCGCGCTGGATGAAAGTCATGCGCATCGACAACCGCATGGCCTACGTCATGACCGGCATCTTCGTCGTCGCCATGCTCATCGTCGGCGCCGAGGTGGTCGCCGCTGCCGGTATCACCCTGAGCGCGGGGGACAAGGGACTGCTCGACCTCTCCACGGTGCTCAACGAGAAGTACGGCGTCGTCGTCGGTACCGGATTTCTGGTGGGCTTCTGGGCGGCATCGTTCTCATCGATCATCGGTGTGTGGAACGGCGTGAGCCTCATGTTCGCCGACTTCTGGGGCAATATGCGCGGTAAGAAGTCCGGCCACCCCGACACCCTCGTCGGTGGCAAATACTTCAAGTTCTACCTGTTATGGCTCACCTTTCCGCCCATGATCCTGTTTTTGCTCGGCTCACCGATCGGCCTCATTCTGGCCTACGGCGTACTTGGCTCACTGTTCATGCCGTTTCTCGCCATCACCCTGCTGGGACTGTTGAACGGCAAGCGCATCCCGCGGGAATGGCGCAATAAGTGGTTCACCAACGGTGCGCTGGGCATCTGCGCGCTGCTCTTCATCGTGTTGGGCGTGCAACAACTGGTCACCGCTCTGAAGCCGCTGTTCGGGTAGCTTCGGCGGCAACCGGATACTCTGGAAAAATGAATGCCACACGCGACGACGATGCGCTGAACTGGGCCGGTGACGACGACCCGACGTTGGCTCCCGGGGGAACCGGTCGGGCCGCGCCAGAGACGACCAGCCTGCCGGAGGGGTGGACCACCCCCAAAAAGGATGCTGCCCCCACCGACATCGCAGCGGATGCCGATAAGACCGAATCGGATGGCGCGGCCGCGAGCTCGGCCGCCCTGGTGGGCGTGGGCATCCTCGCCGGAATGTACCTGCTCTACTCGATCGGCTGGTTCATTGGCGTGTCCCGTCTCGCGCGTTCGACGGTTCTCATTTCGGGCGATCCCGTCGCCGATTTTATGACCTCCCTCGGCGGCTGGCTGGCCGTGGCGGCACCCGTGATCTGGTTTGGGGCGACCTTCTGGCTCACCCTGAGCCGGCCGCGCGCACGCTGGGTCTGGTTGCTGATCGGCGCGGTCGTTTTGATTCCCGGGCCCTTCCTGCTCGGATCGGGGCTCCCCGGATGAGCGACCTCGAGCCCACCGGCACCGTTGGTACGAATACCGTGCACCGTCGCCGCCCGCCGCGCTGGATCCTGCTGACCATCGCACTGTTCATCGGGCTGTTCTACGCCTACGACGTCTGGGAAGCCATCGGCAACCTGGTCGGTCTGAATTTGCAGGCGCAGTCCCTCGACACCCAGCTGAGCGGCTTCGGCTGGGCCGTGCTGATCTTTGCGGTACTCCTGCCGGTGCTGGTCTACGCCCTGGCCTTCTGGCTCGGCCGCAACCGGGCCTTCGGAGTGCAGGCGCTGACCCTGCTCGTCGGACTCTGTGCGGTTGCTGCCCTGTCGCTCGACATCGCCACGGTGTTCGGCCTCGGTCGGCTGATCGCCTGACTAGATCACGGCGACCACGATCAGAGCCATCAGCACCAGTTGGGCGATGAGTCGGGGAACGAACGGAATCGCGATCCGCCCGAATCGTTTCTTGTGCCGGGCGGCATAGGCGTTAGCCGGAAACACCGCCGCCAGAAACAGCACGAGAGCCCCAGCAGCTAGCAGCATAGTCGGGGGATACAGCAACCCGAAGCCGCCGGCCAGCTCGCACAGCCCGGTGAACAGTACGAGGTTGGTCGGGTTGGTCCAGCCCGCCGTGCGCAGGCGCGGCGGAATCATCGCCGCCATGGTGCGCTGCACCGAGGGCAGAAAATGGATGATCCCGGCGCCGATGAAGACCACCGCGAGAATAACCCGCAGGGCCAGTTGGAGTCCGTCTATTACGTCGCTGCTCATGGCTCTATTGTGCAGCCGGTAGGGTGGAAAAAGAGTGGCGCCTATTGCCCTGCCACCAACACCCGCAATCTAAGGATCCGATTTTATTGTCGAAGCCCGTCGTCCTGATCGCCGAAGAACTTTCCCCCGCCACCGTCGATGCTCTCGGGCCCGACTTTGACATTCACCAGGTAGACGGCACGGATCGCTCCGCGCTGTTCGCCGAGCTCGCCACCGCGCAGGCCGTTCTGGTGCGCTCCGCCACCAAAATGGATGCCGAAGCGATTCAGGCCGCTCCGTTCCTGAAGGTCATCGCTCGTGCGGGCGTCGGCCTGGACAACGTTGATATTAAGGCGGCCACCGCGGCCGGCGTCATGGTCGTCAACGCTCCCACCTCCAACATCATCTCGGCCGCTGAGCTGACCGTCGGGCACATCCTGAGCCTCGCCCGTCACATCCCCGCCGCCTCCGGCGCTCTCGCCGACGGTCAGTGGAAGCGCTCCAAGTACACCGGCACCGAGCTGTACGAAAAGACCATCGGCATCATCGGTCTCGGCCGCATCGGCGCCCTGATCACCGCGCGCATGCAGGCCTTCGGCACCAACGTCATCGCCTACGACCCCTACATCACCTCGGCGCGCGCCCAGCAGCTCGGCGTGACCCCGGTCACCCTCGATGAACTGCTCGCGCAGTCCGACTTCGTCACGATTCACATGCCGAAGACGCCGGAGACCACCGGAATGATCGGTGCAGCCCAGCTCAAGCTCATGAAGCCGACCGCGTTCGTCGTCAACGTCGCCCGCGGCGGACTCATCGACGAAGACGCACTGCACGAAGCCCTCGTCGCCGGCACCATCGCCGGCGCCGGCCTCGACGTGTTCGTCAGTGAACCGCCGACCGGCTCGCCGCTGCTCGGCCTCGACAACATCATCACCACGCCGCACCTCGGTGCGTCGACCGACGAGGCGCAGGAGAAGGCCGGCGTCTCCGTCGCCAAGTCCGTGCGCCTCGCACTGTCGGGCGAGCTCGTGCCCGACGCGGTCAACGTCGCCGGTGGCGTCATCGATCCCTACGTGCGTCCCGGCATCCCGCTGGTCGAAAAGCTCGGCCAGGTCTTCTCCGGTCTCGCCGCCCACAGCCCGCTCACGAGCGTCGACATCGAGGTGCGCGGCGAACTCGTCGAGTACGACGTCAGCGTGCTCAAGCTCGCCGCGCTCAAGGGCATCTTCACCAACGTGGTCAGCGAAACCGTCTCCTACGTCAACGCGCCGCTGTTGGCCGATCAGCGCGGTGTCACCGTGCGCATGCTCACCGACGCTGAATCGCCCGAGTATCGCAACGTGATCACCCTGCGCGGAGCCCTCGCCGATGGTTCGCAGGTCTCCGTCTCGGGTACCCTTACCGGCACCAAGCAGATCGAGAAGATCGTCGAGATCAACGGTTACGACGTCGAGGTTCCGTTCGCCAAGAACCTTATCGTCATGCTTTACACCGACCGCCCCGGAATCGTCGCCGTGTATGGCCGCGAATTCGGTAACGCCACCATTAACATCGCCGGCATGCAGATCGCCCGCCACGTGGCCGGCGGCAAGGCTCTCAGCGTTCTGACCGTCGACTCCGAGGTTCCGGCCGGTCTGCTGGCCTCTGTTCGCGCGGCCATCGAAGCCGAGATCATGGTGGAGATCGTCCTCACCGACTAGCTCTCTTCAAAACGGATGCGAGTGGGCAGAGGCAAGGCCGGCGCCCACTCGCATCCGCTGTTAAACGACTCCGACGCGCGAAGTGAGTCCGAAGGGTCGCAAATCGTACTGCCGGGGTTGGTTTAGGACGTTTTACGACCCCGCGCGGCGTGGGCAGCGGGATATCCGGTTCAGGTCTGCGGTAGGATCCGGCCGATCAGGGTGATCAGCCGGGTCATGGACTCGGCGGTGTGCTCCTGCGGCGCCAGTTCGTGTTCGGCCAGCGAACTGTTGACGTAGAGTCCGTCGCTAATGAGCATGATCGCCTCGGCGGTATCCGGGTCGTGGACAGCGTCTTCGATGACCGAGAGCCAGCGCCGCCGAATGTCGCCGAGCACCTGCATGGCCCGTGGATCGCGACCCTGGGCGAGGCGGGAGCCAGCGATGTAGGCGCGGTCGAGCGGGCTGCCGGTGTGCACCGAGGTTCGAATGAGGTAGTCGACCGGGCCGGCCGGGGCCGTGCGGATGTTCTCGGCATCCTCTTTCGCGAGCGCATCGAGACGGGCCAGCATGCCCTCGATCAGGGCGCCTTTCGAGCTGAAGTGATAGAGCAGTCCGCCCTTGGAGACCGCAGCGGCCGCCGCGACGGCATCCAGCGTTGCCGAGCGCTCTCCGCCCTCGACCAGCAACTCCTCGAAGGCATCGAGCAGACGATCCCGGGTAGGAACGGATGATGCTGGCACATTTTTCGACATTGGCCCATGGTACCGAAATGGGCGGGCTTCACGCTGGACAACTATACCGTCCAGCCGGTACAGTAAACCTTGTGCCGCTGAAGGAGCGGTCGCAAAAACTACCCAGAGAGTGTTGAGATCGTGTCTGCCCCTGTTGTTCCCACCCAGCCCCTTGACCTGACCAGCACCGCCCTGAGCAGCGCGACCCCGCAGGCGCGCGGCGCCGTGTCCGCTCTGACAGTCGTGCACGATCGCCGACGATGGTGGGCGCTCGCGGTGCTGATGCTTCCGGTGCTGCTGGTGTCGATCGACAACACCGTGCTCAACTTTGCGCTCCCCGCCATCTCGGAGGCGACTCGGCCGACCGGGGTGCAGCTGCTCTGGATGGTCGACATCTACCCGCTCGTGCTCGCCGGCCTGCTCGTGGCAATGGGCAGCCTGGGCGACCGCATCGGACGTCGCCGCCTGCTGATGATCGGTTCGGCCGGCTTCGGTGTGGTATCGGTGTTCGCGGCCTTCGCCCCGAGCATCGAGGGGCTCATCATCGCCCGCGCCGCCCTCGGATTCTTCGGCGCCATGCTCATGCCGTCGACTCTGTCGCTGCTGCGTTCCACCTTCGTCGACCGCGACCAGCGTCGCCTCGCTATCGCGATTTGGGCCACCGGCTTTGCGGCTGGCAGCGCCCTTGGCCCGGTGGTCGGCGGCATTCTGCTCGAGCACTTCGCCTGGGGCTCGGTCTTTCTGATCGCCGTTCCCGTTCTGCTGCCGCTGCTCGTGCTGGCGCCAATTCTGGTGACCGAATCGCGGGATCCGCACCCGGGGCGCATCGACCTGCTCAGTATTGCCCTCTCACTCGGCACCATGCTGCCGATCGTCTACGGCATCAAGAGCATCGCCGAGCACGGCGTGACCTGGATCACGGTCGCCCCGATCGCGCTCGGACTGGGGCTCGGCGTCTGGTTCGTGCGTCGACAGCTGCATGTGCCGAACCCCATGCTCGACATGGGGCTGTTTCGACGCGGCGCTTTCAGCGGCGCGGTCGGCGTCAACTTGCTCAGTGTCACGGCGCTGGTCGGCTGCCTGTTCTTCATCTCGCAGCACCTGCAACTCGTGCTCGGGTTGTCGCCGTTGAACGCTGGGCTGGTGCTCGTTCCCGGCCTGGCCGCGATGATCGTGGCCGGACTGCTGATCGTGCCGATTGCACGCCGGGTACGGCCGTCGCGGGTGGTGCCCGTGGCGCTGCTGGTGTCGGTGGCTGGATTCGCGTCGATCGCGCTGCGCGGCGGTGCAATCGATGCGTTCTGGATCGGCGTCGCCTTCGTGCTGCTCGGCATCGGAATCGGCGCGGCCGAAACCGTCTCGAACGAGCTCATCGTGGCGACCGCGCCGGCCGACAAGGCAGGGGCGGCATCCGCTGTGTCTGAAACAGCCTACGAACTGGGAGCGGTGCTCGGAACGGCCGTACTCGGCACCATCCTCACCGTGTCCTACCGGGCGGCGGTACTGTTGCCGGACGGCCTGAGCGCGGCCGACCGGCTGGCGGCGGGGGAGACTCTCGGCGGGGCGGTGTCCGTGGCTGGCCATCTTTCGCCCGCGGCCGGGGAGCAGCTGCTCGAGTCGGCCCGACACGCCTTCGACAGCGGTGTGGGCCTGACCGCCTGGATCGGCGTCGCGCTGGTGCTCGGAGCGGCCGTCGTGGCGCTGCTGTCGCTGCGCCGGGCCCGCTAAAGCCCGCGAAAGCGGGTGAAGCGGTGTTTCGCGAGTGCTGAAGCAACACTTCACCCGCTTTCGCGTGCTGGGGCCGAGCTACAGGTCGTCGATCGAGTTCTCGCGACGGGTGACCTGCTCGCCGTTCGCCGGGTCGGCGATTGTGCGGGTGGTGCTCACGCTGTTGCGGCGGCGGGTCATCAACACGATGCCGAGGATCGTCACCAGCGCGCCGGCCGCGAGCAGAATGTAGCCGACGAGCGTCAGATCAATGCCGGTGACGGTCACGTCGAGGGCCCAGACCAGAATGGCGCCGACGACCAGCAGAAAGATTCCTAGTCCGATACTCATGATTTCCTGCTCTCCATTGGTGGTGCCTTGGCGACAAGCCTAGGCACTTCGGCGACAAAGGTAAGGTTTGACTATACGCAATTTAGGTGTTCGTTGACTGTTCGGAGCCGCATGTCTCGTACTATCAAACTCGCTGTCATTCCCGGAGACGGGATTGGACCGGAAGTTGTCGCTGAGGCCGTGAAGGTACTCGGCGCCGTCACTGCCCGCGATGACGTCACGATTGAGACGAGCACCTTTCAGCTGGGCGCCGCGCGGTTCCTCGAAACCGGTGATGTGCTCACCGACGCTGACCTCGCGTCGATTCAGCAGCACGATGCCGTTCTGCTCGGCGCCGTCGGCGGCGTTCCCGGCGACCCACGGCTGAAAGACGCCAACATTGAGCGGGGCTTGCTGCTCGGCCTGCGCTTCGCCCTCGATCACTACGTGAACCTGCGGCCCTGCACGATCTACCCCGGTGTGACGAGCCCGCTCGCCGCCCCCGGCGTGGTTGACTTCGTCGTCGTGCGCGAGGGAACCGAAGGTCCCTACGTCGGCAACGGCGGCGCCATTCGCCGTGGCACCCCGCAGGAGGTCGCCAACGAGGTCTCGGTCAACACCGCCTACGGCGTCGAACGCGTCGTGCGCTACGCCTTCGAGGTCGCCCAGGGGCGTGAGCGCAAGCGCCTCACCCTGGTGCACAAGACCAACGTGCTGGTCTTCGCCGGCAGCCTGTGGCAGCGCATCGTGAACGAGGTGGCGCTGGAGTACCCTCAGGTCGCGGTGGATTACCTGCACGTCGACGCGGCGACCATTTTCTTTGTCACGAATCCGGGTAGATTCGATGTACTCGTCACGGACAACCTCTTTGGCGATATTCTCACCGACCTGGCAGCGGCAATCAGCGGCGGCATCGGCCTGGCAGCCTCCGGCAATATCAACCCGACGGGCCGCTTTCCCAGCATGTTCGAGCCGGTGCACGGCTCGGCCCCCGATATCGCCGGCCAGCAACTCGCCGACCCGACCGCGGCCATCCTCTCGGTGGCGCTGCTGCTCGATCATCTCGGGCTGACGGATGCCGCGGCTCGCGTCAACGACGCGGTTGCCGACGACCTGGCGCGCCGCTCCACTTCGGTGCGACGCAGCACGGCTGAGGTGGGAGACGCCATCGTGACGCTTTTGACAGACAAGGTACTCAAATGAGCAAGACCACAACGTTTCCCCTGAACTTCACCGTCACCCCGTCGACCGAGGCCCGCGCCGAAGCCGAACGCGCCGAAATTCTCGCCGACCCGGGCTTTGGCAAGCACTTCACCGACCACATGGTCACCATTGATTGGTCGGTCGATGCCGGCTGGGACGACGCCCGCGTCACACCCTACGGACCGCTGCTGCTCGACCCCGCCTCGTCGGTGCTGCACTACGGCCAGGAGATCTTCGAGGGTCTCAAAGCGTACCGGCACGCCGACAACACGATCTGGACCTTCCGGCCCGAGAAGAACGCCCAGCGCCTGCAGCGTTCCGCGCACCGGCTGGCTTTGCCCGAGCTGTCCGTCGACGACTTCATCGAGTCGATCAGGCAGATGATCGCGATCGACGGCGACTGGGTTCCTTCAGCGCCGGAGACGAGCCTCTACTTGCGCCCGTTCATGATCGCCAACGAGAGCTTTCTCGGCGTGCGCGCCGCCCACCAGGTGAGCTTCTACGTCATCGCCAGCCCGGCCGGCGCCTACTTCGCCGACGGCGTTGCCCCGGTGAAGATCTGGCTGTCGACCGAATACTCCCGCGCCGGTCGCGGCGGTACCGGCGCTGCCAAGTGCGGCGGCAACTACGCCGCGTCGCTGCTGCCCCAGATGGAAGCCTACGAAAACGGCTGTGCCCAGGTGCTCTTTCTCGACGGCGAGACCGGCAGCCACATCGACGAGCTCGGCGGTATGAACGTGTTCTTCGTGCACGGCACCGACACGCTCGTCACGCCGCGCCTGACCGGATCCATTCTGGAAGGCGTCACCCGCGACAGCATCATGCAGCTCGCCCGCGACCGAGGTATGACGGTGGAGGAACGCGAAGTGACGCTCGGGGAGTGGCGTGAGGGTGTCGCATCCGGTGCCATCACCGAGGTCTTTGCCTGCGGAACCGCCGCCGTCGTCACCCCGATCGGCCAGCTCAAGGCGCGCGACTTCACGATCGGTGACGCGGATGCCCCCGCCGGCGAGATCACCCTGTCGCTGCGCCAGGAACTCACCGACATTCAGTATGGGCGCCTGCCCGACCGTCACGGTTGGCTCACCCGGCTAAGCTGAACCTTTTGGCCTTTGCGGGCGGGAATGAGACACGTGAAGATCGCACGCTACAGCTACCAGGGCGCCATCGCGTTCGGCATCGTTGACGACGACGAACTGGTCGTGCTCACCAGCGACCCGATGTTCGCCGGCTTCGACACGACCGGCGACCGGGTCGCCCTGGCCGACGTGAAGCTGCTCGCGCCGGTGATTCCGCGGTCGAAGGTCGTTGCTATGGTCTCGGCCGAGGCGTTCGTGCTGCGGCCGAACACCGCCGTCGTCGGCCCCGGCGACGCCGTCGTGCTGCCGGCCGCGTCGGAGCAGATTGAGGTCGACGGCCAGCTCGCCATCATCATCGGCAAGATCGCCAAGAACGTTTCGCCAGCGGATGCTTTGAGCCGCGTCTTTGGCTACACCGTCGCGACGGTCGTCACCGCGGCCAACCTCGCTTCGGGTGTAGCGGGCGCCTTCGACACGTTTTTGCCGCTCGGTCCGGTCATCGAGACTGAATTCGATGAGGCGTCATCAGCGCTGCGCGGGCTTATCAACGACGAGGAATTTCAGGCGGTCGCGCTTGACGATGACGACCGCATGACAGAGGACACGGTTTCTGCCCTGGTCGCGTTCGCCTCGAGCGTGTTCACGCTGTTGCCCGGTGATGTGATCCTGCCCGGACGCCTGGACACGCCCGCGGCCGTCGTCGATGGGGACACGATCACGATGGCGATCGCGGGCATCGGTTCGCTGGTGAACCCGGTGGTGCGCCCGGCTTGACCCGCGAGCGGGCACCAAGATCCAGGCAAAGCCCGGGCCCGGATCCGGGCGCCGGACTCAGTCGGGGGCGTCGGGGAACCAGATCCTGACCTGGTTCGACGCCGTGTTCAGCAGGGCGATCGCCTCATCCCGGTTCACCCGGGCGACGAGCATTGCGCTCAGGGACAGGGAGGCCAGGGTGCGCACGCGCTCGTCGACGGATTCCGCCGCTGACGATGACGGTGCCGCGGCCGATTCGAGTGCGTGCCTGAGCGCATCGGTCAACTCGATGCGGTATCCCTCCACGACGGCGCGGGTCGGCTCGTCGTGCGCGGCGAGGCCGGCGGCGCAATTGACCAGAAGGCATCCGGTCTGCGCTGAGTCGGGGGCCTGCGTGACCGTTGCGCGGGCGAGGCCGGCGAAGTACTCGAGCAGGGCTGAGGAATCGCGGGGGCCCGCTCGCAATCCGGCCAGCCGCGGCCGGATAACGGTCTCCAGATAGTCGGTGACCGCGGCGTCGAAGAGCCCGCGTTTGCTCCCGAACGCGTGGTACAGGCTGGACCGCCCGACGCCCGTGGCCGCCTCCAGCTCGGCCAGGGATGCGCCGTCGAACCCCTTGTCCCAGAACAGGTTTCGCGCAGCCTGCACGACCACTCCGCTGTCAAAGGTCTGCATCCGCCCCATGTTCGCTCCTTGAATCCTGTCCGACGATCGGACAATTTTGTGCACCGATGAGTCTACTATATAGTAAAACGATCGTTCTAGAACTAGCAGAGGAGCCGACCATGGCGTCAAATACCGTCAGTACCCAGATCCAGCTCGTGAACCGTCCCGTCGGCTGGCCGACGGATGCGGACTTCCGCACCGTGACCGTCGACCTGCCGGAACTTGCGGCCGGCCAGATTCGAGTCGCGAATGAATTCATCTCCGTCGACCCGTACATGCGTGGCCGGATGAACGATGTGAAGAGCTACATACCGCCGTTCGTGCTCGGTGAGACCATGACCGGCGCGGCTGTCGGCCGCGTCATCGCCTCCGCAAACGAGGCGTTCGCCATCGGCGACGTCGTCACCCATCAGTACGGCTGGCGTGACCTGGTGCAGGAGGACGCCGCCGGCTTCAGGGTCGTTCCCGAGCTCCCCGGCGTTCCGGCCTCCGCATACCTCGGGGTGCTCGGCATGACCGCCCTGACCGCCTACGTCGGCCTGCTCGAAATCGCGGGGCTCAAGGAAGGCGACACCGTGTTCGTCTCCGGCGCAGCCGGAGCGGTCGGCAGCATGGTCGGCCAGATCGCCCGACTCAAGGGCGCCAAGCGCGTCATCGGCTCCGCCGGATCGCCCGAGAAGGTCGCGCTGCTCACCAGCAAGTACGGCTTCGACGCCGCGTTCAACTACAAGGACGGTTCGATCACGGACCAGCTCGCCGCTGCAGCACCCGACGGCATCGACGTGTACTTCGACAACGTCGGCGGTGAGCACCTCGAGGCAGCCCTGGCCTCCTTCAACGACGGCGGCCGCGCGGCCCTGTGCGGCGCTATCTCCTTGTACAACAGCACGGATGCCCCGGCCGGTCCGAACAACCTGTCCAACATTGTCACCCGCGGCCTGACCCTCAGGGGATTCACCATCGGCAACTACTGGGCCCACCTTCCGGCATTCTCCGCCGAGATGGCCGCCTGGCTGGACTCCGGCGAGATCGTCTTCGACGAGACCGTCGTCGACGGCGTCGAGAACAGTGTCGAAGCGTTCCTCGGCCTCATGCGCGGCGAGAACACCGGCAAAATGGTCGTTCGCACGGGCGGGCTCATCCCGACCCTATGATTCGAATCACCCCGCACAATTCCGCGAACGACTTCACTGAAAACGGAGACACTATGACCCACGTACTTTTCGTCGTCAGCGCTGCTGACCACTGGACCCTCAACGACGGCAGCTTGCACCTCACCGGTTATTGGGCTGAAGAGCTCGCCGAGCCGCACCGCCTGTTCTCCGCCGCCGGCTGGCAGATCAGCATCGCCACACCGGGCGGTGTGGCCCCGACCATCGACCCGGTCAGCCTCCGTGCCGATGCGGCCGGGGGAGAGGACCGTGCAGCACAGATCATCGACTACATCGGAACCATCTCCAGCCAGCTCGATGAACCGCTCAGCCTTGACGACATCACCGTGGCCGACTACGACGTGGTGTTCTACCCGGGCGGTCACGGCCCGATGGAAGACCTCGCTGTGGACGCCGACTCTGGGCGCATCCTCACCGAATCTCTCGACACCGGCCGCATCCTCGGCGTGCTCTGCCACGCCCCGGCCGCCCTGCTCGCTGCTCAGCGTGCCGACGACAGCTGGCCGTTCACCGGCTACCGGATGACCGGCTTCACGGACGCCGAAGAGGTTCTCGGCGGACTGGCTCCGAAGGCTCCGTGGCTGGTGCAGAGCCGCCTGGTCGAACTGGGCGCCGACTTCATCGCCGGCGAATCATTCGCTCCGCACATGGAGATCGACCGCAACCTCTACACCGGTCAGAACCCGGCCTCATCGGGCGCCCTCGCCGAGGCGATTATTGCGGCCGTCGCCGAGAAAGCATAACGGCGGGCGACGTCGGGCCCAGGGGCTCGGCGTCGCCGACAGCGAACGTATGCCCAGCGTTGCCTGGCTGTACCTAGCCGCGGCGCAGCGCGTCCAGCACGGCGTCCACGTCGTCCCGATCATTCCAAAGATGGAACGCCACGCGGGCTCGACCGGCGCGGCCAGAGGCGGTGATTCCGGCGGAGGCGAGGCGAGCGAGGTCGCGGCCACCGGCATCCGGCCAGCTGACGATGGCCTGATCAAGCCGAGGCAAGCCGAGACCGTCACTCAGGGCATCACCGAGCCCCGCAGTGTGGGCGCGCACTTCGGTCATATCCAGACGGCGGAACAGGTCGATGGCCGGTTCGGCACCGACCCAGGCCGGCCAGGCCGGCGATACGTCGAACCGGCGGGCCTCGGCAGCAAGCGCCATCGCCGGACCATAGCAGGATGCCCACAGGTCGTCTCCCGCATACCATCCGGCATTGATCGGGTGCAGTTGTGCGGCGAAAGTCTCGGCGACCGTGAAGAACGCAACGCCGCGCGGGGCGCAGAGCCACTTGTAGCTGTGGCAGATAGTAGCGTCGAACTGGGAGGCGTCGACCGGCATCCACCCGGCGGCCTGGGTGGTGTCGCAGAGTGTGAAGGTACCTGTTACACGTGCGGCGGCCCGGATGGCGTCGCTGTCGGCGACAGTTCCGGTGGCGGATTGCACGAGCGAGAAGGCGACCAGCCATGTGTTCGCGGTGAGACTCGAGGCCAGATCGGCGAGGGGGACCTGCCGCACGGTCACGCCGCGGTGCGCCTGGGCCAGAAACGGGAACACCATCGAGCTGAAGTCACCGAGGGGCAGCACCACTTCGGCACCGTCGGGCAGGCTCGCGGCGATCAGGCCGGCCATGACTGAGGTCTGCGAGCCGATCGCGACGCTGTGGGCTGTGACGTTCACCAGATCGGCGTACCCGACGCGTACGCGCTCGACGACCTCACCGTAGCGGGAGGCGCAGGCCTGGCCGCCGGCCCAGGCCTCGGTATCGGCGCGCATCGCGGCGATCGTGTCGATCGTGGGCAGTCCGAGGGTGCAGGCGGCGAGGTAGCCGCGGCCCGAGGCGTAGCGGGCGCGGGCTTCGAGGAGGGTTACCGTCGTCGTGCTCGTGCTCGTGCTCGTGCTCGTGTCAGCGGTCTTGCCGGCGCCCGGGTTGGTGGCCGTTTTGGCGGTGGGGCTGCTGGTGCTCGTTGCTGCGGGGCTCATGTTTCTAGTGTGACCATCGAGAATGCATGCGACAACGGCCAGTATCTGATGCATTGCATAACTAAGAATTATGATTGAGGACATGATCCATTTGCCCGGCGAGAACCCCGACATCGGCGCCAACGCACTGAGGGTCGTGGGGGCGGTGCACGAATTCGGGTCCATCACCCGCCCTCGGCTACAGCCAGCCGGCAGTGAGCCAGCAGCTCAAACGGCTCGAGAAGCGGCTCGGGCTCGCCGTGGTCGAACGTGTCGGCCGTGGAGTGCGACTGACCGAGGCCGGCCTCGTATTGGCGCGGCACGCCGTGACCGTGGCCACAGCGCTCGATGCAGCCGGGGGGGGAGATTGCCGAGCTGCAGGGGCTGCGCACCGGGCTGGTGCGTCTCGTGGCCTTCCCGTCGGCATCCGCTACCCTCGTGCCAAGCCTGCTGGCGCGCATGAAGCAGCAGCATGCCCAGATCAGCATCACCTATCTCGAGGCCGAACCGCCAGAGGCCGTCGCCGCCGTGCGCGAGAATCGGGCCGACCTGGCCATCACGTTCAGCTACCCGGGCGACCGCGTGGATCCGCACCGGCAGAGCGCCCAAGGGCTGCGGGTGGCGACCCTGCGGCGAGACGAGATGATGCTGGTGCTGCCGGCCGGGCATCCGCTGGCCGGTGCTGCCGCACCGATCGACCTCGGCGACCTCGCCGACGAGAACTGGGTGGCTGGGTGCCCGCGCTGCCGCGGCCACCTGCTCGACCTGTGCGATCGCCGCGGATTCGCCCCGCGCATCAGCTATGAGACTGACAACGCCGCCGCCGTGTTTGGCCTGGTCGAGGCCGGCATCGGGGTCGCGCTGCTTCCTGCCCTCGCGATCGAGTCGGTCGGCCGGCGCGCGGGCGCCTCTATCCGGGCCACATCCGGGCAGGACCATCGCACCCTGCACGCCGTGACAGCTGCCGGAGCCGAGCGTGTACCAGCCCTGGCCGCTGCGCTGCGCGCGCTGGTCGCGATCTCGTCGGTCGTCTAGGCGGCGTGCGCCGGGCCCACCTTACGAAAGCGGGCCCATGCTCGATCATGGGCCCGCTTTCCGGGCCCGGGCCCGGACAGAAGTAGGTCCGGGATCGCCCAACTAGAATCATGAGTAATGTCTGACACCACTGCACACCCGTTTTCTACCGCCACCGGAACCGACGTTCGCGTGCGGTTCTGCCCCTCTCCAACCGGAACGCCCCACGTGGGCCTCGTCCGCACCGCCATGTTCAACTGGGCCTACGCCCGGCATACCGGCGGCACGATGATCTTCCGCATCGAGGACACCGACGCCGCCCGCGACAGCGAGGAAAGTTTTCTCCAGCTCGTCGAGGCGATGCGCTGGCTCGGGCTCGACTGGGACGAAGGCGTGGATGTCGGCGGCCCCCAAGCGCCGTACCGCCAGTCCGAGCGCTACGACATCTACCGCGGAGTCATCGAGCAGCTCAAGGCGAGCGGCCATATCTACGAGAGTTTCGTCACCGGCGAAGAGATCGAGAAGCGTAACCGCGACCTCGGACGTGACCCGAAAATGGGCTACGACAACTTCGAGCGCGATCTCACCGAGGAGCAGAAGGCCGCCTACCGGGCCGAGGGCCGCTCCCCGGCGCTCCGCCTGCGGGTGCCGGACACCGAGCTCTCCTTCGATGACCTCGTGCGTGGCGAGATCACCTTCCCGGCCGGCTCGTTTAGCGACTTCGTGGTCGTGCGGCCGAACGGGCATCCGCTGTACCCCTTCGTCAACCCGGTCGACGACGCGCTCATGGGCGTCACGCACGTTCTGCGCGGCGAGGACCTGCTCTCGAGCACCCCGCGCCAGATCGCGCTCTACCACGCGCTCATCGACATTGGCGTGACCACCTTCGTGCCGAGCTTCGGTCACCTGCCCTACGTCATGGGCGAGAAGAACAAGAAGCTCAGCAAGCGCGACGCCGAAGCGAACCTGTTTCTGCACCGCGACCGTGGATTCATCCCCGAAGGACTGCTCAACTACCTCGCCCTGCTCGGCTGGTCGCTCTCGCACGACCGCGACGTGTTCACGATCGACGAGTTCACGGCCGCGTTCGACGTCGTCAACGTCAACCCGAACCCGGCCCGGTTCGACCTCAAGAAGGCCGAATCCATCAACGGCGACCAAATTCGCCAGCTCGAAGCGAACGACTTCGCCGCCCGCCTGGTTCCCTACCTCGTGACCGCCGGCGTGCTCGGCGAGACCCCGAGCGCCGCCGACCTGGCCCTGCTCGCTCAGGGCGCCCCGCTCATCCAGGAACGCATCGCGCTGCTCGGCGAAGCGCCCGCCATGCTCGGTTTTCTCTTCGTGACCGGCGCCGACCTCATTCTCGAAGCGGATGCCCTCGCCTCCCTCCCGCAGAACGCCGCCGACATTCTCGGCGCAAGTCGTACCGCCCTCGAAGGTATTCCTGCAGTGGAATGGACCACCGACCGTGTGCACACGCTGCTGGCCGAGACCCTCATCGAGGGCCTGGGACTCAAGCCGCGTGTTGCTTTCGGACCGCTGCGCGTCGCACTGTCGGGTCGCAAGATCTCCCCGCCGCTGTTCGAGTCGATGGAAATTCTTGGGCAGGCTGAAACTCTGGATCGCCTCGATCGGGCGCTGGCGGTAGTGACGGCCGCCTGACCGCGGGGTCGGAGGGGCTTCGACTCGCCGGGGGACACCTCGGTTTGGCCTCTCCAGCCCAAGTGGGCTAGGCTACTACTCGGCCCGATCTTCGGATTAGGCATTGGGGTATGGTGTAATTGGCAACACGGATGATTCTGGTTCATTTGTTCTTGGTTCGAGTCCAGGTACCCCAGCACTAGCCGCTGAGTTTCCGCGGAAACCAGGGGCATTTCTTCTTTTCCAGACACCGCCCGCTCGAGGAGTGGCGGCAGACTCGCTCGGGACCGCCATATCGGCGCATATGCGTCGTCGCGTGAGATACCTGCGGTACGGAGTCAAGCGTGGACGTTTGAGCAGGTCCTAACCTGGCAGCGTTGAGGATCGAAGGCGGCCAATTCTCCGGACGCGAATCCTGAGCAACGTGAACGGACGCCCCAGCCTTGAGACCTGGTCACCCTCGGGTCGTGCAGGCGTTGCCCGCAAGCCAGTCTGGGGGGATACTCACAACATCAGTGGCGTTCCGGAGTGAACGCGGCCGGCATCCGCTTCGCTTCGTCGTCACCCTCCACCGGGAGGTTGTCATGGATGCACGACGAACTTTTTCAGTCATCGGCGTCGTTCTCGTCGAGATCGCCCTTGTCGGGGCGGCCCTGACGGGGTGCGCCGTCGCCCAACCTCAGCAGCCTGAGGTCACCCCAAACGCCCCCAGCTCGTCAGCTCCCAGCACGTCGTCGTCGCCGGCGCCGCCTCCCGACACCGGCGGAAGCAAAATATCGGTCGGGCTCGCGCAACTCTCAATCGGTGGCAGTGTGAGTTTTGACGAAAATACGTTTGCCGACAATTGCGTAACGGTGAACTGAATCGTCGAACAGGATAACTTCAGGATTCCGGAGAATGTGCAGATCTGGATCAGCGGTGCCACCTTCACGGACGACGCCTACGCGCTCGCCGATTCTGGATGCAGCGGCGAGAATCCGCCGTGCATCGGGTTCATCTTCGACGTCGCCAACCAGACCTGCGATCTGGCGATCGCGCCGACCGGCAAACAGCCGAGTTCGCCGGATGTGCAGCTGGACGTGAGCATCGCCGGCGAGGTCATCTGCGCTGAGGGTGAGACCTTTGAGTGCGCGAAATTTTTATCCGCGTTAGTCACCGAGAGCACCCTCAGCATCCCCCTTGACACGCCTCCCGTCGCCGATGCACCTCCCGCGGATGAGAGCTTGGGAGCGACTCTGAGCGGACCCGCCTGATGCCCGAACCGGGGGAGAAGGAGGGTGGTGCACAGTTCGAACGCCGGTTGAACGTTCTCGGCAGCATCATCGCTCCGGCGACGCTTCTGGGCGCCCTGCTTTTCTATTTCGGCTACGTTTCGTCTCGGGCCCAGTACGACTACTTCGGCATTGACGTTGACGTCGACGTCATCGGCCTGAGCACGCAAGACTACGTGATGCGCAGCCCACAGCCGCTCATGCTGCCGCTTCTCGTGTTCGCGCTGGTCGGCGCAGCCCTGATCGCCTGGCACGCGCAGATCCGACGTCGCTCGAGCCGAGCCGGCTGTGCGGCTGCGGTGAGGCGGGGCGTCGTCGTCGGCCTGGTCATCCTGGTAATAGGGGTCGTCGCGCTCCTCGCCTCTCCGCTCCTCGCCGGATGGGGCTACTACCCCCTCGTCACTCCGCTCGTCCTGGCGTTGGGCGGCGCGATCGCAGCGTACTCCCTGGGTACCGTGCGGTTCCTGGCTCGCACAGCCGGTGCGAGTCACCGCCCGCCTCCGGGCGTCGTCGTGCTGCTCTGGGCTGCGGTCGCCGCCTGCGTGTTCTGGGCGACGGCCACGGTCGCGCAGTGGTCGGGCCTGGGTCTCGCCCAGCAACAGGCGCGGCGCCCTGACAACCTTCCCAGCGTCATTGTCGACACCGAGGAGCGGCTCTTTCTCCCGGACGAGGAGCGGGTGAACGAAATCGAGCTGCCCGCGTCGGCCGACGAGACGTTTCGGTTCCGCTATTGGGGGCTGCGACTCCTCATTGTCGGAGGGGATCGCATGTTTCTCATCCCCAACGCCTGGGACAACCACAACACAACTCTCGTGCTGCCGCTCGATGGCTCGGTTCGTCTGCAATTCCAATTCCGCAATCTTGAGCCCTGAACAAATGCTGGATCGAATCCAAGAAGGTATTTCGCTCGCCGGCTGACGGCGACATCGCCGGCGCGACTCTCGCCGCCGAGGCATCCGCTCTGGATCTGAGCGATGAGTACCGGGAAACGAAATGCTCAGGCGTTCTCGAGTTCCGCGATCACAATCTTCTTCTGGCCCATCATCACGCCGATCTGCTCGGGTCGGCGAGTCAGATCGGCCATATTCTCGGGGATGATCTGCCAGCTGATACCGAATCGGTCTTTGCACCAGCCGCACTGCTCAGAATCGGGCACGTGGGAGAGCTTGGCCCAGTACGCGTCAATTTCGCCTTGGTCCTTGCACAACACCACGAAGGAGATCGACTCGTTGAACGTGAAAACGGGCCCGCCGTCTAGACAAACGAAATCCACTCCGTTCAGGGTGAATGAACCGTTCAGCGCCTTGCCGGTCATTCCGGCGAAGTGTTCGTCGAGCGCAGCGTCGGGGTACTCGACGATCGAATTGATCCGCGAATCAGGGAACACGTCAACGTATATTCCATTGCCTCGCGGGCCGTGTCATCGAACCACAGGCACGGCTGGATGGGTAAAAACTCGGCCATCGATACCTCCTTATCGGGGTTTGCTGCTTCTGAAATTAGTTCGACCCTCGACCGTTGCCAAGACTCGTTCAGGGCTGCCCGGGATGCGCCGGCCGGATGGTGTTTCGGACTAACCGGTGACGGGCTCTCGTCGGTATTCCACCGCGGGAGCGCTGAGTAGCGCGAGTGGACCGACACTGGATTGCACTCGTGGGCAAAAAGTCCGATCAGACGTTCTTGGACTCATCAGGGCAGAGTGAAATTTTGTAATTCAAGCGGATGCCAGATGTGGGTTTCTCGGCGCGTTGTGCCGAATGAGCACAGCACCTGGCGTGACCCGACCAGCTTAACTACCCCCGATGGGGGATCATTTTGACGATTCGTGATATAGATTTAAGTGAGGGAAATTCCCCCGGTCGACTCGCGGCAATCCAGCGAGGCGAGGTTGCCGACCGCGAGCCTGTTCTGCCATACCGTGAAGCGTTCCCGCACCGCACGCTCACAGCGCACTCTATAGATCACGGAAGGCGTGATGACTATGACCCCCCACAACCGCAAGAATCATTCCCGGCCGTCCGCCGCCGCTGATTCCGCAGCTACGGTCAAGGCGAACCTTCCCGGTGGAGACAGCGCGGTAGCGCAAGAGGCGCTCCTGGCGAAGAATTTGCTGCAGCAGACGGTGAGTCTGCAGGACGCGATCTTCAACAGTGCCAACTTCTCCAGCATCGCCACCGACGCCCAGGGCGTCATTCAAATTTTCACCGTCGGTGCGCAGCGGATGCTCGGCTATACGGCGGAGGAAGTGGTAAACAAGATCACTCCGGCTGCTCTCCACGATCCGGAAGAGATTATTATGCGGGCGGCCCAGCTGAGCCTGGAGTTCGGCACCACGATCCAGCCCGGATTCGAAGCACTCGTCTATAAGGCGAGTCGCGGTATTGAAGACATCTATGAAATCACCAAGATTCGCAAGGATGGCAGCCGGTTTCCGGCCATCGTCTCGGTCACCGCGCTGTGTGATGAAGACGCCGCCATTATCGGCTACCTGCTGATCGCTACCGACAACACGTCGCGCAAGCAGGTGGAGGTCGCCCAATCCGTGCTGGACCAGCGGTTGCGCGACCAGCAGTTCTATACGCGCTCACTGATCGAGTCGAATATCGACGCGCTCATGATGACCGACACCCTGGGAATCATTTCCGACGTCAATCAGCAGATGATCGAACTGACCGGCCGAACGCGGGACGAACTCATTGGCGCGCCCTGCCGCAATTTCTTCACCGACCCGGCTCGGGCCGACACGGCAATTCAGCGAGCCCTCACCGAGAGCCGGGTCAACGACTACGAGCTCACGGTGCAAGCGCTCAACGGCGATGAAACGGATGTCTCCTACAACGCGGCAACGTTCTACGATCGCGACCGGGTCGTTCAGGGCGTGTTCGCATCTGCCCGGGATGTGACCGAACGGAAGCGGTTCGAACGGGCGCTTAAGGAGACCAACATCGAGTTGGAACACGCCAGCCGGATGAAGACGGAGTTTCTCGCGACGATGTCGCACGAATTGCGCACGCCCCTGAATGCGATCATCGGGTTCTCCGAGGCGCTCAAAGACGGGCTCATGGGTGATATGAGCGATTCCCAGCGGGACTATATCGGAGATATCTTCACCAGCGGACATCACCTGCTCGATCTGATCAATGACATTCTCGACCTGTCCAAGGTCGAGGCTGGAATGATGGAGATCGAGCTGGAACCCGTTGATGTGCGCTTGTTGCTCGAGCAGAGCCTGCTGATTGTGCGCGACGGAGCGGCCGCCCATGATATCCAGTTGCGCTTTGAGGGTGCAGAAGACCTCGGCGTGCCGCTTCTCGATATGCGCAAAACCAAGCAAATCGTCTATAACCTGCTGTCGAACGCGGTCAAATTCACGCCCGACCATGGGAATGTCACCCTGATGGCCAAACGGGTGCCGCGGAGCGCCGTCGGAAAAATTGCCGGTTCGTGGCCCGTGCACGATTTTCCGCTGCCCGCCAGCACAGTTTTGGATTTCCTCGAAATTCGCGTCGACGACACTGGCATGGGCATTTCCTCCGAGAATATGTCCAAACTTTTTCTCGCCTTCAGCCAGATCGACAGCACCCTGGCCCGACGGTTTGAGGGCACCGGCCTCGGTCTGGCCACGGTCAAGGAGATGGTGGGGATTCAGGGCGGAACGGTGGCCGTGGCCAGCGCCGAGGGCGAGGGCTCGACCTTTGTCGTGTGGCTGCCGCTGGGAGCCACCGACCAGGTCGCACCGGCCTGGTCGGCGCCGGGAGACGAATTGACGGGGACCACCGATCGCGAGTCGGCACCGGCGAGTAAGGTGGCGGGCGCAACCGACCGGCCCAAGCCGCATCCGTTTAACCCGGCACCGGCTGCCGTCGCGCCAAAGTCGGCCGAGCCGGAAGCGGTAACGCCGGTTGGACCCGACCGGCAGGTGCACTCGACCACAACCGGCCAGCCGGCCGCCAGGTCGCAGGCGCAGCAGGAACATGAAGCGAAGTCGGAGAAACACGTTGCCCTCGTCATAGAGGATGACGCCAAGAGCGCAGAGGTACTGCGGCTGCTGCTCGAGGCTGAGGGGTTTCGCGTCATCGTCGCCCCCAGCGGCGAGGAAGGCCTCGCCGTCGCTCCGCACCAACAACTCAGCCTGATCACCCTGGACATCCGCTTGCCGGGAATGGACGGGTGGGGATTCTTGATTCGGCTGCACGAGTTCGCGGATCTGGCGGCGGTTCCCATCGTGATCGTCGCAGGGGATACCGATGTGGCCCTGGCCCTGACCCACGGTGCGGCGGCCGTGTTGGAGAAACCGATCAGTCGGGTAGTTCTGCAGAAATCGTTGAACGTGCTGGGTCTCGGCCCGGACGCGCTCCGCACGCGGCGGGTTCTGGTGGCCGATGACGACCCCGAAACCGTTGATGTGATTGCCCGGTTCCTGACTCGCCCGGAGTACGCCGTGGAACGCGCGTTCACCAAGAATGATGCGATCGAGATGGCGCAGCGCCTGCATCCTGACCTATTGCTGCTCAACCTGATGATGGAAGGATTTAGCGGTTATCAGGTGGTCCTGGCCCTGCAGAGTGACCCGAATACCGAACACATTCCCGTGCTCGTGGTCACCGGTAAGCGGCTCACCAAGCAGGAGCTGGCCGCCGTCGACAGCGACCCGACCCAGCCCGTGCGCGTACTGGGAACCGAGAATTTCAATCGAACGGCGTTCATAGCCGAGGTGAAGCGAGCGCTAAATTCGGGCCTGGATCTGGGTGATGAATAGTGGCCAGGATTCTGATTATTGAAGACAACCCGATCAATATGAAACTGGCCAAGCTGTTGGTGCGACGGGCCGGGTATTCGACACTGGAAGCGGTCGATGCCGAGAGTGGATTATTGCTGGCCCGGGTCGAAGTTCCCGACTTGGTTCTCATGGACATCCAGTTGCCGGGAATGGATGGCTTCGCCGCCACCACCGAGTTGAAGAACGATCCGGTGACCGCCGACATCCCGGTGATTGCGCTGACCGCCATGGCCATGAGCCGAGACCAGGAAAAAGCCCGCACCGCTGGCTGCGACGCCTACATCACCAAGCCCCTGCACTATAAGGAGCTTCAGGACGCGATCAACTGGCTCATGCCGCGGGTGGACGATGAGGTTGCGTCGCACGAAGCGGGATCGCTCACCCGAAATGTTCTCGAGCGCGGAAACGAATTCGAGCAGGCCAGCACAGAAGCGGATGCCTCGCCCTCCCCGGAAAGCCGGGCTGCGGTTCGCGCACCGGGCGCGACCCGCATCCTCGTGGCCGAGGACAACCTGACCAACCAGAAGCTCATCCTGTGGCAGCTGCACCTGCTGGGTTACGAAGCCGATGTGACCGACAACGGTGCGCTCGCGTTCGCGCGGTGGACGAGCGGCGACTACGACCTGGTAATCACCGCTCTGCACCTGCCAAAGATGAACGGTTACGAGCTGGTCTCGGCCATCCGGGCGGCCGAGCCGCCCGGTACGCGGATGCCGATTCTGGCCATGACCGCGAGCGCGGTGCGCGGCAGCGATGCTGACCAGTCGCGCTTGGTCGGCATGAACGAGTACCTCATGCGGCCGCTGCACCTGGCCAAATTGCGCGCGGCTCTCGTTAAGTGGCTACCGGTCGAATCCGACACCGAGCAGGGTGAGCTCCTATAGACCCGGGATGCTCAGCGTCTGCCGGAGGAGAGTGACCGTGCGGTCCAGCGCCTCGGCCAGGGTCAGCCGGGTGGGGCGTTCCCGACCATCCTCCTGGCTTGGGTCGGCCGTCGCTCCGAACTGGGGGCAGGGAATCCACTGCAGCGCCATGAACCGCAGCACGCCCAGCAAGGCGTGCGTGAGCAGCTCGGCCTGGCCGTGTCGAAAGACTCGGTCAGCGTCGGTTTCGGTGTCTGTGTCGACCCCTCGGGCTAGTCGCAGGTAGACGAGCTCAGCGACCTCATCGGTGACCCGGGTCATCCGTTCCATCTGCTCCTGCAGGAGCTGCGGATGCAGGCCAAAGATCCGAATTCGGTCGGTGAAGAGCTGCTCGTGGATGCCGTCCGGCGGCCCCATCGCGCTCATCAGCCCGAGGACGTCGGGCAGCAGGTCGTCTCCCGGCGCTGCGATGAACTCGCGAGCGCTTGCCTCGTCAATGGTCGGCGGTTCGGCACCGATAATGGCGGCCGTCTTCGTCTTGAAGTAGTTGAAGAAGGTGCGCTGCGAGATGCCGCTCGCGGTGCAGATCATATCCACCGTGACGTTGTCGAAACCGTGTTCCAGTACGAGGCTGACCGCGCTCCGTTCCACGCGCAAGCTCGTCGCGTGGTGCTTGTCCTCGCGGGAGCGCGGGCGAGTGGAGGTGGTGGGGGTGTTGATCATGACTCGTCCTGGTTCATCGGTGTGCTTTATCGGATTGCCGGCGCTACTCGTAGCGCAGCGACTCGATCGGGTTCTGCTTGGCGGCTCGCTGGGCCGGAAGGGTTCCCGAGAGGAACGCGATCACCATGACCAGCAGAATGACGAAGGCCACCGACATCGGTTCGAACAATAGGATATTCAGCCCGGGCAACCCGGAGAGGAAGCCCTGCGACAGCACGGCGCTCAGCGCAGAGCCGAGGCCGATGGCCACACCGGCCCCGATGGCGCTGCCGAGGAACCCGATAAAAATGGCTTCGAGGCTGAACAGGGTGTAAACCTTGCCACCGCTCATGCCCATGGCCTTCATCAGGCCGATCTCGCGGGTGCGTTCCTGCACGCTCATCAGCAGGGTATTGATGATGCCGAATGCCGCGGCGATCAGGGCGATCACGGCGAAGGCGTTGAGCACACCGACGATGCCGTTGATCACGGTCTGCACAGCGCCGAGCTGGTCCTCGATGGTGCTGGCGGAATAGCCCTCGGTCGCGAGGTCGGCCTTGAGCGCGCTGATGCCCTCGGCAGAGAGCGCGGTATCGAAGTGGGCGACGGCCACGCCGTAGCTCGTGACAGCGGTGTCGATGCCGCCGGACTGCGCGTCGGCCAGTTCAGCGATCAGGGCATCGTTGGCCCCGGCACCGGCAGCGAGCAGACTCTCGAGCGAGACGCCGACGACGGTGGCGTCGACCACGTGCTTCTCGCCGAGAATGTCGGTGATCCCAATAGAAACGGATGCCCCCACCGCGTCATCCGCGGAGGCGAAGCCGAGCGGAGTCACAAAGGTGTCCTGCAGCACCAGCTGCGCCTCCTCGGCACTGCCGTCGAGCTGCGCGCCCGCCGTGAGGTCGGCCGTGGTCACCGCCGAGGTGGCATTGATGCTGAACTCGTACCGTGTGCCCGAGTCATATTCGACGTAGTCGGGCTGCACCGAACGGATCGGGTCGACCGACTCGATGCCGGACGTTTCGGCGATCGCCCGGAGGTCGGCATCCGTCAGAGCCTTGGTCGTGGTGCCGGGGGGACCTTGCCGACTGGAGACCGACGCGGAACTCTCGGCGTCATATTCGACCGGGCCGTCGCCGGCGGCGGTCGCAGCGCTGGCCTGGGTGATGATGAACACGTCGGGCGAGCCGAGGGCACCGACCTGGGCGTCGACGTACTGGCTGACGCCGGCGCCGACCGCGTTGGTCAGGGTGAGGGTGAAGGCGCCGACGAAGATGGCCAGCACGGTCAGCGTGGTGCGGAGCTTGCTGCGAAAGGTGTTGGAGATCGCGGTGGCGACGAGGTCTTTGGTTCTCATACTGCGCCTCCGGCGGTGTTCATTGCTGCAGTGCTGTGTGCTGCGGGGGCGTGGGTGGCCAGCTGGGAGACGATGAGTCCGTCGCGAATGTAGATCTGGCGGTCGCAGCGGGCGGCGAGATCCTCGTCGTGGGTGACGATGACGACGGTGATGCCCTGGCTGCGGTTCAGCTCGAACAGGATGTCTTCGACGACGGCGCCGGTGGCGGTGTCGAGGTTGCCGGTCGGTTCGTCGGCGAAGATCACGCGCGGCGAATTGACCAGGGCTCGTCCGATGACGACGCGCTGCTTCTGCCCGCCCGAGAGAGTCGTGGCCTTGTTGCTGGCCTTGTCGGCGAGCTCGAGCTGCGTAAGAACCTGCATGCCGATGCGGCGGCGTTCCTTGCCGCCCATACCGGCGATCTTGAGCGGGAGGATGACGTTGTCGAGCACGCTCACGTTTGGGGTGAGAAAGAACTGCTGAAAGACGAAGCCGAATTCCTTATTGCGCAGTTCGTTGACGGCGCGCTTGGACAGCGACTTGGCGTCCTGGCCGGCGACCTGCAGTGTTCCCTTGTCGGGTTCGTCGAGCAGCGCGAGCAGGTGCATGAGGGTGGACTTGCCCGACCCGCTCTTGCCGACGATCGCCACGGTCTCGCCCGGCGCGATCTGCACGGACACGCCCTTCAGCGCGTCGAACCGGCTCGTGCCAGAGCCGTAGGATTTCTCCAGGCCTTGCGCATCAATTACCCACTCGGAGTCCATCGGGCGTCCCTCAGTTCGGTGCTAGATCCTACAAAATGCAGTAACTGCACTGTAATTTGCAGTAGCTGCAAATTGGCTGAGGGGAAGTGCGCTGTCGCAGCTACAGATCGAGGCTGTCTCCCGGTTCCAGGGCGAAGAATTCGCCGCCACCCTGCTCGGTGACACCTTGGATTCGTGCGTTGGACAGGTCTTTCCCGGCCCGGGATAGCAGCATCTCGTGGGTCGTGAAACTGCGCTTCGGCTGGACGGCCAAAACGTAGTCCATCGCCTCACTGATTTTCATCCAGGGCGCCGCGGCCGGAACGGCGAGTGTGCCGACCGTGACGCCCTCGGGAACCGTGAAGGCGTCACCGGCGTAGTAGAACTCGTCATTGACCAGCACTCCAACGTTGTCAATGGCCGGAATCGACTCGTGAATGATCGCGTGCGTCGCCCCGAAGAAGCGCAGGCTGAACGGGGCGACCTCGATCTCGTCCCCGGCCTGCACCGTCGTCACCTCGAGATCGGCATCGAAGGCGGCGATCGCCCGAGCGACTCCGGCCGGCGCGAAGATGCGCAGGTCGGAGTTCATTTCGACGATCCGGCCCAGCTGTTCCGGGGTCCAATGGTCGGCGTGTTCGTGGGTGATAACGACGGCTACGGCGCCCGCCGTGCCGGTAAGCGCCGTGGTGAACGAACCGGGGTCGATGTAGAGCTTCTTGCCCGAGAGCTCGAGGATCAGGGCGGCATGCTCCAGCTTGGTCAATTTCATGTCCCCGAGCTAACCGCGATTCGAGTCGTGGCGCAACAGCATCCGCTGTCGTGATTGCTGTTTTGCCGCTGTCACGACGCGCCGTGTGCGCTCAGTTTGGAACTGCGCTGGTCCGTGTGGCATACTCGGTAAGTTGCAAAAACGGCCCCATCGTTTAGCGGCCTAGGACATCGCCCTCTCACGGCGGTAACGCGGGTTCGAATCCCGCTGGGGTCACAATTGCCCGGCTTCCTTCTCTTGAAGGGGCCGGGCGTTTTTGTTTAAGCGGTCTATTTGGTATGAAGACGCCAGAGCGAGGTGACCTCGCTCTGGCGCACGGCGTGCAGCGGGTCGCTCGTGTCGGTCGCCCGGGAGTGCACGGCGGCCGCTTCGAGCGCACCGATCACCCGCAGGCCGGCGGTGTCGATCACGGTCATGAGGTCAGCGCGAGTGCGCAGCCCGACCAGTTCGGCAAAGTCGGAGAGCACCAGCCAGACCTCACCGTTCGGCTCCAGATGGTCGATCACGCCGGCCAGGAAGCCCTTGAGCATGCGCGAGCCGGGGTCGTAGACGGCAGCGTCGAGCAGGGAATGCGCGGTCGCCGGAATCCACGGCGGGTTGCAGACGATCAGATCGGCACGCCCCTCGGGAAACAGGTCGGACAGCTGCACCTCGATGCGCCCGGAGAGCCCCAGTCGGGACACCGTTTCTCGAGCGGATGCCACGGCGCGCGGTTCGAGATCGGTCGCGATCACCCGTGGTACGCCCCGGGTCGCCAGCACCGCCGCGAGCACTCCGGTGCCGGTGCCGATGTCGAAGGCCACCCGCGGCGCGGCCAGCGGAGCCGTCGCCACGAGATCGACGTATTCGCTGCGCACCGGAAAGAAGGTGCCGTAGTGCGGGTAGATCGAGGCGTTCAGCGCGGCGACGCGAATGCCCTTGGTGCGCCACTGGTGTGCACCGATCGTGCCGAGCACCTCGTGCAGCGACACAACGGATGCCTCCGCGATGCTCCCATAGGCATCCACTGTGGCGGCGACCACGTCGGGAGCCCGGCGCAGTCCGATGATGTTGCCGATCTCCAGCGGGACCAGCAGCAGGCTGAGAATGCGCGCCCGGTGCGATCGGTTCTGCCGGTAGCGATAGAACAGTTCGGCGGTGGTGCGCTGGGTTTTGTCGGGGCGGGGCCGGGTGCGGTGTTCCAGAGCGGTCAGAATCTGGCGGGCGTTCTGAAAATCGCCGGTCCAGAGCAGGGCGACACCCTGTGAGGCCAGCCGGTAGGCGGCATCCGCTGTGATGGTGTCGTCAACCGGCACGACACGTTTCGGGGCCGGGGCGCCGTTGGCTGATCGCCAGAGCGCGGAGGTCGACACTCCGTTTTCGGACCAGTCGAGATACTCGCGCGGGGGGCCAGCGGCCGTCATCGAACCCGGTCCATAGTCATAAGGTCCAACTATAGGTGGCGCCGCGGCGACCGGGGTCGAGTGCTGGGCGCGACCAGCGCACTGTTAGAATTCTGCAAGCGAAGGGGAGTATCCCTCTGGGCCCGATCGGGTCCTATGTCGCGATCGTCAATACGGGCCGCACTGGCGGGGCCCCGGTCGCGGTGGTATCGATGGGCTCCGAACGGATGCTTTCGGTGCGGGAGAGACTTTCGGGTTCTGTAACACCTGACTCCCGTCATTTCTTGAAAGGCCCCCGTGGAACTCGCTCTCCCTCTCTGGTTCGAAGCCGGATCCCTCGTCGTTCTGACCCTGATTTTGGTCGCCGACCTGCTCATCGTCTACAAGCGCCCGCACGTTCCGAGCATGCGAGAGGCCGGCCTGTGGGTCGGTTTCTATGTGGGACTCGCGCTGATCTTCGCGCTCCTGATGCTGGTGCTGGGCGACGCCGAACACGCCGGCCAATTCCTGGCCGGCTGGCTTACCGAGTACAGCCTGTCGATCGACAACCTGTTCGTCTTCGTGATCATCATGGCCCGGTTCTCGGTGCCGAGAAAGTACCAGCAGGAAGTGCTGATGGTGGGCATTATCATCGCCCTCGTGCTGCGTGGAATCTTCATTCTGCTCGGTGCCCAGCTGATCGAGAGTTACGCCTGGATCTTCTACATCTTCGGCGCGTTCTTGTTCTACACCGCGGTGAAGCAGGCGTTCTCGTCGGAGGAAGAAACCGAAGAGAAAGAAAACGGCGTCATCCGTTTGCTCCGTCGGCGCATTAGCATGTCCTCGGAATTCGACGGTTCCAAGGTGCGCACGCTGATCGACGGCAAGAAGGTCTTCACCCCGATGCTGATCGTGTTCATCGCGATCGGTACGACCGACCTCATCTTCGCGCTCGACTCCATTCCGGCGATCTTCGGCATCACCCAAAGCCCGTTCATCGTCTTCACGGCCAATCTCTTCGCCCTTATGGGCCTGCGGCAGCTGTACTTTTTGCTCGGCGGACTGCTCGAACGCCTCGAATACCTCAAGTACGGTATCGCCGTCATCCTCGGCTTCATCGGCGTCAAGCTCGTGCTGCACGCGATGCACACCAACGAGGTGTTCTTCATCAACGGCGGCGACCCCATGTTGTGGGCACCCGAGATCGACACCTGGACTTCGCTCGGCGTGATCATCGGTAGCATGGCCGTGGCAACGATTGCGAGCCTGATCAAGGCCCGTCACGATGCCCTCAAGCGTGGGCACACGCTCGCCGAAGAGATTTCGGTCAACGCTGGGGAATGATTGAACGAGGCCAGATGGCGGCGAACGGAGGATTCATGACTCTGAATCAACAGAGCACCATCGAATTTTCCAGCAGCACCGCCAGTCTCGTGTTCAGCGTGCGCAGCGAGGTGGGCAACGTACGCAAGGTAAATGAGGACAGCGTTCTCGCGCAGTCTCCGGTCTTTCTGGTGGCCGACGGCATGGGCGGACACGCCCAGGGTGACGTCGCCAGTCAGACCGTGCTGGGCGTGTTTGACGAGCACATCGCCCGCGACCTGCCGTCCACCCCGGAGCGCATTCTGGATGCCATCCACTCGTCGAACGATGCCGTGCGTGATCTCAGCGCTGAAGGCGACTCGGGCACCGCTGTGTCGGGAACGACCCTGGCCGGGATCGCGCTGGTCGATGCCGGCGACGAGGTCGGTTATCACTGGATGGCCTTCAACGTCGGAGATTCCCGGGTTTATACCTGGTCCGATGGCGTTTTGACCCAGTTGTCGATCGACCACTCCGCAGTGCAGGAGATGGTCGATGCCGGCCTGATTTCTCGAGCGGATGCCGAGAATCACCCGGAACGCAATGTCATCACCCGGGCCATCGGCGCCGACGAATTTGTCGACGCGGATGTCTGGCTGCTACCCGCTTCGGGGGAGCAGGCGTTCCTGATCTGCTCCGACGGGCTGACCAAGGAACTCGACGACGTGACGATTGCGCGGTTGCTGGCCACGGACATCCACTCGGCTGTTGACGGGCGCAGCATGGCCGACATTCTCGTCGATGCTGCGATCGAACACGGTGGACGTGACAACGTGAGCGTCGTCTACGTGGAGTCGACGGTCAGCTGAGCAGCGCGAACCGGGCCTGCGGGGGAGGTGTTACCCTGAATCCGTGGTGCTGAACCGACTTCTTATCTGCCGCGACGAGTCCCTGTACTGAGGCCTCCCTCGTCGCGGCGTTCGGCGTGGCTGCCATCGATTCGTGAGGAAGACGCTCAAAATGACCAACGTAATACCCACTTCGACCATTAGTTCCGACGCCGGCCTGCGCACGCTCGCCGAGAAGGTCTGGGACAAGCACCTCGTCACCAAGGGTGAAGACGGAACCCCCGACCTGATCTACATCGACCTGCACCTGCTGCACGAGGTGACCAGCCCGCAGGCCTTCGACGGACTGCGCCTGGCCAACCGGCCGCTGCGCCGGCCGGATCTGACCATCGCGACCGAAGACCACAACACACCCACGCTCGCGATCGACAAGCCCATCGCCGACCCGACCAGCCGCACCCAGATCGAGACGCTGCGTCGCAACTGCGCCGAATACGGGGTACGGTTGCACTCGCTTGGTGACATCGAGCAGGGCATCGTGCACGTCGTCGGCCCGCAGCTCGGCCTGACCCAGCCCGGCATCACCGTGGTCTGCGGCGATTCGCACACCTCCACCCACGGAGCCTTTGGAGCGATGGCGCTCGGCATCGGCACGAGCGAGGTCGAGCACGTCATGGCGACCCAGACGCTGCCGCTGAACCCGTTCAAGACTATGGCGATCACCGTCAACGGCGCACTGCGCACCGGGGTCACCGCGAAGGACATCATCCTCGCCGTGATCGCCAGGATCGGCACCGGCGGCGGAGCCGGCTACGTGCTCGAATACCGTGGCGAGGCCATTCGCGCTCTCTCCATGGATGGCCGCATGACCATCTGTAACATGTCGATCGAGGCCGGCGCCCGCGCCGGCATGGTCGCGCCCGACCAGGTCACCTATGACTACCTCAAGGGTCGCGCCCACGCACCGCGCGGCGCCGACTGGGACGCGGCCGTCGCGTACTGGCAGACCCTGGCCACCGACGAGGGTGCCAGCTTCGACGCCGAGGTCATCATCGACGCCAACGAGCTCGAACCCTTCGTGACCTGGGGTACCAACCCCGGCCAGGGCGTCTCGCTGAGCGGATCGGTGCCGAACCCCGCCGAAATCGTCGACGCCAATGAGCGCTCGGCGGCCGAGCGGGCCCTGGAATACATGGACCTGACGGCCGGAACGCTGATGAAGCAGATTCGGGTCGATACCGTCTTCCTCGGCTCCTGCACCAACAGCCGGATCGAAGACCTGCGGGCCGCCGCCGAGATCATCAAGGGCAAGAGCAAAGCGGAGGGACTGCGCATGATGGTCGTTCCTGGCTCGGCCCGGGTACGCATCGAGGCCGAAGCCGAAGGGCTTGACCAGATCTTTCTCGATTTCGGCGCCGAATGGCGTTTCGCTGGCTGCTCGATGTGCCTCGGCATGAACCCCGATCAGCTCGAACCCGGCGAACGCTGCGCGTCGACCAGTAACCGAAACTTTGAAGGACGACAGGGCAAGGGCGGGCGTACCCACCTGGTGTCGCCGCTCGTCGCGGCCGCCACGGCCATTCGCGGCACGCTCTCAAGCCCGTGGGACCTCGTTCAGGATGGAGACTAAGCAACATGCAGAAATTCACTACCGTCACCGGCATCGCGGTGCCGCTGCGCCGATCCAACGTGGACACTGACCAGATCATCCCGGCCGTGCACCTCAAGCGTGTCACGCGCACCGGCTTCGAAGACGCCCTGTTTGCAGCCTGGCGCCTCGACCCCGAATTCGTGATCAATAAGAAGGAGTACCAGGGCGGTCGGGTACTCATCGCCGGCGCCGATTTCGGCATCGGTTCCTCGCGGGAGCACGCCGTCTGGGCGCTGCGCGATTACGGCTTCGACGTAGTGCTCAGCCCCCGCTTCGGCGACATCTTTCGCGGCAACTCGGGCAAGCAGGGCTTGCTCGCCGGCCAGATCAGCGAAGCGGATGCTGAAACCCTGTGGAACCTGGTCGAGTGCGATCCGGGCGTGGAGTTGACCGTGGATCTGGTCAGTAAAATCGTGCGTGTCGGCGATCTGACGGTGAATTTTGAAATCGATGATTACACTAGATGGCGGCTGCTCGAAGGTCTGGATGACATCGGGCTGACCCTGCGTGACGAAGCGCGAATCAGTGAATTTGAAACCAAACGCGAATCCTGGTTGCCCCGCACCCTTCCCGCCCTTTCCCCCGAATCTTCCAGAATTAATTTGATGTAATTTGCATTTGCACTAATTTGCACCAGGACAGGTAACTTGTGAGCACTCTGCGCGAAACAGATCGTAGCGAAACCGACGAGGCGAAGAAGTTGAACGACGCTCGAAACCACGACGACGCGAATGAGCGGGGGAGCGCTGCGAACCACGGAGCATCCGTCGGCCTGACCGCTGACAAGATCACCATTCGAGGGGGAATTCCCCTGGTCGGCCGCATCGAGGTGAAGGGGGCGAAGAACCTCGTCACCAAGGCCATGGTCGCCGCCCTCCTCGGTGAGACCCCGAGCGTGCTCAAGGACGTTCCGAATATCAGCGATGTTCGGATCGTTCGCGGGCTGCTCGAGGTACACGGCGTCAAGGTCACCGAGGGCGACGAACCCGGAACCCTGGTCCTCGACCCGGTTGACGTGGAGAGCGCGCACTTCGCCGCGATCGACGCCCATGCCGGTTCCTCGCGCATCCCGATCCTGTTCTGCGGCCCGCTGCTGCATCGCCTCGGTGAAGCGTTCATCCCCGATCTCGGCGGCTGTCGCATCGGCGACCGCCCGATCGACTTTCACCTCGAGGTGCTGCGTAAGTTCGGTGCCGTCGTCGAGAAGCAGCCCAACGGCATCCGCATGTCGGCGCCGAACGGACTCAAGGGCGCCAAGCTCGAACTGCCCTATCCGAGCGTCGGAGCCACCGAGCAGGTGCTGCTCACCGCGGTGCGGGCCGACGGCATCACCGAGCTCAAGGGCGCGGCGATCGAGCCCGAGATCATGGATCTCATCAACATTCTGCAGAAGATGGGCGCCATCATCACGGTCGACACCGACCGGGTGATTCGCATCGAGGGCGTCGAACGCCTGCTCGGCTACAACCACCGCGCGCTGTTCGACCGCAACGAGGCCGCCAGCTGGGCTGCAGCGGCCCTCGCCACCGACGGAGACATCTTCGTCGGCGGCGCCCGCCAGCCCGAAATGATCACTTTCCTCAACGTGTTCCGCAAGGTCGGCGGCGCTTTCGATATCTGTGACGACGGCATCCGTTTCTATCACCCCGGCGGCGATTTGAAGCCCGTCATTATTGAAACGGATGTCCACCCCGGCTTCATGACGGACTGGCAGCAGCCGCTTGTCATCGCGCTGACCAAGGCTCACGGCACGTCGATCGTGCACGAAACCGTGTATGAGCAGCGCTTCGGCTTCGTCGACGCCCTCGTCGAAATGGGCGCGACCATTCAGATTCACAAGGAATGCCTCGGCGGCCATCCGTGCCGGTTCGGTCAGCGCAATTTCAACCATTCCGCCGTCATCACCGGACCGACCAAGCTGCACGGCGCCGATATCGTCGTACCCGACCTGCGCGGCGGCTTCAGCCACTTGATCGCAGCGCTCTCGGCCGACGGCACGTCCACGGTCAGCAACGTGGGAATCATCAGCCGAGGTTACGAAAACTTCATCGGCAAGCTGCGGCTTTTGGGGGCGGACTTCGATCTCGAAGGATAATAGGCGCGTGCCTGAAAATAACGACGTGCCCGCAACTCCCGAGTCGACTGCCAAAATTCGTTCGGAGAAGAGCAGCCCTTCGGCATTCTGGATTCTCGCCGGGTTGATTCTGCCGGTGATGAACCTCGCCGCCCGCTACGAGATTCTCGATGCCCACAAGTTTCCGCGGAGCGGCGCGTTCGTGTTCTCGCCGAACCACTACAGCGAGATCGACCCTGTGGTCATGGGGGTCGTGGCCTGGAAGCTGGGGCGGCTGCCTCGGTTTCTGGCGAAGGCATCCGTTTTCAAGATCCCGGTCATCGGCTGGGTGCTGACCAAATCGGGGCAGATTCCGGTGCAGCGCGGCGGATCGGTGCGCGGGAGTGAGCCGGTCAAGGCCGCCCAGCGACTGGCCGATAAGGGCCAGATCGTCGTGGTGTACCCGGAAGGGTCACTCACCCGTGACCCCGACCTGTGGCCGATGCGCGGCAAGACCGGCGCCGTGCGCATCGCGCTGGAACAGGGGATTCCGATCGTGCCGGCCGCGCACTGGGGCACGCAGCACCTGATGGAACGGTATTCCAAGAAGGTGCACCTGTTTCCGCGCAAGACCATCACAGTGAAGATCGGCGACCCGATCGACCTCGCGCAGTTTCGGGGACGCAGCCTCGACACGGCGACGCTCAACGAGGCGACCGCCGTCGTAATGCTCGCCATCACTGCGTTGCTGGAAGACTTGCGCGGCGAGAAAGCCCCGGTCAAACGATGGAATCCGGCGGAGCACAACCAGAAAGAGACCGGTCGTTTTGAAGCCTAGAACCCCCCAGCTGCCGAAGATTCAACCAGGCACCCGGGTGGCCGTGCTCGGCGCGGGCAGTTGGGGTACGACCTTCGCCAAAATTCTGACGGATAGCGGTGCCGATGTCGTTCTGTGGGCTCGCCGCCCCGAGTTGGCCCGGGAAATCTCCGAAGCGCGCCGCAACAGCGACTACCTGCCCGGGGTGAACCTGCCCGTCGGGCTGCGCGCCACGAGCCGTCTTGACCTGGCGCTGGCCGGAGCGGAAATGGTGTTCGTCTCGGTGCCCAGCCAGTCGCTGCGCGAAAACCTGAAGCAGGTTGAACCGTATTTGGCCGAGAACGCGATCATCATCTCGCTGATGAAGGGTGTCGAACGCGCAACCGGCATGCGCATGAGTTCGGTGATCGAAGAGGTGCTCCGCATCGACCCCGATCGCATCGCGGCGATCAGTGGTCCCAACCTCGCGCTGGAAATCGCCAAGGAACAGCCGACCGGCGCGGTCGTCTCCTCGGCGAGCTTGGAAACGGCGCAGGCCGTGGCCAAACTGGCAACCAACCGCTACTTCCGCTCCTACGTCAACACCGACGTCATCGGCACCGAGTTCGGCGGCGTGCTGAAAAACCTCATCGCGGTCGCCATCGGCATCGTCGACGGCGTCGGCTACGGCGAGAACACCAAGGCCTCGATCATCACGCGTGGTCTGGTCGAAATGACTGATTTCGCGGTCGCCTACGGCGCTCAGCCCGAGACTCTGGCCGGACTGGCTGGCCTCGGTGACCTCATAGCCACCTGTCAGTCGCCGCTGTCGCGCAACAACACAGCGGGCCGGCTGCTCGGCCAGGGTTACAGCATTAACGACGTCGTCAAGCAGATGCAGCAGACCACCGAAGGCCTCGCCTCGGTCAAGCCGATTCTGGAACTCGCACGCGCCAAGGGCGTCGAGATGCCCATCGTCGAACAGGTACGTCAGGTACTCGACGGCACGCTCAATCCCCGCGACATTGCGCCGCACCTCACAACTGACTCCGGCGAACCGCAGGGCGAAAGGACACTTGACGATGGACAAGCTCACGGTGGTGCTTCTCTTTGGGGGGCGTTCCAGCGAACACTCGATCAGCTGCGCCACGGCGGGAGGGGTGCTGGCAGCCCTCGACCCTGATGCGTACACCGTCATCCCGGTCGGAATCACCCGGGACGGTGCCTTTGTGCTCGAAGAAAACGACCCCGCCAAGTTTGCCCTCAACGCCTCAGCGCTGCCTGTCGTTGCGGACAACGGCACCCGCGTGCGGTGGCCGGAGAGCGCGTCCAGCCGGGAATTGACTGTCGTCGACGCGTCCGGTGAGCGAACGCTTGGCCCGGTCGACCTTATATTCCCGATTTTGCATGGACCGTTCGGTGAGGACGGCACCATCCAGGGCATGCTCGATCTGCTCGGCCTGCCCTACGTCGGGTCGGGAGTTCTCGCATCCGCTTTGGGCATGGACAAACACTTCGCCAAGACCGTCTTTCAACAGGCTACCCTGCCCGTTGCGCCGTGGCGCACCATCACAGCGGATGACTGGGTAACGGCTCCCGGTTTGGCCTATGCGGCCCTGGAACAGCTCGGCCTGCCCGCGTTTGTGAAGCCGGCGCGGGCCGGATCGAGCGTCGGCGTCAGCCGGGTGTCGACCCCGGACCAACTGACCGAGGCCATGACGGTCGGGCTCGCCGAAGACAACAAGGTGCTGATTGAATCCGGGCTGGTCGGCCGGGAGCTCGAGATTGCGGTACTGCAAGGGCGCCCGGGGGAACCGACCCGCGCCTCCACGGCCGGCGAAGTAGTGGTGACCGGCCGGGACTTCTACGATTTTGCCGCGAAGTATCTCGACGCGCCCGGCGTCGACCTGGTCTGCCCGGCGCCGCTGGCACCCGAGGAACTGGCCGAGGTACAGCGGCTGGCCATTGCCGCGTTCGAGGCGATCGGCGGCGCCGGCCTGGCCCGCGTGGACTTCTTTCTCACCGCGACCGGCTGGGTGATCAACGAGATCAACACCATGCCCGGGTTCACGAGCATCTCGATGTTCCCGAGCTGCTGGCTGGCCAGCGGCTACACCTATCCCAAGCTGATCGACGAACTCATCGCTGTGGCCATAGCCCACGCCCGCCACGGCTCCTGACCCGCCGACTCCGTCGGCATCCGTCGGCATCCGTCGTATTAGGCTGCTTGCGCGGGAGTTGTGGCCTGGCCAGAACTCCCGCGCAGTTCGCCGCGCGGGAACTGCGCCAGTACGCGGGAGTTGGGCATCCCGCGCAGCGGCGCAACTCCCGCGCAGCGCGAAGTGAAGGCAACCAACCCGCCGCCGCGCTCGGAGCAGAGCCATCCAGACGTCGTATTTAGCCGCTTTGCACTTAAGCTGGCCATCGACCAGCGCGACCCGGTCTGCGGTACGCGGCTTCGCGAGACCTCCGCTCAGAGGCTAGGGTGCGCTCGTGGCTCCATCAGTCGGGAGATCCAGATCTTCCGCGCCGACGCACGCACCAGTCGCCGGCACGTATCCGACCGCGTTGGACACGTCGATGAGCGTCGTCGACCCGCTCACCCGTTCAGAGTCGATCACGATTTCGATGGCCGGATCGCGACCATACGTCGTGTACCGGTAGGTCGGGGCGTCGGAGTCGTCTTCGATCCAATCGATGCCGTTGATGTTCAGGCACGGCAGCGTCGTGGGTTCCGGCACCGTCACGCCACAGTGCAGCAGCACCGCGGCCGGGTCACCCCAGGCGCCGGTCGCCTGCGCATTCGTTTCGCGGGCCGCCTCATCGGCGACGCTGGATGGCAGGTGCACGATGACGTCGGCACAGGCCACGTTGGTGGCATCGGGGGCCGGCGTCAACGGCACGACAGCGGCGCAACCGGCCAGCAGCAGCGAGCTCGCGAGCACGCTGAAGACGGCGACGGAACGTACGGGAATTGAGCGCAGGAGCAGGAATGGGTGAGGCATCGCATTAAGGCTACCGTTTCTTACATGACGACTTCTGCAGATGCCCCGCGTCCCGCCCCTGCGACGCCATCCCGACTGGCCTCGGCAGCGCCAGTTTCAGCATCGCAATCGCCCAAAATTTCCGTGCCGGAGTCGGCTGCGTCTGCAGCGGTCAACCCGTCGCGTGCGCCCGAGCTGAAGGCATCCGCTTCGGAAACGCTCGCCGATCTCAGCGAAGGCGCCGTGCTCGCACGAATCTTTCCCCGGCTGCCGACCGCGGCAGCCGAACTGCTCGGCCCCGGCGACGACGCGGCGGTCATCTCGGCGTCCGACGGACGATTCGTCGTCACCACCGACATGATGATTCAGGGTCCCGACTTTCGCCTGGCCTGGTCGACACCGCACGATCTCGGTTGGAAAGCTGCAGCGACCAATCTTTCCGATGTTGCCGCCATGGGCGCTCGCCCGACCGCCCTGGTCGTTGCGATCGCGGCTCCGCCATCGACACCGGTGTCGGTGCTCGAGGGCATCGCTGACGGGCTGCGAGACTGCTGCGAGGCGCTCGCCCCCGGCTGCGGCGTGGTCGGCGGCGACCTGTCGGCGTCCGACGCGCTGACCCTCGCTGTGACGGCGTTCGGCGACCTCGAAGGGCGCGCGCCCGTCGTGCGCTCGGGCGCGCGCCCAGGCGACACAGTGGCGCTCTCCGGGCGGCTCGGCGACGCCGGCGTTGGCCTCGAGCTGCTGTTCCGCCTCGGCGTCGACGACAACGGAGTGCCCAACCTCGCTCGCGCCAATGCGCTCAAGCTCACGCACCCGGCCGAGGTCGCCGCCCAGCTGACTCCCGTGCCGCCCATTACGAGCGGTCCGATCGCTGCCGTGGCTGGCGCTACCGCCATGCTCGATGTCTCTGACGGCCTCGCTATCGACGCCGGACGCATCGCCCGGGCCAGTGGTGTGGCCATCGACTTCGATTCCGCCTGCCTCGGCGATCGCATCGAGGTCGCTCTCGGCGGCGGCGAAGACCACGGATTGCTGGCCACCTTCGGGCCAGACACGGCACTGCCGCGCGGTTTTCGCCGCCTCGGAATCGTCACCGCGGCATCCATTGCGCTCCCGGCCGGCTCGATCACCGTCGACGGGGCGCCGCACGACCAGGGTGGCTGGGACCCTTATCGCGGCTGGGACGGTTCCGCCGGCTAGATCGACTGTGACGGCGCCCGGTACGAGAATCGTGCTGGCCGTCGCTCGAACTACGGCGCAGGCTGCTCGACGGGCGACGCGTACCAGACGGTCGTATCGCCATAGTCTTTGCGGCGTTCAAGCTCGAGTCCCGTACCCCACTCCGGCTCGGGCGAGCGTGAGCTGCGCTCGAGTACCACGAGCGCGTCGTCGGCCAACAACGGGGCGAGCGCGCTCAAGTTGTGGCCCAGCTCAATCTCACTGAGGTCATACGGAGGGTCGATGAACACGACGTCGAAGCCCTCTTTCGTAGCGGCTAAGAATGACTGGACCGCCTGCGAGGAAACCGCAATCTTCAGGTCGGTGCCCTTCGGTGCAGACCGCTGTACGGCCTCGCCGTTCTTGCGACACATGGCCGCCGCGCCGTAGCCGTTCTCGACCAGCGTCACCACTCGCGCTCCGCGACTGGCAGCCTCGAGGCCCAGGGCGCCCGACCCAGCGTACAAATCCAGCACACGCATGCCGTAGACGGCGTCCCGCGAGTCGAGGGCCGAGAAAATAGCTTCCCGTACGCGATCACTCGTGGGCCGCGTGCCCGACTTGGGAACGGCCAGGGTCAAAGAGCCGGCAAACCCGGAAATAATTCGCGTCATAACCCTCCCGAGCCTAGCCGCAGCCGTTCCCGTGTGGCCGCACACGACGCAATGTCGGAGGCCCGGTTTACCATGGAACCATGACCGGTTCGAGTGCTGCCCATGGCCCCGAATTCGATGGTGCTTCTCTGCCGGCGCCCGAGCTCAAACCGCTCACCCTCGACACCACCCTCAAGATCGCCCTCGGCCCGGCCAGGGCTACCGCGCTGCGCAAGGCCTTCGCCATGGAGACCGTCGGTGACCTGCTGAGCCATTACCCGCGCGACTACGCCGACCGCGAGGTACTCCGGCCCCTGAATCAGGTCACGCCCGGAGCCAACATCACCGTCATCGCCGATATCGTTTCGGTGCGAGAACGTCGCATGTCGTCTAAGCCGGGCACGATCGTTGAGGTGGTAATTTCTGACGGCGGGGGCGAGTTCACCCTCACGTTTTTCGGTAAGAAGAGCCAACAGTGGCGGCTTGACCAATTACGTCCCGGTCTGCGTGGCAGTTTCTCGGGCAAGGTGGGCAGGTATCAGGGCCAGAGCCAGCTGGCGAACCCGGCGTACAAGACCTTTGAGAGTGAAGAAGAAGAGGCCCGCGACGATCCGTCCGTTCGGCTGAGGCACAAGCCGCTCATTCCGATCTACGCGGCAACGGCTTCGGAGACCAGCTGGAGTCTGCAGACCATGATCGACCTTGTCCTGCGGCGTATGGACACTTTGCCCGACCCTGTTCCCGACGATCTGCGGGCCGAACACGGCCTGCTGACCCACACCGAGGCCATCCGCTGGATCCACAGCCCCGACAATCCGGCCGAATGGATGGCCGCACAAAACACCCTTCGGTTCACCGAGGCCTGGGTGCTGCAGTGCGCCCTGATGCAGCGGCACAGCCTGGCCAGGGAGCGTCGCACCCGCCCGCGGGTACCAACGCCCGGTGGGTACCTCGAACGTTTTGACGCCGCGCTGCCGTTCGTGCTCACGGTCGACCAAGAGATCTGCGCGGTCGAGATCGCAGGCGACATGTCCCAGTCCGGCCCGATGAACCGCCTGCTGCAGGGCGAGGTCGGTTCGGGCAAGACCGTGGTCGCGCTTCGGGCAATGCTCGCCGTGGCCGACAGTGGTGGCCAAACGGCTCTGTTGGCCCCGACCGAGGTGCTGGCCGGGCAACATCTGCGGTCGATTACGACCCTGCTCGGCCCCGATCTCGCGGCCGAACTCATGCCGACCCTGCTCACCGGCAAACTTCCAGTCGCGCAGAAGCGCAAGGCCCTGTTGCGCACAGTGTCCGGCCAGTCCCGCATCGTGATCGGCACCCACGCGCTACTCAGCGACACCGTGACGTTTTTCGACCTTGGGCTGATCGTGATTGACGAACAGCACCGATTCGGCGTCGAGCAGCGGGAAACCCTGCGGTTGAAGGGCGCCGAGCCACCGCACGTTCTCGTCATGACGGCCACTCCGATTCCCCGCACCATTGCCATGACGGTGTTCGGCGACCTCGACGTGAGTACCATCCGCATTTTGCCGGCCGGGCGCCAGGGCATCACGAGCATCGTCGTGCCGCTGGCCGATCACCCAGACTGGTTCCAGCGCATCTGGACCAAGCTCGCCGAAGAGCTCGCTTTGGGTCGACAGGGATTCGTGGTCTGCCCGGCAATTTCGCCCGCCGAGGTTGAAGAAGACGCCGAACTGGCACCCGCGTCTGAGGACGACAAGAAGACTCCGCTCGCCAACGTTGAGACCGTGCACGAGAGGCTGCGTGGATTTGCGCCCCTGGCCGGGTACCGCATCGAGGCCCTGCACGGGCGCATGACGAGCGAGGAAAAGGATCGCATCATGCAATCCTTTGCCGCCGGTGAGATCGACGTTCTCGTCGCGACGACCGTCATCGAGGTGGGCGTTGACGTGCCCAACGCTTCGGCCATGGTCGTGCTCGACGCTGAACGCTTCGGCGTCTCCCAACTGCACCAGCTGCGCGGTCGGGTCGGACGTGGCGGCGTGCCCGGGCTGTGCCTGTTGGTCACCAACTCCCGCACCGGCTCGCCCTCCCGCCAGCGCATCGGTGACGTCGCCGCGACCCTCGACGGTTTTCGGCTCGCCGAACTCGACCTGGCGCTCCGCCGGGAAGGTAATGTGCTCGGCGATATGCAATCCGGCGAGGGAACGTCCCTGCGTTTTCTTCGGGTGGCCGAGGACGGCGACCTGATTGCCGAGGCGCGACAAGCCGCCTTCCATCTCGTTTCGGGGGATCCGGGCATCCGCACCAACCCGGCCCTGCGCGACGCGATTGCCCGTCGACTAAACGAATCCGAGCGCACCTGGCTCGTGAAAGGCTGAATATGCCCACTGAAGCGCACGACCAGGCAGCACACCGTCAGTCTCTGGCAGTAGGGTGTGAGCATGCGCAGGATCGCCGTTGTCCCTGGATCATTTGACCCCGTCACACTGGGCCACTTGGACGTGATCAATCGCGCGGCCGGCCTGTTTGACGAGCTGCATGTGCTTGTGGTGCACAACCCCGACAAATCGGCCCTGTTGCCGATCAGTCAGCGCGTGTCGCTGCTGGAACAGGCCATCAAAGAAGCCGGACTCCCCACCAACATCGTGGTCGCCAGCTGGAGTATGGGCTTGCTCGTCGACTACTGCATGGATGTCGGCGCCAGCGTGCTGGTGAAAGGCATCCGCTCTCAGGTGGATGTGGCTTATGAGACGCCGATGGCGATTGTCAATCGCAACTTGGCCGCAGTGGAGACGGTCTTCCTCTTGCCGGATCCGGCCAACGCCCACGTCTCCAGCTCGCTGGTCCGTCAGGTGGCCGGCCTCGGCGGCGACGTCTCGCCGTATGTGCCGCGGGCCGTGGCGCAGTATCTGGAGCGGTCGCGGGTATGAACCGCCAGCCGGCTCGCTCCTCTGAGGACTTAGCGTCGGTTCCGCCAGCCGACACCGCTCAGCTCCGGACTGCGCCGTTCACCACCGAGTCGGGCGTTGACCTCACCGAGCTTCAGGCCGCCGGGCGCGCGATCATGCGCAACGTCGAGACGGTCATCGACGGCAAGCACGAGGCCGTGCAGATCGCCCTGACCGTGCTGCTGGCCGAGGGACACCTGCTGATCGAGGACGTTCCCGGTGTGGGTAAGACCATGCTCGCCAAGGCGCTGGCTCGTTCCGTGGACTGCACGGTCGGGCGAATCCAATTCACGCCCGACCTGCTGCCCTCGGACGTGACCGGCGTCTCGGTGTTCAACCAGGCCGAACGTCGCTTCGAATTCAAGCCAGGGCCGGTGTTCGCCAACATCGTCATCGGTGATGAAATCAACCGGGCGAGCCCAAAGACGCAGTCGGCGCTGCTGGAATCGATGGAGGAACGCCAGGTCACCGTCGACGGCGTCACCTACCCGCTCGCGCTGCCGTTCACCGTGATCGCCACCCAGAATCCGATCGAGATGGAGGGCACCTATGCCCTCCCGGAGGCTCAGCGGGACCGATTCATGGCGCGCATCTCCATGGGGTACCCCGACATCGGGTCCGAGCTCGCCATGCTCGACTCGCGGGATACCAACAGCCCGCTCGCGCTGATCTCCGCTGTTGTTTCGGGGCAGATCCTGCGCGACATGATGCACACCGCCCGAGCAGTATTCGCCTCCGGCGCCGTGAAGGAATATGCCGTCAATCTGGTGCGCGCCACACGCGATGATCGGGACCTGCGCCTCGGGGCCAGCCCGCGGGCGACCCTGCAGCTCATTCGCGCGGCCAAGGCACAGGCCGCCCTGAACGGACGAGACTACGTGCTGCCCGACGACATCGACTCCCTGGCCGTGGCGGTGCTCGGCCACCGGCTGGTTCCGACCAGCCGCGCCCTCGGCCACCACCACCAGGACAGCGGCCCCGTCATCGACGACATCGTGCGCCGAATCCTGGGCGACACTCCCGTTCCGGTGGGAGCTGCTGCGTTCGCTGTCCCGGCATCCGCTGTACCCAAAACGGCCGTGCTGGCATCGGGGCGGTCAGGGCCGGTGCTGCCGGCCGTACGCGGGATTCCAGCCAAACCGGTCGGTTCCACCGGACAGCCCTAGCTCATGGCCGCGCGCGGGGCAGGTGGTTCGGAGCGGTCGGCTTGGCTGCAGCGGCTCACCGCTGGGTTGACCTCCCGGCTCACCCGGCGCGGCGGTGTCTGTCTGATGGTCGGAGCCGTGATCTTCGCCAACGCGGTCGTCGTGAACAGCCGGGATCTGCTGTTCGTGGCCAGCATGCTCATCGTGGCGCCGCTCATCGCGGTCGGCTATGTGTCCGTGCGACCGGCGCGGGTGGAAGTGACCCGCACCTTCCGGCCGCCGATCCTGTCGGCCGGCGGCGAGAGCGTCGTGTCGCTGCATCTGCGCAACCTCTCGGCGCGGCCGTTGAGCGGCGCCCGCTGGGCCGATACCCCATCGCCCGGTATTACTACGCCGCCCGCCGCCATCCTGCCGCTGGTGAGTCGGCGAGGCGCGCCCGGTGACAGCGTGCGGCTGGAATACGCACTCTCGCCGCGTCAGCGCGGTGTCTACGCGGTGGGACCCCTCGGGGTGTCCCGTCACGACCCGTTCGGCTTCGCGCACGGCCTACGTCTGTTCGGTGAGCCGCATGACCTGATCGTCACACCGCGGGTCATGCTCCTTCCCGGCGGGGGACTGGCCCAGACCAGCAATGACGGTTCGATTCGGGAACTGCTGCGCCAGGCCATCCAAACCTCCGACGAACTCATCGCTCGTGAGTACCGGCCCGGGGATGCTCTGCGCCGCGTGAACTGGCCGGCCACAGCGCGGCACGGCGAAATCATGGTGCGGCAGGAGGAACAGCGCAGCAATCCTGAGGCCCGCATTGTGCTCGATACCACCCTGGCCGGTGCCGCCGGCCTGGGTCCCGGTCGGGTACCGCCGCATCTCGTGGCCGCATTCGAACTCGAGGTCGAGCTGGCGGCATCCGTTGGGGTGCACCTGATAGACGCGGGCTACCGGCTCGAAGTCATCGAACTCGGCGCGAGCCAGCTGGTGCCGGGCGGCGAACAGACGCTCGGTGGGCTGCACGGCGACGTGCCGGCCAGTTATCGTGCCCTCGGCGGCGATCGGGCCCTGTTGGAGGGCCTAGCGAGCGTCGTTCCGGTGCCGTGGCCAAGTCGCAGCGCGCGCCTGGCGGCGTCACGACGAGTGCCGGTGCGTGCGGCCCTGCGCGGCGCAGAGTCGTCGCTGCCGACCTTTGCACTGTTGGTCAGCCTGTCTGAAGCGGATGTCGACGACCTCGTCGCCCTCGCCCGTCACTGCGATCCCGCCATTACGTTCGTGCAACGCACCGTCGTCGCTGTCGCCCGCGAACGGCTGCAGGAAGCCGGCTGGCGCTGCCTGGAGGTCGCGAGCATCGATGACCTCGAAACCGTGTGGAACGACGTGAATCGGGAGCGAGGCCCCGTTCATGACTAGCCTGGCGACGAAGCCGGTCGCTCTGCGCGGAGTCACCCCAGCCCAACCCCGACCGCGTGCCCGGCGGGGCGGTCGAGGTGCCGCCCGCTGGCCGCTGGCCCTGACCCAGCTCGTGCTGGTGCTCGTGTGCTGTGCGGCACTGGGCCCCCTGCTGCGGGGCACCGCCTGGTGGTGGGTCTGTGCAGTGGTCGCCAGCGCCGTGCTGCTGGGTTCTTCCGTATTCGGCCGTCTCGGCCTGCCGAGGGCCGTCGTTCCGTTGGCGAACACGGTGGTGTTGCTGGGCGCTCTGACGCTGCTGTTCGGCGGCGGATCCGGCCTGTTCTGGCTCATTCCGACACCACAAACGGTGGGCACGTTCAGCGGATTGATTGCCGCAGGGGGAGAGTCAGTTGCCCAGCAGAGCACGCCGGCGGCGGTGACCGTCGGCATCCTCTTTCTGCTCGCCGGCGGAACGGGACTGATCGCTATTCTGATGGACCTGCTCGCCGTGACCCTGCGCCTGCCGGCCGTCGGCGCGGCTGTGGCGCTCGTGCCGCTGCTGATTCCGGGCTTCATCATCGAGGACGGTGCCGATCTCGCCGCACTCGTGGCGGCGGCCGCCGCCTTTCTGCTGCTGCTGCGGGTGGACGTCTACGTTGGCCGCGTGCGGGAAGCCCGGCATGCACCGGCCGGACCGCACGCGCCCCGCGCCTTTCGGTCGGATCGGCCACGCGGGCCCGGACCGATGAGCGGCTCCATCGTGGTGGCATCGTTGACCATCGTGGGCGCCCTGATTCTGAGCACGGTCGCCCCGGCCTTCACTGTCGGGGGACTGGTCGCCTCCCGGTCCGGCGGTTTGCTGTTCGGCAGCGGCGTCAGCCCGATGATCAACCTGGGGCAGGATCTGCGTCGGCCCAAGGCCGGTCCGGCCTTCCATTACACCTCGACCGGCACCGAGCAGCCCTATTTCACACTACTGACCCTCGACGAAGTGATCGGCCTGAATTGGACGGCGCGCATCGACGCAGCCGACGTGCAAAACACCGTCGATCGCATTCCGCGACCCTTCGGTCTCGACGCCAACGTGGAGACCGCCCCGGCATCGACCACGGTCGTCATCGACGGCGTCACCAGCCGATGGCTGCCAGCGCCGGCCCGTGCCACGAGCATCGACGGGCTGAGCGGCCGATGGTATTGGGATAGCCGCACCCGGGCGATTACCAGTCGTTCCTCGAACACCGTCGGCCAGGAATACACGGTGTCGGCGTTGGAGCTCAAGCCAACGGCCTTGCAACTGCGCAGTTCGAGCACGAACTTTCCGGCGAGCGTGCAGGGCAACCTGCAACTGCCGGTAGACTCGCCGCCCATCATCGAGGAGACGGCCCGGCGAGTCTCAGCCGACACCACGTCGAACTATGACGCGGCGGTCGCCATGCAAAAGTACCTGCGCAGCAGCGTTTTCGCCTACGACACCGATGCCCCGGTCGAGGACGGCTACGACGGCGGCGGCGTCGACGTGATCGGGCAGTTTCTAGAAGCCAAGCGCGGCTACTGCGTGCACTTCGCCGCCACCATGGCCGCGATGGCCCGCACCCTCGGCATTCCCTCGCGGGTGTCGCTCGGCTATCTGCCCGGCGTCAAGTCGCAGGATCTCGAACAGGGGCTGGGCCGCTACAACGTTGATTCGCACGACCTGCACGCCTGGCCGGAACTGTACTTCGTCGGCATCGGCTGGGTGAAATTTGAGCCGACGCCTGGCCGGGGCATCGTGCCCAACTACGAGCAGGCCGAGGATACCGGCACGCCGTCGACCGAGCCCGGTGCGCCCGGCTCCACGAACGCACCAGGCCTGAGCCCCGATCGGCTCGCCGACGATTCCGCCCTGGAACGCGGCGCGTCGGCGCAAACCGGCGACGCCGGTAACCGGCTCGGCATCGTCGGATTCAGCGCACTGGGTCTGCTCCTGCTTCTGGTTCCGGGTGCGGCGAGACGGATGCTGCGGCGCTGGCGGGTGCGCCGCATCCGCTCCAAAAATGCCGGCGCGAGCCTCGCCTGGCTCGAAGTGCAGCACACCAGTCTCGATCTCGGGGTGCCTGTGCGCGTCACCGAGACGCCGCGCGCGTTCGCCGTGCGCCTGGAGCGGCTCGGCCCCCTCGACCCGGCGTCGGCGGCAGCGCTCGAACGAGTGCTGCTGGCGGTGGAACGGTCCCGGTTTGACCGATCGTCGGGCCAAGCGGAAACCCTCGTCGACGATCTGGCCCTGGTGGTGCGCGGGCTGCACGTCGGCGCGAGTGTCGGCATCCGTTTGCGAGCCCTGTTTGCGCCGCGATCGCTGTTCACCGTGCTGGGAGCGGTGCTGCGCGGGGAACGTCGAGCCGCCCCGATCGGCCCCTGAACGGAGTACCCACGCAGAAAGCGTAGAATTTACGACCGTGACTAAGTTCAAGAAGACGCCGTACACGGTCGACGTGCGCGACCTCATTAACCGCCCGGGCACCATGCACGAACGCCACCTCGGCATTGACGTACCCGACGACCTCGGCGCTGGCCTGGTGGCGGTGAAAGCCGGGTCGACCCTGTCGGCTGAGCTGCGCCTCGAGGCGATGCACGAGGGAATTCTGGTAAGCGTCGAGGTCTATGCGCGGGCACTCGGTGAGTGCGGTCGATGCCTGAAAGACATCGACCTGCCGGTCCGAGTTCATTTTGCCGAGCTTTTCGGTTATCCTCAGGAGGAAGCCTTCGAGTTTGAGATTTCGGACGACCATGTCGATTTGGAATCTTTGATCCGGGACGCGGTAGTGTTATCACTTCCGTTCCAGCCGGTATGTCGGCGTGATTGCCCTGGTCTTGACAGTGAGACCGGGCTGCCGCTTGCCGAACTGCCCGAACTCGTTTCCGACGAGAGCTACGATCCCCGGTGGTCAGCGCTTGCGGGGTTTACGGCTTCCACAGACAAAGACATGGATGCGGACATCCATGTTTCAGACAGAGAAGAGAAGTAGTCATGGCAGTACCGAAGCGCAAGATGTCGCGTTCCAACACCCACTCGCGTCGCGCGCAGTGGAAGGCCACGCCTCCCACCCTCGTAAAGACCATGGAGGGCGGCAAGGTTGTCTACAGCCTGCCGCACCGTGCCAAGGTTGTCACCGACTCCACCGGCACTCCGTTGTTCATGGAATACAAGGGCCGTAAAGTCGCCGACATTTAAGTCGCCTCTTCTCTCCAGACCAGAACTCGGTCGATGAAAAGAGTTAATACCGAGCGGTCGCCCCTGTTGGCGACCCTCGGCGTGCAGATTGAACCGGTGATTCTGGAGCTAGCTCTGACCCACCGGTCTTTTGCGTACGAAAACGGCGGCATTCCCACAAACGAGCGCCTGGAATTTCTCGGCGACTCGATTCTGGGGCAAGCCGTCACGGTCATGCTTTACCGTACCTACCCGAACCTCGACGAGGGTCACCTCGCGAAGCGTCGGGCCAGCCTGGTGTCCACGGCCGCTCTCGCGCAGATTGCCCGCGGCCTCGGCCTGGGCGACTACATTCTGCTCGGTCGGGGCGAGACCCTCACCGGCGGCCGCGATAAGGCATCCATTCTCGCCGATACCGTCGAGGCGCTCATCGGCGCCACGTTTTTGGATGCCGGTGGCGAAGCTGCCACCGCGTTCGTGCTGCGCTTGATCGAGCCACTGCTGGCTGAACCTGGCCATTTTGGTGTGTCGATGGACCCGAAAACGAGCCTGCAGGAGCTCGCAGCGAGCGCTGGCGTCGGCGTTCCCGTGTACACACTCGAAGGTAGTGGCCCCGACCACTCCAAGGTGTATGTCGCGACGGTCGTTATTGGTTCGGCCGTGACCGCCCAGGGCGTCGGCCCCAGCAAGAAGTTCGCCGAAATGGCTGCGGCTCGTGACGCAATCGACCAGCTCAACGCGCTCTAACTTCTATGCCGGAGCTCCCCGAGGTTGAGGTCGTGCGTGCCGGTCTCCAGCCGGCCGTCACCGGCGCTCTCGTCACCGGGGTTGAAATCTTCGACGAGCGCTCCCTGCGTCGGCACGTTCCGGCGGCCGGATCCTTCGCCGAGCAGCTCACGGGGCGGCGAATTCTCGCCGCCGTGCGTCGCGGCAAATTCCTCTGGTTGCCCCTCGACAGCGATCGCGCCCTGGTCGTTCACCTCGGTATGAGCGGCCAGGTGCTGCTGCGCACACCGGGTGCCGCGGAGGATCGCATGTTGCGCATCCGCTTGACGCTGGAACACCCGACCCACGGCGAGCTGTGGGTCAATTTCGTCGACCAGCGCATCTTCGGCAGCATGGCCGTCGACGCGATGGGCCCGACCCGTGACAGCCTGCCGGGCGGATATTCGGGTCAGCCCCAAGCGGATGCCGCCTGGCAGAACCGCATTCCCTCGCGGGTAGCGCACATTGCTCGCGACCCGATCGACCCCTCGTTTGCTTCGAACGCCTTCTTCGCCGCTCTCGCGCGCAAGAACACCGGCATCAAGCGGGCGCTGCTCGACCAGAACCTGATCAGCGGCATCGGCAATATTTACGCGGACGAGGCGCTCTTTGCCGCGCGGATCCACTACGAGCAGCCCGCAGCATCGCTGTCGGCGGCGAAGGCCAGAACGTTGCTCGCGGCCGTGCGCACCATTCTGCAGCGTGCCCTCGCCGAGGGCGGCACCAGCTTCGACGCCCAGTACGTCAACGTGAACGGGCAGTCCGGCTACTTCGCGCACAGCCTCGAGGCCTACGGTCGGCAGGGCACGCCGTGCTCCCGTTGCGGGACCCTGATCGTGCGCGAGCAGTTCATGAACCGCGGCTCGCACTTCTGCCCGCGCTGCCAGCGCCTGCGCTGACTGCCGGTCGGAGCCCTCGGTTTTCCGGATCATTTTTCGGCCGGCACGACCCGTTTCCAGGCACCCTCATAGCCCATCGGCACGAAGCCGAGCGCCTCGTTGACCACGAGCATGTGCCGGTTCTCTTCGGCGTTGAAGGTCGTCACCGACGGATGCCCCGGGCTTTCCTGCGCAAGATACTCCAAATTCGCCGTCTTCAGTAGCATGCCGAGGCGGTGCCCGCGGTGTTCCCGCAAGACCAGGGTGTCCTCCTGGCTGACGGACCGCTCGCGTTCGGCCGGTACCGACAGCTGGGTGAAGGCGACCAGGTGACCGCTCGGCTCGTGCAGCGCGGCGGCGGTGAGCATTCTCCGGGGGCTGGAGCCACGGGAGGTCTCCTCGTCGACCAGCCGGTCGGCGGTCCAGACGTCTTCGGGTTCCGTAAGGCCCGCAGTCGGGGCGTCGGTGCTCATCCGGGTATAGGGGACGGCGAGGTCGTCGCGCCAGCGCGGGGGAGTGCCCGCGCTCCAATAGTGAACGGTGTAGTCGCCGCCGGCGTGCGCTGCTGCATCCGCTTGAAAGCGGCGGATCACGCCCTCGTCGGCGGGTAGTGCGAGTCGGCTGCCGCGCTCGACCTGTTCTAGCCGGTAGCCGCGCGCGAGCAGAAAACGCACCTCGGCGTTGTCTTGTGGGACCGACCCGAAGCCGGTCGGTGCGGTCAGGCGTTCTCCGGGGGTATCCGCAGACACCGTGTACACGATCAGCTCGTGCCGATTCTCGGTCCCGACAAGGTGTTCGACCCGGTCGGCGAGGGCCGTGCCGATGCCGCACCTGCGCCAGGCTGGCAGCACCTGCACGCCCAGCCAGGCATGGTCGTCGTTTGCGTCGAGCAGGGTTTCATAGGTGGCGCGGGCCACCACTGTGCCCTCAACCCGAGCAACGAACATGCGCTTAGGGTCGTATTTCGGATTGAGCCATCCGGGCAGCAGCTCGGCAGCCGAATAGTTGAGTGCGTTCGTACCAAACCCCTCAGCCTCGACGAGGTTTCGCAGCGCGGCCACCGCCACGAAGTCGGGCCAGCTGGGCGCGTGCGGTGTAGCGGGAATGACGAGTTCGTCGATTGAGAAGTCGCTCATGCTGCGCCACAGTAATCCGAACAGCACCAGTCCGTGCGGCCGGCCCCGCATAGAACCGCGGATAATTTCGCCCGCAGCCCCGATCTGAGTGCCGAGGCCGCCGAAACGTCTCCGCGGTTCTGCACGCAACTCTTCCCAATAAGCGGATGTCCCGGCCGCTGTCGGTGGCGCAGGGTACCGTTGAACCAGCCCCGAGACCAGGACTCGCGGCCGACCGACCGAAAGGGTGCCCGTTGTATCTGAAGAGCCTCACCCTCAAGGGGTTCAAATCGTTCGCGCAGCCGACGACGTTCGCCTTCGAGCCCGGCGTTACGTGCGTGGTCGGCCCGAACGGGTCGGGCAAGTCCAACGTGGTCGACGCGCTCGCCTGGGTGATGGGGGAGCAGGGTGTGAAAACCCTGCGCGGCGGCAAGATGGAAGACGTCATCTTCGCCGGCACATCGACGCGCGGGCCGCTCGGTCGGGCCGAAGTCATCCTCACCATCGACAACTCCGACGGCGCCCTGCCGATCGAGTACTCCGAGGTCACCATCTCCCGCACGCTGTTTCGCAATGGCGCGAGTGAATACGCCATCAACGGGCGCACCTGTCGGCTGCTCGATGTGCAAGAGCTGCTCAGCGATTCCGGTCTCGGCCGGGAGATGCACGTCATCGTCGGTCAGGGTCAGCTCGACGCCGTGCTGCGTGCGACCCCCGAAGAGCGTCGCGGCTTCATCGAAGAAGCCGCGGGCATTCTTAAACACCGACGTCGCAAAGAGAAAACGCTGCGCAAGCTCGACGCCATGCAGACCAACCTCACCCGGCTGAGCGACCTCGCCGGGGAAATTCGCCGCCAGCTCAAACCGCTCGGCCGTCAGGCCGACATCGCCCGCGAGGCGCAGACCATCGCCGCCGTGGTGCGCGATGCCCGCGCGCGCTTGCTCGCTGACGACGTTGTGCTGCTGCGCGCCGCGCTCGACGCCCATAATCACACCGAGAGCGAACGGCACACCGAACGGGTCGTGCTGCAGGAGCAGCTCGCGCAGAAGCAGGGTCGGGTGCAGCGGCTCGAACTGGCCCAGGTCGGCGACGCCGTCGATCTGGCCCGCCGCACCAGTTTTGGCCTGGAGTCGGTGCAGGAACGCCTGCGCGGCCTGTTCACTCTCGCCAACCAGCGACTGGCCCTGCTCGGTTCGCAGGCTGAGCCGACCGGTCCGGCCTTCAGCGTCACGCCCGCCATGCTGACGGATGCTGCTGCCGAGGTTGAACAACTGCGCGCAAGCATCGGGACGGCCGAGACGGCCTGGGGCACCGCCCGGGAGCAGAGCGCGGCGGCACGGTCGCAGCTGGATGCCGTCGACGACGACATCGCCGCTCAGGCTGCGCTCGTCACCCGGCATGATCTCGAAATCTCGCAGCTGACCGGCCAGTCCGAGACGGCCCGGTCGCGGCTGGCCGCTGTACGCGGCGAACAACTACGGCAGCAGAACGCCCTCGACGCGGCGTTCGATCGCAGCGAGAAGGCACAAAGTCAGCTGGCCGAGCTCGAAACGGCCGTGACCGAGGCCGCCGAAGAACCAGACTCCGACGACCTGTCCGAGGCACTCGCACTGGCGCAGACCGCAGTGCAGCGCGTCGAGGCCGACGTGGAACGACTGCGCGATGAGCTGCACCAGCACGAACGCGAGCGCGACGCCCAGGCGGCCCGGCAGGGTGCATTTTCCCTCGCACTCGACCAGAAAGACGGTTCCTCCGCACTCCTCGGCGCGCAGCTCCCCGGTATCCGTGGCCTGGTGGCCGATCGGGTGCGCGTGCAACCCGGGTTCGAGGCGGCGATCGCCGCCGCGCTCGGGTCTCTCGCCGACGCGGTGCTGGCCGACAACCGCGAGGCAGCACTGGAAGCCATCGGCCACGCCCACACCGACGATCTCGGCCGGGTCGAACTCCTCATCGCGGACGGTGCCGACACCCTGGCTCCGGGCGTTGATTCCAGCGTTGATCTGGGCGCGGGCATCCGTTGGGCGACGTCGGTCGTCGACGGGCCGGCCGGAGTGCGTGCTCTGCTCGCCCAGACCGTGATCGCCGACGATCTCGCCGTAGCCCGCGCCGCCCAGCTGACCGACACCGTGACGATCATCACACTCGTCGGTGAGGTGCTGGGCCCGTGGGTCGTGCGCGGCGGATCCGGCGCCCGGCCGAGCAAACTCGAACTCGTCGCCGAACGCGACACCGCCGCCGAAAAGCTAACCACCGTCACAGCACTGATCGAGCGGGTGCGCTTCGACCTCAGCGATCAGCGTACCCTGCTGCACGCGCACAAAGAGCAGTCGGTCAGCGCGCGGGCGGCCGTGCGCGCCCTCGAAACGCAGCTCGCCACTCAGACGGAACGCCGCGGCCGCCTCACCGTGCAGGCCGACGCCGCGACCGCCGACCTCGCCCGGGTCAGCGCCGCCCTGACACTCGCGACCCGCGCCGTCGAAGAGGTCGAAGCCGTCGTCGCCGAGGCGTCCGCCACGCTGGTCACCGCCCAGTCCCGGCCACGACCCCTCCTCGATGCGACCGTGCGCGATGCGCTCTACCGTGAGCTGGAGGTCGCCCGGGATCGTGAGGTGGAAGCTCGCCTCCAAGTTGAAACGGCCCGCGAACGGGTGCGGGCCGGTGAGGCACACGTCGTCGCCCTGACCGAGCAGCTCGCGGCCGAGCATACGGCCGCCGAGGCCGCGGCCCGGCGCGCCGTCATTCGCCGCCGCCAAGTGGATGCCGCTTCCCGCGTTGCCGAGGCGCTCCCGGCCGTGCTCGCCGCGGCCGACCGCTCGGTCGCCGAGGCCCGGCTGCGTCTGGCCAGCGCCGAGGCCGAACGCACCAGTCAGAACACCGAACTGCAGCAGCTTCGCCTCGACGAGAGCGCCTGGCGTGAGCGGCTGGCCGCGATCACCGAGAACGTGCACGGTCTCGAACTCGAGATCTACGAGAAGAAGCTGCACCTCTCGGCTCTGCTCGAACGGGCCGGCAGCGAACTGGGCCTGACCGAAGACGTGCTTGTGGCCGAGTACGGGCCCGATCAGCTGATCCCGACCGACGGCATGATCGTCTCTGACGACTCCGGCGCCGACAGCACCCCGCACGCCAGTGGGGCCAGTGAACGCGCTGCCGGTGAGCGCGACAGCGACAACCGCACCGCGAGCGATCGCGACATCGCGGGCCGCAGAGCCGACGGCATCCGCTTTAATCGGGCTGAACAGCAGAAGCGGTTCGCGGCCGCCGAACGCAAGCTCGGCCAGTTGGGCAGGGTCAACCCGCTCGCGCTCGAAGAATTCGCCGCGCTCGAGCAGCGGCACCGATTTCTCACCGAACAGCTCACCGACCTCACCGAAACTCGCAGCGACCTGCTCACCATCATCGCCGACATCGACGAGAAGATGCAGGCCATCTTCTCCGACGCCTTCGACGACACCCAGGCGGCCTTCGCCGAGGTGTTCCCGGTGCTGTTTCCCGGCGGCAGCGGCAGTATCTGGCTCACCGACCCCGATGATCTGCTGACGACCGGCATCGAGGTGTCGGTCAAACCGGCCGGCAAGAAGATCGAACGGCTCTCGCTGCTCTCGGGCGGTGAACGTTCCCTCGCCGCGGTCGCTCTGCTGATCGCCATTTTCAAGGCCCGCCCCAGCCCGTTCTACATTATGGACGAAGTGGAAGCGGCCCTTGACGACGCCAACCTCGGCCGGCTGCTGACCATCTTCGAAGATCTGCGCGAAACCAGCCAGCTCATCGTCATCACGCACCAGAAACGCACCATGGAAATAGCGGATGCCCTCTATGGCGTCAGTATGCGGCAAGACGGGGTCAGCGCCGTCGTCGGTCAGCGCGTGGGGACTCGTGCTGACCAACGAGAGCGCGACCGGGAACCGGCGGCGTCCTGACCGCTCGGCGTCTGCCGTCTGCTAACCTGAGCCTGAAATCATGCACATTATTCGACTTGACTCTCTTCGACCCGCCCCCTGGCGTAACGGCGGAGGGACCACCCGCGAGGTGGCGTCCTTCCCCGCCGGCGCGGTGGACTTCGACTGGCGCATCAGCATCGCCGACGTGACCGCGGCCGGTGATTTCTCGAGTTTTCCAGGGGTCGACCGCATCCTCACGGTGATCGAGGGCGAGCTGATGGTCGTGATCGTCGATGGCGAAGAGCACGCCATGGAGCAATACCGGCCATTCCGGTTTTCCGGTGACAGCGCGACGAGCTGCGCCCTGCCGGTCGGCGATACCAGAGACCTGAATGTGATGACGAGGCGCGGAGCATTCAAGGGCTTTCTGTCGATCGTCGAGCTGTCGAAGAAACGCGCCCACCCGGTGTTCGACGACCAATTCGCCCTACTGCTGAAGGGGTACGCCGTCGTGACCGCCGGCGGCGAGGAGGCCAAGCTGGGTGCCCTCGATACCGTGCGCGGCGACGATCCAGCCCCGGAAGTTCTCGGACGGGGATTCCTCGCCGTCATCACCCTGGAAGCGGTTCCGACCTAAGCGGATGCTGTTGCGGCATTCGCCACCGCTTCGTTGCCGAGCAAGCCTGCGGCATACAGAATCACGAGCGCGATGAGAAGTGCTCCTGCAATGAGCAGTGCTACCCACATTGCCGGCCTCAAGCCCGAGCCTTATCCATAGCGTGCAGAATATCAGTCGCGCCGTTACCCCTGCGGCGGCACCGCGGAGATGATGGGGTGGTCCTTGGCGAGCACGCCGACCTTGGCCGCGCCGCCCGGGGAGCCGAGGTCGTCGAAGAATTCGACGTTGGCCTTGTAATAGTCGGCCCACTGTTCGGGCAGGTCGTCTTCGTAGTAGATGGCCTCGACCGGGCAGACCGGTTCGCAGGCGCCGCAGTCGACGCACTCATCGGGGTGAATATAGAGGGAGCGTTCGCCTTCATAGATGCAGTCCACCGGGCATTCGTCGATGCAGGCACGATCTTTCACATCGACGCAGGGCAGCGCAATCACATAGGTCACAGTGTCAGCAACGCTTCCGTGCGAGAGATCGCAACCTGTTCGGCCCGAGAGACGACTTTGACTCGCTCCCGACCGGGAGTGACCAGGTCCTGCGCGCCGAGCAGCTGCTCGTGCGCGTCCAGGGTGCGCCAGCCCGCCCAGGTCGTGAACTCGACGCCGCGCTCCGCCAGCAGGGTCAGAATCGCCTCCGCTGATTCGTCAGCCGTTTCGCCGGAGACGAGCGCGGGCAGGTCGGCCACGAGCCGGGTCACCGTCTCGAGGGCGTCGCTCTTGGTATGGCCGATCAGGCCGACCGGGCCGCGCTTGATCCACCCGGTGGCGTACAGCCCGGAAAGAGGCTCGCCGGCGGCATCAAGCACCCGCCCGCCGTCGTTCGGAATGACGCCGCGCACGGCGTCGAACGGCACCTCGGTCAGAGCGCTGCCCCGATAGCCGACCGCGCGATAGACGGCCTGCACCGGGTAGTCGACGATCTGGCCGGTCGACCGCACGCCACCGTCTCCGGTGTGTTCGGTACGTTCAAAGCGGATGCCTTCCACTCGTCCATCGCCGTAGACCTCGACCGGCGAGTGCAGAAAGTGGAGGTGCAGGCGACGTGAGGCGCCGAGCGGAGCCTTGGTGAGCCATCCGTTCAGCGTGCGGGTCATGATCTTGACCTGGTTGTTGCTGGCGACGAGCTGTTCGCTGTGCGAATCGGGAGTGAAGTCTTCGGCGTAGACGACGAGGTCGACGTCGGGAATATCGGCGAGTTCGCGCAGTTCGATCGGGGTGAATTTCACCTGTGACGGCCCGCGGCGGCCGAACACGTGCACGTCGGTCACCGGGGATCCGGCGAGCCCGGCGTAGACCGAGGCGGGAATGTCGGTGCTGAGCAGATCGTCGGCGTGCTTGGCCAGGATGCGGGCCACGTCGAGGGCGACGTTGCCGTTTCCGATGACGGCCACGTCGGTCGCGTCGAGCGGCCATTCCAGCGGCACATCGGGGTGGCCGTCGTACCAGGAGACGAAGTCGGCGGCGCCGAACGAGCCGGGCAGGTCGATGCCGGGAATGACGAGCGGGGCGTCGAGAATGGCGCCGGTGGCGAAGATGACCGCGTGGTAGTGCTCGCGCAGATCAGCCAGGGTCAGGTCGGTGCCGTAGGTGACGTTGCCGATGAAACGAATGATGCCTGCGTCGAGCATCTCCTGCAACGATTTGACGATGCCCTTGATGCGCGGGTGGTCGGGGGCGACGCCGTAGCGAATGAGTCCGTAGGGGGCCGGCAGCGCATCGAACAGGTCGATGGCCACGGTGTGACCGGTTTCGAGCACGAGTCGGTTGAGAATATTGCCGGCGTAGATTCCGGCCGGGCCGGCGCCGATAATGGCAACGCGCAGTGCACAGGGAGAGGGGGTCATAAGGAGCCTTTCAAACAAAGGGAAGAAGAGTGGATGCGGGCGGGTCAGCGCAGGCCAGCGGCCATCAGTCCGCGGCGGCGCAGCAGGCGACGCTCGATCGGGGCGAAGATCACGAGTTCCACCAGGATTCCGACGAACAGAATCACCAGGATCGTGGCGAGCACCCCGGACAGGTCGGCAAGCTCGCGGCTTTGGTGCAGCATGGAACCGAGACCGAAGCCGATCGTGCCGCCCATGGTGATGATCTCGGCGGCCATGAGTGAGCGCCAGGCGAAGGCCCAGCCCTGCTTGAGGCCGGAGAAATAGCCGGGCAGGGCGGCGGGCAACACCACGAGGGTCGCCATCTGCAGGTGCGAGGCGCCGAGTACCGTGCCGACGCGGCGCAGCTGCGGTGGAATCTGGTCGACGCCCGAGACGAGCCCATTGGCAATCGAGGGGACAGCGCCCATCAGAATGACGAAGTACACCGTGGCGTCGGTGAGGCCGAACCACATGATCGCGGCGGGAACCCAGGCGACCGAGGGGAGCACCTGCAAGCCGGAGAGCAGCGGTCCGAGCGCACGCCGCACCGGGCGGCACTCCGCGAGCAGCAGCCCGATCGGGGTGCCGATGGCGATGGCGATGAGAAAGCCGAGACCGCCGCGCTCGAGGCTCGTCGATACCGCGAGTTGCAGGCGGTCGCTCGACCAGGCACTCACGAGGGAATCGAATACGTCTAAGGGGCCGGGAGTGAGGTCGGGCCGGGGTTTGACGATGAGAATGTAAACCTGCCAGGCCGCGACCAGCGCAATGAGCAGCAGAATCGGGGGAAGGACACCGTCGAGGGTGCGGCGAAAGGCGCCGCGGGGCGTTTCGGGAACGGCCTGCAGCGAATCCAAACCGGCTTCGAGGCGGCGCAGTTCGTCGTGGCTCGGGTCGTTGGTTGCTCCGCCACGAATGGTGTCGGTGCGAGCATCAAGCGGCATTGCGGCGGATCTCCTCGCGCAGCTGGTCAGTGATTTCGTCACCGAGGCGGGCGACCTCGGGGGACTCGATCCGGCGGGAGCCGGTGTCGGTGATGGTCCATTCGTTGACGATGCGGCCTGGGCGTGAGGACATCAGCAGAATGCGCTGTCCCAGCCGTGCGGCCTCGCGCACGTTGTGGGTGACGAACACGATCGTGCGGCCGGTCTGGCGCCAGACCCGTTCGAGTTCTTCGTGCAGCAGGTCGCGGGTGATGGCGTCGAGCGCGGCGAAGGGTTCGTCCATCAGCAGCACCTTGCGGTCCTGCGCGAGCGAGCGGGCCAGGGCGACCCGCTGCCGCATACCCCCGGAGAGTTCGTGCGGGCGTTTGTCGGCGGCATCGGCGAGGTTGACCAGGTCGAGCAGTTCGAGGGAATCCGCTCGGCGGTCCTTGCGCGGAACCCCGCGCAGTTTCAGGGCCAGCTCCACGTTGCGGCCGGCCGTCAGCCACGGAAACAGCGCTGCGTCCTGGAACATGACGGCGGCCTTGCCGCTCGCCACGGTGACGGCGCCCTCGGTGGGTTTCTCCAGGCCGGCAATGATGTTGAGCAGCGTGGACTTTCCGCATCCGCTTGCCCCGAGCAGGCAGACGAACTGGCCGGCTTCGATCGACAGGTTGATGTCATCGAGCACGAGCGGACCGGTGCCGTAGCGCTTACCGAGGCCATCGATCGTGATCGCGACGGGTTCGAGCGCGGTCGGGGCCGGGGCGACAGACACGCTGGTCAGGGAGGTCACGGCGACACGTCCGACCCGGCACCCGAGCCGTCGCCGGCGCGGGTGGGCTCGCCCGGCGCGGTGACGATACCGGCGGCCAGGGTTGCGCCGTCCTGCGGGTGAATGACGAGGAACGCCCCGGAGCGACGATTCTGCGCATAGCGTTCCACCGGCAAATCGCGCGACAAACGGATGTTGGCCTGCCCGATATCGTTCACGGCCAGGCTGGTGGCGGGTTCGACGCCGAGGGTCGTGAGGTCGAGGCGGCCGGTGACCTCGCGAATCAGGGCCTGCACGACGGTCGTGCCGAACTTCAGGAGCACGCGGGCTCCCGGTGCGAGCGGACGCGGGTCGAGCCAGAACAAATCGGCTTCGAGGGCGCGGGTGACCGGGGGCAGGCTGCCTGCGGCCGCGATGACGGCCCCTCGGGCGATGTCGAGGTCGTCGGCCAGGCGCAGCGCGATCGACTGGGGCGCGAAGGCCTCGTCGAGCTGCACTCCGGCGAAGTCGATACCGGTGACGGTGCTGGTGCCGCCGCCGGGCTCGACGCTCACCATGTCGCCGACCTTGATGCTGCCGCTCGCGACCTGCCCGGCGTAGGCCCGGTAGTCGCGGTAGGAATCGGCCAGTTCCGGGGAGACGACGACCGCGCCCTGCGGCCGCAGCACGAGCTGAACCGGCAGGCGGAACGCTTCGGTGGCGCGCCCGGAATCGTCGAGGTCGTCGATCACGGTGAGGGTTTCGAGCAGTTCGAGCAGGCTCGGACCGGCATACCAGGGGGTGCGCTCGGAGCGGTCGACGACGTTGTCGCCGACCAGGGCCGACACCGGAATGACGTGGACCTCCGCACGCGAGTCAGAACCGAGGCCGAGTTCGGCGGTGACCAAGCGAACGCTCGCCTCCACCTCACGGAAGGAGGCCTCGTTGTAATCGAGGAGGTCGATCTTGTTGACCGCGACGATTACGTGCGGCACGCGCAACAGGGCGACAACGCTGAGGTGCCGGCGGGTCTGCTCGAGCACGCCCTTGCGGGCGTCGATGAGCATGATGACGGCATCCGCTGTGGTGGCGCCGGTGACCATGTTGCGGGTGTACTGCACGTGGCCGGGGCAGTCGGCGAGAATGAACGAGCGGGCGGGAGTCGCGAAGTAGCGGTAGGCCACGTCGATGGTGATGCCCTGTTCGCGTTCGGCGCGCAGGCCGTCGGTCAGCAGGGCGAAGTCGATGCCACCGCTCTCGCCGCCGAAGCCACGCTCGGTGGACGTGCGGGTGACGGCTTCGAGCTGGTCGGCGAGGATCGCCTTCGAATCGTGCAGCAGCCGGCCCACCAGGGTGGACTTGCCGTCGTCGACCGAACCGGCCGTCGCGAAGCGGAACAGGGTGCCTTCGGGGGCGGCGACGGCGGCTTCCGTGGTGAGGTCCTGGGTGTCAATGGTGAGGGTCATGCGATTACTCCGTTCCGAGTCCGGCGGCCGAAACAGGCGCGCCTTGCGCTGCGGCGAGAATGCCGTTGAGCTGGGTCAGGTCAAACAAGCCATTGAGGTCGCCGTCTTTTGCGAGGCCGGCAGAGACTGCTCGTTTCAGCGAGACCGGAAAAGTGCCGGCCAGGGGGTCATTGGTGAAGTGCAGGCCGACCAATGCGCGTTCGATGACCGCGTCGGCGAGCGGCTTGCCGGTGTCGGCGGTCAGCTTCGCGTTGATCACGCCGGCCGCCTCGGCCTGGTGCTCGTTCAGCCAGGCAATGGATGCCGTGTGTCCCTCGAGCAGCGCCCGCACCGTTTCCGGGTGGTCGCGATTGAAATCAGCACCGACAAGCAGCACGGTCGTGGGGAATTCGCCCTTCGGCCACCGGGATGATTCTTCGACGAGCACGTGAGCATCCGCTTCGAGCACCAGCCGAGAGACCCAAGGTTCGGGCAGCCAGGCGCCGTCGATCTGCCCACTCTGCAGCAGGGTGAGCGCGCGGGCGTTGTCGGTCGGGGTGACCGTCACGTCGCCGCCACCGGTCGTGCTGGTCTCGTAACCCTCGTCCTCGAGCCAGGAGCGGAGGGCAACGTCCTGCGTGTTGCCGAGCTGCGGGGAGGCGAGAGTCGTGCCGGCGAGGTCGGCGGGGGAGTCGATGCCGTCGCGCACGACGAGGGCGGCGCCGCCGATTGTGGCACCCGCCACGATCACCGCGCTCTGCCCCTTGCTCTGAACAAACGTGTTGATGGCCGGGCTCGGACCGACGTAGGCGGCATCGATAGCACCGGCGCTGAGCGCCTCGATCGCGGCCGGACCGGCACCGAAAGCCTGGGCGGTCAGGGTCGTTTCGCCGAGGGCGTCGGCGAAGAATCCCTGCTCGATGCCGACCAAGGCCGGGGCATGGGTGAGGTTGTCGAAGTAGCCGAGTCGGATTTCCTGGACCGGCCCGGTGGCGGAGGCCGCGCCGGAGCATCCGCTCAGCAGCAGCGTCACGGCCAGGGTGACGCCGACCGCGGAGTTGGGGACGCGCATCAGAAGTATCCTTCCTTCTTGCGGTCTTCCATGGCGGCCTCTGAAATGCGGTCGTCGGCGCGGGTTGCGCCTCGTTCGGTGATGGTGGAAACGCCCACTTCGCGCACGACATCGGCGACGGATGCTGCGGTCGAGTCGACCGCACCGGTGCAGCTCATATCACCCACCGTGCGGTACCGAACCGTGCGCGTTTCGACGGTTTCGTCGGCACGGGGCAGGCTGACCGGGCTGACCGAGCGCCACATATTGTCGCGGCGGTAGACCTCACGCTCGTGGGCGTAGTAAAGCGGGGGCAGCTCGATGTTTTCGCGTTCGATGTAGCGCCAGACGTTGAGTTCGGTCCAGTTGCTGATCGGGAAGGCGCGCACGTGCTGGCCGACGGTGTGGCGGCCGTTGTAGAGGTTCCACAGTTCGGGGCGCTGGTTGCGCGGGTCCCACTGGCCGAATTCGTCGCGCAGGGAGAGGATGCGTTCCTTGGCGCGGGCTTTGTCTTCGTCGCGGCGGGCGCCACCGAAGACAGCGTCGTGCCGGCCGGCGGCGATGGCGTCGAGTAGCGGGAGGGTCTGCAGCGGGTTGCGGGTGCCGTCGGCGCGTTCGGCGAGACGGCCGTCGGCGACGTAATCCTCGACCTTGGCGACCGTGAGGCGCACCCCGTGCGCTGCGACGGTCTTGTCGCGAAACTCCAGCACCTCGGGGAAGTTGTGGCCGGTGTCCACGTGCAGCAGCGAGAAGGGAATCTTGCCCGGCCAAAAGGCCTTCGCGGCGAGGTGCAGCACCACGACGGAGTCCTTGCCGCCGCTGAACATGAGCACGGGCCGCTCGAACTCGGCGACGACCTCACGAATAATGTGGATGGCTTCGCTCTCGAGCACGTCGAGTTCGGAAAGGCGGTGTGCCGTCGTGGTAGTCATAGGTGGAGCCCGCATTCTGTCTTCTCGAGGGTGGCCCAACGGCCGGAACGGGGATCGGCTCCCGCCGCGACGGGCTGGGTGCACGGGGCACAGCCGATGGAGGGGTAGCCCTGCGACAGGAGTACGTTCACCGGCACGTGATTCTCGGTGGCGTAATCCATCAGTTCGTCGTAGCTCCAGGCGGCGACCGGGTTGACCTTGACCAGGCCATTGCGTTCGTCCCAGGTGACCAGGGGCGTGTTGGCGCGGGTAGGGGCTTCGTCGCGGCGCACACCGGTGAACCACAGTTCGTAGTCGCCGAGCGAACGCTGTAGCGGTTCCACCTTGCGCATGGCGCAGCAGGAGTTGGGGTCGCGGGCGAACAGTTCGGCGCCGTGCAGGGCGTCCTGCTCCGGAACTGTCGTGAGCGGCAGCACGTCAACGACAGTCACCGGAAGGGCGGCGGCGACAGCGTCGCGGGTCTCGTAGGTTTCGGCGAAGTGGTAGCCGGTATCGAGAAAGAGCACGTCGACGTCGGGCAGCTGCTTCGACACGATCTCGGGGAGTACCGCGTCGGCCATGGAGCAGGCGACGGCGACACTGTCGGCGCCGAAGTTGCGCGCGACCCAGGCCACGACCTCCGCAGCGGTGGCCTCGCGCCCGTTGGCTGCTGCGGCCGCTTCGAGTTCGGCTGAGCCAGCTTCGGCGAGGGCCTGCAGTTCGGCGGCCGGTCGGCGCGGCGGCAGGTCACGGGCAACGGATGCCGCGGCCTGTTTGACCGCGTTCAGATTGATGGCGCTCATTTGAGGTCCTCCTCGTCGGCGCGGTGCGCCCACTGGGCAAAGGTTTCGTCGTCGGTGCGGGCGGCCAGGAAACGCAGCACGAGGCTCTCGACATAGTCGGCGAGGTTCTCGGCGGTTACCTTGAGGCCGCGCACGGTACGGCCGAGGCCGGCCTCGTCACGGTCAGCGGAGACCAGGCCGCCGCCGAGGTGCACCTGGAAGCCGGGGGTGGACCCGCCGTTGCCGTCGGGCAGCAGCTGGCCCTTGAGCCCGATGTCCGCAGTCTGAATGCGGGCGCAGGAGTTGGAGCATCCGTTCACGTGCAGGCTGATCGGGTGCGGGGCATCGATTCCGGCGAGCCGTTTCTCCAGCTCGAGGATGGCATCCGTTGCCGTCTGCTTGGTCTCGACGATGGCTAGCTTGCAGAATTCAATGCCGGTGCAGGCGATGGTCGAGCGGCGGAACAGGCTCGGGCGGGCCGACAGCCCGATCTCGTCGAGGGCCGCGATCAGGGGTTCGACGTGTTCTTCGGCGATGTCGAGCACGACGAGCTTCTGGTGCGGCGTGGTGCGCAGTCGGCTCGAACCGTGGGCTTCGAGCAGGTCGGCGACACGGGTGAGGGTCTGACCGGAGATACGACCGACGAAGGGGGCCAGCCCGATGTAGAAGCGGCCGTCCTTCTGCTTGTGCACACCGATGTGGTCGCCCTGCGTCTTCGGGCGCGGTGCGGCAGGGCCGTCGGGCAGGGTATAACCGAGATATTCGTCTTCGAGAATACGACGGAACTTGTCGGTGCCCCACTCGGCGAGCAGAAACTTGAGGCGGGCCTTGCCGCGCAGGCGGCGGTAGCCGTAGTCCCGAAAGATGGAGACGACGCCGCGCCAAACCTCGGACACCTGGTCGGGAGCGACGAAGGCTCCGAGCCGTTCGGCCAGACGCGGGGTGGTGCTGAGCGCGCCGCCGACCCAGAGATCGTAGCCGATGCCGAGTTCGGGGTGCTCCACGGCCACGAGGCCGATGTCGTTGATCTCGTGCACGACGTCCTGGCTGGGGTGACCGGTGATGGCGGTCTTGAACTTGCGCGGCAGGTTGGCGAATTCGTCGGTGCCGAGATATTTGCGGGCAAGCTCGTTGATCGACTCGGTCGGGTCGATGAGTTCGTCGGAGGCGATGCCGGCCACGGGGGAGCCGAGGAACACGCGCGGCACATCACCGCAGGCCTGGGTGGTTTCGAGTCCGACGGCTTCGAGGCGGCGCCAGATTTCGGGCATGTCCTCGATCTGGATCCAGTGCAGCTGAATGTTCTGGCGGTCGGTCAGGTCGGCGGTGTCGCGGCCGAAGTCGCGGGACACCTCACCAATCACACGGACCTGTTCGGTCGTGAGCTGGCCGCCGTCGATGCGCACCCGAAGCATGAAGTAGCGGTCTTCGAGCTCTTCCGGCTCCAGGGTGGCGGTCTTGCCGCCGTCGATGCCGGGCTTGCGCTGCGTGTAGAGGCCCCACCAGCGAAAACGGCCGTGCAGGTCGGTGCCGTCGATCGAGTCGAAGCCCTGCTTGGAATAGATCTGCTCGATGCGTCCGCGCACGGCGAGGCCATTGTCGACCTGTTTCCAGACCTCGTTGCCGTTGAGCGGTTCGGTGCCGTCGATCTTCCACTGGCCGTTCGGACGGGTGGATGGCCGCGGCGAGCGAGCTGCTGCCAGCTTGGTGGCTGCCGCCGGAGCGTTCTCGGCCCCCGTCGTGACGGTGGGCACCGTCTCGGTTTCGTTCGGCACGTCGGCTCCCTCGGTTTGCGGCGCCGCTCCAATGATTTCGATCGCAGCGACCCCGCCAACGCTACTGCGACCACGGTGCAATGTCGCAGCCGAGGGTCACGTGCTGTCACACACTGTCACGCAGCGTCACACAGACCGCCGGGTACTCGGCGCGCCTTCCGGGCAGTGGATGACGGCGGCGCCTGAGTGGTGTCGCGGACATCCGCTTGGTTGGTGCCGCTCACCGGCCATTGCTGCCACGGGGACAAGCTGGTGCCGCTCGCCGCGCGCAAGGCGGCGGCGCCCCCGTAGGCTAGGGACATGGCTGAACGCACCCCCTGGTCCCTCTCCGGCGCACTGCGCGGAATGTTCACGAAGAAGACCATCGACGCGCAGACCTGGGACGACCTCGAGGACGCCCTGCTGCAGGCCGATTTCGGCCCGAATATCACCGAGTCGGTCATCGCCGACCTGCGTGCCAAGGTCGCCAAGTACAACACGACCGACCCTGCCGATTTACAGCGGATGCTGCGCGAAGGAATTGAAGAGCGGTTGTCCGTTCTCGACTCCACCCTGACCCTCTCCGAACGGCCGGCCATCGTGCTCGTCGTCGGCGTCAATGGCGTCGGCAAGACCACCACGATCGGCAAATTCGCCAAGTTTCTGCAGACCTACGGTCGCAGCGTCGTTATCGGCGCGGCCGACACTTTTCGGGCGGGGGCGGTCGAGCAGCTGGCGACCTGGGCCGAACGAGCCGGGGCGCAGATCGTGAAGCCGCAGATGACCGGCCAGGATCCGGCCTCCGTCGCCTTTCAGACCGTGGAGAAGGCGAAGAACGAGGGCATCGAGATCGTGCTCATCGACACCGCCGGGCGGTTGCAGACCAAGGGCGGACTGATGGACGAGCTGACCAAGATTCGCCGGGTCGTCGAAAAGCAGGGACCGATCGCCGAGGTGCTGCTCGTGCTCGACGCCACGACTGGTCAGAACGGGCTTGCCCAGGCCGAGGCGTTCATCGAGCACGCCGGGGTGACCGGGCTCGTGCTGACCAAACTTGACGGCTCAGCGCGTGGCGGCTTCGTGCTCGCCGTGCAGGAAAAGACCGGCATTCCGATCAAGCTGGTCGGGCAGGGTGAGGGCATCAACGACCTCACCGGTTTCACCCCGCACGTGTTCGCACAAAAACTCGTCGGCTGATGAAGAATTTAAGAGGAGCACTATGAGCATCGAACACGATTTCTTCGGAATTCTCGGCGACGAAGACGAGGGCGAGGTGTACTGGTCGGAGTCGGCTGAGCTCGGAGACCAGAGCGTCGAGATCGACCTCAGCTCGCCCGACGAAGATTCGGTCACCGCCGAAGCGCTCGATATCGCCGCGGCCATGATCGGGTCGATGGAGGACCTCGACTCCCAGGTGCGGGAATCCCTCGTCGCCGATCTGTCGGCCGAGGTCTCCGTGACCAGCCAATACATCGCCGAGCAGCTCGACGAAATGGACCAGGAAGCGATCGAAAACGCCATCATCTGGGATTCCGGCGACCAGCAGATTGACTTCCTGCGCTCGCTGCGCCTGCAGCGCATCGGCTTTCACCCGCACCGCGCCGGCAGCGAAGCGCACTTCGCGGTGCTCGAATACGCCATCAGCCCCGACGACACCGACGGCCTGCTAGTCGTGACAATCGACGTACACGGCGACACCGTCCAGGTAACCCTGGACAGCTAACCCATCATTTCCGGGCCCGGGCCCGGGCCCGGGCCCGGAAACCGGGCCCATGATTTATCGTGGGCCCGGTTCCTTAGGGTGGGCCCAGGTGAGCGCCGGCAGCCCCGAACCGGGCTACCCGAGGTGTGCGGCCTGCCCCGCGCCGAGCAGGTCTTCCTTGCGCGGGCGCACCAGGAAGAAGGCGATGGGCCCCGCCGCGAAGATAATGATGGCCGCCCACAGGAAGGCGGACTGGTATCCGCTCACGAGAGCGCCCAGCTGAACGACTTCGGTGGGAACCTTACCGATCAGGTACGAACTCACGGCAGCGGTGTACAGCGCGGTGAACAGGGCGGTTCCGAGCGAACCGCCGATCTGCTGCATCGCAGTCACGGCCGCGCTCGCCGCACCGGCATCATGCTCGGCAATTCCCGACAGAGCCACGTTCTGCAGCGGCACGAAGATCATGGCGAGTCCGGCGCCGAGCAGAATGAGCCCCGGCAGCACCTCGAGCGAATAGTTGCCGTTCACCGTGATCTGAGTCATCCAGAGCAGCCCGGCCGCGCCGACGATCGGTCCGACGGTCATCGGAATGCGCACGCCGGTACGCGCCAGAAACTTCGACAGCACGCCGGCACCGATCATGATCGTCGCGGTCATCGGCAGGGAAGCCAGCCCGGACTGAATCGGGGTGTAGCCCAGCACGATTTGAAAGTACAGGGTGAGAAACAGCAGCCCTCCGAGCAGCGCAGCACCCGAGAGCAGCGCCGTGAGGAAGGCTCCGCCGCGTACCTTGTTTGCCATAATGCGTAGCGGCAGCAGCGGATGATTCGACCGCTTTTCCACCAGCACGAACAGCACGAGCAACACCAGTCCGAGCGGGAGGCAAACGAGCACGGGCGAGCTGGCCCACCCACTCTCGGCCTGCGCGAAGCCGAATACCAGGGATCCGAGGCCGAGTGCCACGAGAATAGTCCCCGGCACGTCATATCGGGTATTTCCGTGTGCCTTGCTCTCGCGAACGACCGGGATGGCGGCCGCAATCGCCACGATGGCGATCGGCACGTTCACGTAGAGGCACCAGCGCCAGCTTGCGTACTCGGTGAGCACGCCGCCGAGGATGAGGCCGACCGCCGCGCCGCCGCCGGCGATCGCGCCGTAGACGGCGAAGGCTTTGATGCGGTCCTTGCCGCCGGGAAAGTTGACCGTGAGCAGGGCGAGCGAGGCTGGCGCGAGCAGCGCGGCGAACAGGCCCTGCAGGCCGCGGGCGGCGAGTAGCTCCCAGGTGCTCTGGGCGGCGCCGCCGAGGGCCGAGGCAATGGCGAACCCGGCCATGCCCACGATGAAGGAGCGTTTGCGGCCCCAGAAGTCGGCAATACGCCCGCCGAGCAGCAGCAGCGCGCCGAAGACAAGCGAGTACAGCGTGACGACCCAGGTGCGCTCGCCGTCGCTCATGCCGAGCGCGGTCTGTGCCTGGGGGAGCGCGATGTTCACGATGGTTCCGTCGAGTACGACGGTGAGCTGGGCGAGCGCCACGATGGCCAGCAGCAACCACTTTCGTGGGTGGGGCGCGGTGGCCGCCGACGCGGGCGGGGCAGAACTGGACTGGTTTGTACTGATACCGGGCATAACAATGACTCTATCGTGCAAACCGAACGAACTAGTTCGTTTTGTGAAGTATAGTGAAAACATGGCACGCGACGGAGCAGACCCCCAGACCCGCATTCTTGAGGCGGCGCGCACCGAATTCGCCGCCTACGGACTAGCCGGGGCCCGCATCGACCGCATCGCCAAGAGCGCCGCGGCGAGCAAGGAACGCCTCTACGCCTACTACTCCGACAAGCAGCAGCTGTTCCTCGAGGTGTTGGAGCTCAACCTGCGCGAGTTCGCGAGCGATGCCGTGCTCACCGACAATGACGTGCCGGCCTTCGCCGGAGCGCTGTTCGATCACGGAATGCTGCACGGTGACCACCTGCGCATGATCGACTGGGCCCGCCTCGAGACCGATGGTACCTGGCTGCCGGCCCTCGAGGTCATGCTGGGCTATCGGGACGAACAGGTGCGGCGCATCCGCTTGGCACAGACAGCCGGTCGGGTCGATGCTTCCTGGCAACCGGTGCAGCTCATGACGCTCATCTTCGGCATCGCCTCAGCCTGGGTTCACGAGCCCGGGGCGGTGCTCGCGCACGGGGGCCCTCCTCCGGACGTGACGGCAATCGCGGTTCGCCGAGCCAACGTCGTTCGTGCGGTCGAGCGGCTGATTGCACCGAGTGTGGCGGCGCAGAACTGACGCTCGCCCGAATTTGACGGAACCGCGCCTCAGCATCCGTTTCGAAGTAGCAGCGGCCACCGGTTAAACTAAACGCATCATGGCAACTTTTGGAAACCTCTCAGATCGTCTTGCCGAGACGTTCAAAAACCTCCGCACCAAGGGCAAGCTCAGCGCAGCGGATGTCGACGGCACCGTTCGTGAGATCCGTCGCGCCCTGCTCGACGCCGACGTCGCCCTCGAGGTCGTCAAGGATTTCACCGGCAAGGTGCGCGAGCGCGCCCTCGGCGACGAGGTCAGCAAGGCGCTGAACCCGGCCCAGCAGGTTGTGCAGATCGTCAACGACGAGCTCATTACGATTCTCGGCGGCCAGCAGCGCCGGCTGGAATTCGCCAAGAAGCCGCCGACCATCATCATGCTCGCGGGCCTGCAGGGTGCCGGTAAGACCACCCTCGCCGGCAAGCTCGCGAAGTGGCTCGCCAAAGACGGCCACACCCCGCTGCTCGTCGCCGCCGACCTGCAGCGCCCCAACGCGGTCACCCAGCTCGAGGTCGTCGCTAAACAGGCCGGTGTCGCCGTCTACGCGCCCGAGCCCGGAAACGGTGTCGGCGACCCGGTCAAGGTCGCCCGCGACGGCGTGAAGTACGCCCTGCAGAAGGTTCACGACGTCGTCATCGTCGACACCGCCGGACGTCTCGGTGTCGACGCGGAGCTCATGAAGCAGGCCGCCAACATTCGCAAGGCGATCGATCCAGACGAGGTGCTCTTCGTCATCGACGCCATGATCGGCCAGGACGCCGTCGCCACGGCGAAGGCCTTCCAGGACGGCGTCGACTTCACCGGCGTCGTGCTCACCAAGCTCGACGGTGACGCCCGCGGTGGCGCCGCCCTGTCGGTCGCTTCGCTCACTGGACGCCCGATCATGTTCGCCTCGACCGGTGAAGGACTCGACGACTTCGAGCCGTTCCACCCGGACCGCATGGCCGGTCGCATCCTTGACCTCGGTGACATCCTCACCCTGATCGAGCAGGCGCAGGGTGCCTTCGATGAGGACGAGGCCCGCAAGGTCGCCGAGAAGTTCGCGACCGACTCCTTCACCCTCGACGACTTCCTCGGCCAGATGCAGCAGCTGCGCAACATGGGTTCGATCAAGAAGATGATGAGCATGCTGCCCGGCGCCGGCGCCATGAAGGCGCAGCTCGAGAACTTCGACGAGCGCGAGATCGTGCGCACCGAGGCCATCATCCAGTCGATGACCAAGCTTGAACGCACCACCCCGAAACTGCTCAACGGATCGCGCCGCATGCGCATCGCGAAGGGTTCGGGCATGACCGTCACCGAGGTGAACCAGCTTGTGCAGCGCTTCGAACAGGCCGCCAAGATGATGAAGACAGTCGCCAAGGGTGGCATGCCCAATATCCCCGGCATGGGCCCCATTCCCGGTGCCGGCTACGGCGGCAAGCCCAAGCAGGTGGCCAAGAAGAAGGGCTCCAAGTCGGGCAACCCAGCCAAGCGCGCTGCCGAGAACGCCGCGATTGCCTCGGGCGTTAAGTCTGCCGGTGAGTCTTCCAAAGCGGATGCCGCCGGCTCCGGTTTCGGCCTCGGCTCCGGCGCCCAGCCGGGTAAGGGCAAGGCCGGCGGCCCCACCGAAGAGGAAATGGCCGCGCTGCAGAAAATGCTCGGCCGGTAGTATCCGTTTGGGGAAAGCCTTTGGTGGGCCGGGCCCGCCTTACGGAAGCGGGCCCTTGATGGATCATGGGCCCAGTTTCCGGGCCCGGGCCCGGTCGCAGAAGGTGGGCCCAATCTGCTCGCTGAGTCCGTGGACCGCGCGTAACTCCTGCAAATCGTGAGCGCCAGAAGCCCGTTCCGTGCAAATTACTGGGATCTGCGGTGATCGCCGAAGAAATGGCAGGAGTTGTGCGCGTGCAGTGGCCTTCGGTCGGCGCTGGAGGCCTGGAGGCCTGGAGGCCTGGAGGCCGGGGGCCTGGGCGCCGGGGCACGAACCGTGGGCGGTCTTAGGCTGGACGCATGACTTCGACGGCGAACCACAACGTGCGCATCGGTGTGCAGATCGCCCCGCAGCACGCCCAATACTCCAAGATTCGCGACACCCTCACCGAGGTCGAGGCCCGAGGCGCCGACATCGCCTTCAACTGGGACCACTTCTTTCCGCTCACGGGCGAGCCCGATGGTCTGCACTTCGAGTCGTGGACCATCCTCGCCGCCTGGGCCGAGCAGACCACGACCCTCGAGTTCGGCGCCCTGGTCAACTGCAACAGCTACCGGAACGCCGACCTGCAGGCTGACATGGCGCGCACGATCGACCACATCAGCGGCGGTCGCTTCATCTTCGGCACCGGCGCGGGCTGGTTCGAGCGCGACTACCAGGAATACGGCTACGAGTTCGGCACTCCCGGCACTCGGCTGAACGCCCTCGATGCCAGCCTGGGCCGCATCGAGGCCCGCTGGGCCAGGCTCAACCCGCCGCCCACCCGCGACATCCCGGTGCTCATCGGCGGTGGCGGCGAAAAGAAAACCCTGCGCATCGTCGCCCAGCACGCCGATATCTGGCACTCGTTCTCCAACCCCGAGGTGCTCGAGCACAAGCTCGGAGTACTCGGCGCCTGGTGCGACGAGGTCGGCCGCGACCTGAGCGAGATCGAGATCTCCACCGAGCTGCGCGGCCGCACGGTGGACGACGCTGACGCGCTCTACGACCTCGGCACGCGCCTGTTCACCGTAGGAATCTCCGGCCCCGACTACGACCTCGGCCAGGCCACCGACTGGCTGGCCTGGCGCGACAGCAAGAACGCCTGACCCGAGCGGATGCTGCTGCGCGGCCCCGCGCTGCTTGCGCGGCTGGTGTGCGCCGCGCGCGAGCCAACAAGGGGCGCCCGTGCAGCGAACCGGCGCGTGGCGACCGCACGGCTTGGGCGCGCGTGCATCCAACGCGCTAGCTCCCGAGCCCCTCCGCGAGCTCGTGGCTGAGCGCCGCAACCACCGCCGGCAGGCTGCCGTCATGCGTGGCCGCGACGGCGAGCTGCCGCTGGTAGCTCCCGCCCTCATCGATGATGCGGTGCAGTCCGAGCAGCTCCGGCAGGCAGCCGAGCCGCTCGGCGACGGGGGAGAGGGTCTCGATGAGGCGACGCACATCATCCGTTACCAGGCATTCGGCGCCCGCAGCATCGAGGATGATCTCGGCGTCGAGCCCGTAGCGGGCGGCCCGCCACTTGTTCTCGCGCACGAACCACGGCTGCATGCGCGGAACGTCTTCCCCCGCGTCGAGGCGGGTGGACATCCACTCGACCAGGCACTGGATGAACGCGGCGATCGCGCCGAGCTCCACGGACGTCGAGACGCCGTCGCAGACTCGAATCTCGATTGTGCCCCAGCGCGGCGACGGGCGAATATCCCAGCGCACCTCGGTGACGTCCTCGATGATGCCGGTCACGGCCATGTCGTCGACGTAGCGCTCCCAGGCTTCCCAATCGGGCAGGTCCCAGGGCAATCCAGCGGTCGGCAGCTGCTGGAACATGAGCGAGCGGTTGCTGGCATAGCCGGTGTCGACCCCGGCCCAAAACGGGCTCGACGCGCTCAGCGCCTGCAGGTGTGGCACGTAGGTGAGCAGGCCGTTCATGATCGGAATGACCTTGGCCTTGTCCTCGATGCCGACGTGCACGTGGATTCCCCAAATCATCATATTGCGGCCCCACCACTGGGTGCGGTCGATGAGCTTGTGATAGCGGGCTTTGTCGGTGACGGTCTGGTCGAACCACTGCGCAAACGGATGCGATCCGCTGCAGATCAGGTCGACCTCGCGTCCCGAAAGCACGCGGCGCACCTCGCCGAGCTGGTCGGCGACATCCGCTACCGCACCGCCTACGGTGGTGTGCACGCCCGAAACCAGCTCGACCGTATTGAGCAGCAGCTCGCCGGTGATCGTTGGGTGGGCCGAGCCGTCGGGGCCGCGCAGGGCGTCGAGCACTACGTCGGCGATATTGACCAAATCGCCGGTCGAGCGGTCGACGAGGGCGACCTCCCACTCGATGCCCACGGTGGATCGGGCGGATCGGGCGAATTCCAGTGGCACGGGGGCTCCTTGAGTGGGCCGGTAAAAGTCGTTGAGGTCCGATTATCACAATGCCCGCAATCTCTGACAGAATGATTAGTCGCGATCCGTTGTGCCCGACCCTCTATCTCGGTGCAACGTGATCCTATAGAGCTTATGCCGAGTGTGCCCCCACGCTCACGGCCCAAGGTTCGCCAAACAACGAATTAACACTGGAGAATTGTGGCTGTCAAAATCCGTCTGAAGCGCATGGGCAAGATCCGTGCACCGTACTACCGCATTGTCGTTGCCGACGCGCGCACCAAGCGCGACGGTCGTGTCATCGAAGAAATCGGCATCTACCACCCCACGGAGGAGCCCTCGGTCATCGAGGTCAAGTCCGAGCGTGCGCAGTACTGGCTGAGCGTCGGCGCTCAGCCGACCGAGCAGGTTGCTGCACTCCTCAAGCTCACGGGCGACTGGGGCATCTTCAAGGGCGACAAGAACGCTAAGAACACCGTCAAGGTGAAGGAACCGAAGGTCGCTTTCGTCGCTGACGAGAAGAAGAAGCCGGTTCTCAAGCCCAAGGCCGAGAAGCCGGTCGTCAAGGCCCCCGAGGTTGCTGCCGAAGCAACCGAAGAGGCGTAACTGTTGCTTGCTCCCGCGCTCGAACACCTCGTCAAGGGGATCGTTGATCACCCCGATGATGTGCACGTTGCAGAAAAGAACTCGCCCCGAGGCGAGGTGCTCGAGGTTCGTGTGAACCCCGAGGATCTCGGCCGGGTCATTGGTCGTGCCGGTCGCACAGCCAAGGCCCTGCGCACCCTCGTTGCGGCTCTGGCCGATGGTCGACGCGTACGTGTCGACGTCGTCGACACCGATTTCTAGTTCAGTGAACGACACGACGGTGAACGATAGCGAGAAGGACCGCACCCAGCAATTACGGGTGGGGCGCCTGACTAAGGCTCACGGCCTCAAGGGAGCAATCAAGCTCGAACTGTTCACGGATGACCCGGGACGACGTTTCGTCCCGGGCGCCGTGTTCACCCTGCAGGTTCCGACCGGGTCGGCCTGGCACGGCAAGACGATTGAACTCGTCGAGCTGCGCTGGTATAACCAGCACGCGGTCGGTTTTTTTAAGGATGTTCCCGACCGCTCCACGGCAGAAACGCTCGCCAAGGCGATCCTCTGGATCGACGCGGACGTCGCCGAGCAGTCGGATGAAGAAGACGCCTGGTACGACCACCAGCTCGTCGGGCTCGCCGTCATGCGTGACGGTGTGCGCATCGGCACCATCGGTCGCCTCGAGCACATGCCCGCGCAAGATCTGCTGATCGTGAAGACGCCCACCGGCGACGTCATGATCCCCTTCGTGAAGGCCATCGTGCCGAGCGTCGATGTGAAGGCCGGCATCGTCACCATCACCCCGCCGCCCGGACTGCTCGAAGAGCTGCCCGAGGACCCGGCCGATGCTGCAGCCGACGCCGTGGCCGAACCGGTCTCTGAAACGGATGCCGCGGCATCCGCTCTCGAGACCGACCGCCCGTAACGCGCTCCATTCACAGCGCGCGGGACTTGCGCCGCTGCGCGGGAGGCGCAACTCCCGCGTACTGGCGCAGTTCCCGCGCAGGGCGAGGCGCCGGTCACGAGTGGTACCGCCCGGCCTACACGTTGAGCCGGTAGCCTCGTTTGACCACGGTTGCAACCAGTCCGGGCACGGCGAGCGTCTGCCGCAGGCGGCTGAGCGATACCTCCATGGCGTGATCGTCGGAGTAGCCGGCCAGCGCGAGGTCTTCGCGGGAGACGACCGCTCCGCGCGCCCGCACGAGAGCGCGCAGAATGGCGAGTGCCGTCGGGGGAAGCTGCACGCGTTCCTCGCCGATCTGCACGATCGAACCACGCAACTGCAAGAGTCCGTTCTGGGTTTCGATGCGCTCGACCATGTTCTGTTCCAGGTGTTCGCAAACCAGGCGAATCAACGCGCCCATGCGAAACCGGGTCGGTTGAATCGGCGCGATCCCCGCGGCAATCAGCGGCGCACTGGTCACCGGTCCGACGGCGGCCGCGCAGACCTGAGTCTGTAACGCTGCAATCAGCTCGGGGTAGACATCCATTCCCTCTGCCGCGGTGAACAGGGCGTGCACGGCCGGGGCGCTCGTGAAGGTGACGCAGTCCAGCTGACGGGAGCAGATGGCCTCGACAAGCTTGTAGACGCGCGCGTCGCTGTCGTCCATGGCAATCCAGCGGTACGGCGCCACGACGAGCACACGCTGATGCACGGCGCGCAGCCGGTCGAGTTGTACCTCATCGGTGGCCCCGTGCACCTGAATTCCGATGGTCAGTCCCGGCGGATACTCGGCCAAAACCTTGTCAACGAGCGAGGCGGTCGTCTCTGAATCGCTCATTCCAGAGTCATTGAGCCCGGTTGCGCGAATGCCGCCGCGGGCCTTGGGCCCTCGCACCAGAATCGTGGTGTCGGCGAGCGCATCGGTCAGTTCGGAGCCGATTCCGTCGGCCTCGGCCACCTCGAACCAGCGCCGTACGCCGTAGCCGGTCGTCGCGAGCAGTAGATCGGGCCGCGCGGCGATCATGGTGCGGGTATCGTCGAGCAGCGGGCCATCCTGCTGCGAGTGGGCGATGCGCAGCGTCGGTGCGTGAACGACCCGCGCGCCGCGTCGTTCGAAGGCGTCGATCAGGTCGCTTGAGCGGCGATCACTGGTCACGCCGATGCGAAATCCCTCGAGCTGGTTTGGCTGCAGAAACGGGGCAGCGACCTCAATGGGCTCGGTCGCTCCCGGCAGGCGTACGTGCTGCGCCTGCCGGTCCGGTGCCGGCAGCTGCGAAGCGGATTCCGCCGGCTCGCCTCCCGAAGCAGCCTCGGCCCCGTCGTTCGTCGCCGCCATCAGTCGGTCACCGAAAATTCGGCGGCGCGGGCCACGAGGTCGTTCGCGGCCGCGTCACCGCTGAACGCGAGGCGTACGACCTCGCCGACGACCAGCACGGCGGGGCTGCGTACGCCGGCCGCGGCCGCATCGGCCAGCACCGTCCCGAGCGTGCTCACGGTCGTGCGCTGGGTGGCACTGAAGCCGCGCTCGATAATCGCCACCGGCATGCCGACTGGCATGCCGTGGCGGAGCAGGCCCTGGCTCAGGGTCGGCAACGTGCCGACTCCCATCAGCACGACGATGGTGCTGCCGAGCAGAGTGAGACCCTCGAGCTCGTTGTCGGTGAGCGGCGCGTGGCCGCTGATCACGGTGAACGCGTGGCTGATGCCGCGGTGGGTGAGCGGGATTCCCGCCGCCGCCGGAACGGCGATCGCACTGGTGACGCCGGAAATCACGGTCACTGGAATGCCGTTGCGGTGGCAAGCCAGAACTTCTTCGCTGCCGCGCCCGAAGACATAGGGGTCGCCTCCCTTGAACCGCACCACGCGCTTGCCAGCCAGGGCATGTTCGACAATGAGTTCTTCGATGCCGGTCTGCGAGACCGGATGGCTGCCGGCGCGCTTGCCGACGTCGATGAGGACCGCGTGGGGCGCGAGCAGGGCGAGTTCGTCGTTCGGGGCGAGGCGGTCGAACAACACGACATCCGCTTGAGCGATGGCCGTCACTGCTGCGACGGTCAGCAGTCCGGCGGCGCCGGGGCCCCCGCCCACGAGTGTGACTGATCCGGTGCTGACTGACCCAGTCGTTCGGGAATTCTGGGCTGTCATTTGCTTACTCTTTTCGTACAGGAATGCGGCTTCCGCTTAGGAGAACAGTACTCGACGAGGCTCGCTCGGCCGGGGTCGCCGGCCGGATTTGGTCACGCTCCGTAACGAGCACGATGCTCGGGTCGGGTTCGGTCGGCGCGTTCACGAAGGAACGGAACCGGCGCAACCGCTCCGGATCAGCGAGCGTCGCCGCCCACTCGTCCTCATAGTTGTCGACGTGGGCGAGCATGGCCTGTTCGAGTTCCTCGGCCAATTCGAGCGAATCATTGATAACCACGTCGCGCACGTGCTCCAGGCCGCCCTCGAGGTCTTCCATCCAACGGGCGGTGCGCTGCATCCGATCGGCCGTGCGAATGTAATACATCAGGTAGCGGTCGATGTACTTGATCAAGGTTTCTTCGTCGAGGTCGGTCGCGAGTAGCTGCCCGTGGGCCGGCTGAAAGCCGCCATTGCCGCCGACATGCATGTTCCAGCCGTTGTCGCTCGCGATGATGCCGACATCCTTGGCGCGGGCCTCTGCACACTCGCGGGCGCAGCCCGAGACCCCGAACTTGAACTTGTGCGGCGCGCGCAGCCCGCGGTAACGCAGTTCCAGGCGGATCGCGAGGCCGACGGCATCCTGTACTCCGAATCGGCACCAGGTTGACCCGACGCACGATTTCACGTTGCGCAGCGCCTTGCCGTAGGCCTGCCCGGATTCGAATCCGGCGTCGACCAGGATTCGCCAGATGTCCGGCAGCTGCTCCAACCGCGCACCGAACAGGTCGATTCGCTGGCCGCCGGTGATCTTGGTGTAAAGGTCGAAATCGAGAGCGACCTGCGCGATCACGGCGAGTTTGGTCGGAGTGATCTCGCCGCCCGGAATGCGCGGAACGACGGAGTAGGTGCCGTCTTTTTGCATATTGGCCATGGCGCGGTCGTTGGTGTCCTGCAGGGTGCCGCGGCCGGCATCCAAAATGTAGGCGGTGTTCTGACTGGCCAGAACCGAGCCGAGGGCGGGCTTGCAGACATCGCAGCCGCGGCCGGTTCCAAAGCGGGAGAAGATCTCATCGCTCGACGTGAGGCCGAGCACCCGCACCGATTCGAACAGTTCCTGCCGGCTTAACTCGAAGTGTTCGCACAGCGCGTGCGACACGGTTTGACCGGATGCCGTCAGCTCGGCCTCGAGGATCTTCTTGACCAGCGGCACGCACGACCCGCACTGGGTGCCGGCCCGGGTGCACACCTTGAGCGCGCCGAGTTCGGTGCAAGCTTCCGTTTGGTGTTCATTGTTCACATCGGCGCCGCGCACGGCGCTCCGCACCGTTCCGGCCGAGACCATGTTGCAGGAACAGACCAGCGCGTCGTCGGGCAGTTCGTCGCCGGCCGGAGCCTCGGTGCCGGCGGCCGAGAGGTAGGCGGCGGGTTCGCTGCTGAGCTCGCGGCCGACCATGGGGCGCAGGGCCGAGTAGGGCGTGGCGTCGCCGACGAAGATGCCGCCGAGCAGGGTCTTGGCGTCGTCGGTCATGACGAGCTTTTGGTACAGGCCGCGGGCCGGGTCGGCGTAGACGATTTCGAGCGACCCCGCCGTGGTGGCAAGTGCGTCGCCGAAACTCGCGACGTCGACGCCGGAGAGCTTGAGCTTGGTGGCCTCGTCGACGGTTGTGAACTCGGCGCTGCCACCGAGCAGCCGGTCGGCCACGACCTCGGCCATGGCGTTGGCCGGGGCGACGAGGCCGACGCAGCGGTCGTTCCAGCTGGCAACCTCGCCGATGGCCCAAATATTCGCATCGCTCGTGCGGCAGTCGTTGCCGATCGTGACGCCGCCGCGGGTACCGACGGCGAGTCCGGCGTCCCGGGCGAGCTCGTCGCGCGGGGAGATGCCGATCGCGTAGACGACCATATCGGCGGCGATCGTACGGCCGTTGCCGAGTTGCAGGCCGGTCACTGCGGTGTTGTCATCGTTCGTGAGAATGGTGCGGGCCCGAGTGCCGAGGTGCAGCTCGATGCCCTGGGCCACGATGAGCCGGCCGAGGGCCTGTCCGCCGCCCTCGTCGAGCTGGGCCGACATCAGCCAGCCGCCGGAGTGTACGATGGCGGATTCGGCGCCGAGCTTGTGCAGTCCGCCGGCCGCTTCGAGGCCGAGCAATCCGCCGCCGGCCACGACGACCTTGGGGGTGCGGCCGAGTGAGGCCGTGAGGGCGGCGAGTTCGTCGACGAGGGCGTCGACGTCGTCGACGGTGCGGTACACCCGAATGTGATCGCGACCGGGCATCTCCGGAACGGGCGCGCTTGACCCGGTGGCGAGCACGAGGTCGTCATACTCGAGCACGGCGCCGGCCCCGGTTGTGACTGTCTGGTTGACCCGGTCGATGCGGGTGGCGCGTTCGTTGATGCGCAGGGCGATCCGTTCGCTGTCCCACGGCGCGGTGGGCTCCAGAGTGAGGTCGATCATTCCGGCGAGCCGCTGGCTCAGCGCGACCCGGTCGTAGGGGCGGTGGTTCTCCTCGGCCAGCACGACGATCGACAGGGTGTGCTCGATGTCGCGGGAGTGCAGGGCGTCGGTGAGGCGGTGGGCAGCGGGTCCGCCGCCGATCACGATGACCCGGCGCGGCGTCTCGGCAGCGGGAATAGCGGCATCCACTTTGCTCGTCGATGTGACGGCGTGTGTCGCAGTCCCAGCGGTTGTTGCAGGGTCTGGGGCAGAATACGCGGAAGCGGTTTCATTCGAAGCTGGCATCAGCATCCTTTCGAAGCGGGGCAATTGTGAGCGTAGTTCGGGGCAGTTTCCCCCTCGTGTCGCTCGTGTGTCCCGTGCTGGTCGAAAGCCCCACAGCGGCGCACCCCCGCTGTGAGGCGAGTTTCACGGCGAGGAAACATAGGGGGCGTCTGGTCGAAATATGGCCCGCCTACCGTGGGATCAACGCACAAACGCGACAACCCAGGGAGCGCACCATGACGATGACAACCGCCGAGTTTCGCCCTACCGTTGCACTGACCCGCCCCACCCTGGTCTGGGAGCGCGCCTGCGCCGTGGCCGATCTGGAACTCAGCTGGGGCGAAGCGGCCCTCATCCGCGAAAACCAGATCGCCCTGTTTCTGCTCTCGCCCACCGAAATCTACGCCGTCGACCACCGCGACCCGCACACCGAGGCCCACGTCATGGCCCGCGGCATCGTCGGCTCCAAGGGCGACCGCCCCACCATCGCCTCCCCGCTGCACAAAGAGGTCTATGATCTCGGCACCGGAGAATGCTTCACCAACCCGACGCTCGTACTGAACACCTACGAAACCCGCGTGGTCGGCGGTTTCATCGAGGTCGCCGTCGAGACTAAACGGCACGCCCCCGAACTACTCAGTGCCGCATGACCCTGCTCGGCGAACGACTCAGAACCGACCAGGTGCGAACCATTCCGGCTCGCGCCCCCCAGGCTCGCACCGACCAGGTGCGAGCGGATCGACCCCGCAGCAATCAAGCGGATGCCGCGCCCCAGACGGCACTACCCGCCGCGCTCGTCGCCATCTCGCACGGCACGAGTTCTGCTGACGGGCAGGCCGCCATTGCCGCCCTCGTCGATGCCGTCGCGCTCGCGCGCCCCGATCTGAGCGTGACCGGCGGTTTCGTTGACGTGCAACAACCGGATATCGCGGCCAGCCTCGGCGCGCTGCGCCCGAATCGCGCCGCAGTGGTGGTGCCCCTGCTGCTTTCCGCCGGCTATCACGTGCACGTCGATCTGCAACGCGAGTCCCGCGTGCCCGGCCGCGTGACCACCGTCTCCCGGGCCCTCGGCCCCGATGATCGCCTCATCGATGTGCTCGAGCACCGGCTCGCCGCCGCCGGATTCACCGCCCAGCCCGGCCGCGAGGTCGTCCTCGCCGCTGCCGGTTCCAGCGACACACGCGCGGTCGAGGACTGCCGCCGAATCGGCGAGATGCTGGCGCAGCGCCTCGGCGTGCGCGTAACGGTCGGTTTTTTGTCCGCCGCCTCGCCCCGACTGGCGTGCGCCGTCACCGAGGCCCGCCTCCGCAGCGACAGCGTCACCGTGAGTACCTACTTGATGGCACCGGGATTTTTCTTCGACCTGACCCGCGCCCAGAGCGCCGGTGCCGAGTCGGTCACCTCTCCACTGCTGGTGCCGGGCGAACCAGCCCCCGCTCCGCTGGTCGATTTGGTCGTCGGCCGGTACCTTGAGGCGAAAGCGCACGCCGGACTCTTCTAGAATTTGACCATGCGCATCGACATTGTCACCATTTTTCCCGAATTCTTCGATGTGCTCGATCTGTCGCTGCTCGGCAAGGCTCGCCAGAGCGGACTGATCGAACTCGGCGTGCATAACCTGCGCGACCACACCCACGACCGGCACCACTCGGTCGACGACACGCCCTATGGCGGCGGTGCCGGCATGGTCATGAAGGCCGAACCGTGGGGCGCAGCCCTCGACGCCATCCTCGGCGCCGCTCCCGAGGCCGTAGCGACCGAAGCTGTAGCGACCGACGCCGCGGCCGTAGCGACCGAGGCTGCCGCAACTGAAACGCCGACCGCCGTCAACGCCGCCGACGACGGCCCGATCCTCATCTTTCCCTCCCCGGCCGGCGCTCAGTTCACCCAGGCGATGGCCCGCGAACTCTCGCTCGAGCAGCACCTCATTTTCGGCTGCGGCCGGTACGAGGGCATCGACCAGCGCGTCGTCGACCACTATGAAGCCCGCGGCCGGGTGCGCCTGGTTAGCCTCGGCGACTACGTGCTCAACGGGGGAGAGGTTGCCGTGATGGCCATGATCGAAGCCATCGGACGCCTCATCCCCGGCGTCGTCGGCAACCCGGAAAGCCTCGTCGAGGAATCCCACGAAGACGGCCTGCTCGAATACCCGAGCTACACCAAACCGTCCAGCTGGCGCGGCCTCGACGTACCGCCCGTGCTGCTCAGCGGCAACCACGGCGCCATCAGCACCTGGCGCCGTCAGCAGCAGATCGAACGCACCGAACGGGTGCGCCCCGACCTGATGTCACCCGATCTTCTGCCCCCAGCGAACGCCAAGCAAAGCCCCAGCCGCCGTCGATAAACTGGCGCGGTGATCATCCGCCGCGTTTTCTACCACTGGCAATTCATTGCCGCCGGAGCCCTGCCGCTCTGGCTCCTCGTCGGGTCCTCGATCTTTGGATCGGGCGCCTGGGCCGTTCTGGGCATCTTCTTCGGAGCCGTGCTCATCGGCCTCGGGCTTCTCCTCGTCGCCCTCCTTTTCTTTGCGCGCAAAGAGGTGCGCGAAACCCGCGCCGTCTCCTACGCCGACGTCGGCGTTCTCACCCTCTGGCACACCCTCATCATCGCGATCCCCTTTTCCGCGGATGCCGCCGGCTGGCTCAGCGTGTTGGTCATCGTCGGCGGGCTGGCCGTGTTCTGGTTTGCACTCTGGGAGCTGTTCGACTCCGCCAAGCGTCGAATGCGCGCGATGGTCGACCTGGTGGAGCAGACGGCACGCGGGCAGTCTGCACCGGCCGCGCCGGGGCATCCACTGCCCCATGTGTCGCCGAAGACGACCAGGCCAACGCCCGGCTTTGGCCGTACGGGCACCCCGGAGGTCATCGTCATCGAAGAAAAGCGCGACCGCATCTAACTCAATCGAGCCCGACTTTGCAGCCGGGCCTCGTTCATGGCAGAATAGGCGATTGTGCCGCTGCAGGACTCTGCCACAGGGGAACCTGCTTTGTGCGGCGCACAACTCATACTGATTGCTTCGAATGAAGCACCTAGCGTAGTCGACCTGTGGCGGGTACAGAGAGCGAAACAACATGCATATTCTCGACGCGGTAGACGCCCCATCACTGAAGAAGGATCTTCCTGACTTCCGTGCCGGCGACACCGTCAAGGTTCACGTCAACATCATTGAGGGAACCCGCTCTCGTATCCAGGTCTTCCAGGGAGTCGTCATCGGCCGCTCCGGCGAAGGCGTGCGCGAAACGTTCTGCGTTCGCAAGGTCAGCTTTCAGATCGGCGTCGAGCGTACCTTCCCGGTGCACTCCCCGGTCATCGACCACATCGAGATCGTGACCCGCGGCGACGTTCGTCGCGCGAAGCTGTACTACCTGCGCGACCTGCGTGGCAAGAAGGCCAAGATCAAGGAAAAGCGCTAACTTTCGCGCTGACCCAAGGTCCAACCGGATTCTTACTGAGCTCCCCATCACCTAAACTGATGGGGAGCTCAGGCGGTTAAATGACAGATGAAGTGCTCACCTCCAGGTCCGATCATCGGGTGTCAGAGTCGAAGAGGTCCCGAAGCAAAATGGCACGAAGTACGAAGGCGCCCAGCAAGAAGCGCAGCGTCTTGCTGTTCATTCGCGACCTGTTGATCATTTTCGTGGTGGCTTTGCTGATCTCGTTTTTGATCAAGACCTTTCTGATTCGGTCGTTCTACATCCCGTCCGGGTCGATGGAGAACACCCTGCAGGTGGACGATCGCATCATCGTGAACCAGCTCGAACCCGAGCTCATCCCGGTCACGCGCGGCGATGTCGTCGTATTCAAAGATCCGGGCGGATGGCTGCTGCCGCAGGCCGAGATCGTGCAAAACCCGATCGTTGCCGGCGCCGACTGGCTGCTCTCGGTCGTGGGCCTGTCTGCCCCCGACAGTAACGACCACCTGATCAAACGGGTCATCGGCCTGCCCGGCGACCACGTCGTCTGCTGCAACGCCCTCGGCCAGATGAGTGTGAACGACGTTCCGCTCGACGAATCCGCCTACGTGCTGCTGCCGGCCGGCGAGGCCAAGGTCTCCGACATCGACTTCGACGTGACCATCCCGGACGACTCGCTCTGGATGATGGGGGACAACCGCTACAACTCCAAGGATTCCCGGTTCAACGGCGAGACCGCCGGTCAGGGCTATGTGCCCGTCGAGAACGTCGTCGGGCGGGCTCTGGTCGTGAGCTGGCCGCTGGCCCATTGGGCCTGGCTCGATGACTACCCCGACGTCTTCCGCGAGGTCGAGCAGGCCGAGCAGGGCACCGAGTAGTGGCAGTATCTGATCCCACCCTCGACGTGGAGTTCGACCTGCTGCACCGCGGCGCGAGCTTCGTCATCGGGTGCGACGAGGTCGGCCGCGGTGCCCTCGCCGGGCCGGTGGCCGTCGGATTCGCCGCGGTGAACGCATCCGTTCTGACCATGCCCCTTGGACTGCGCGATTCGAAGATGCTCAGCGAGCCGCGCCGCGAACTTCTTGCGCCGCTCGCCGCGGCCTGGGCGACGTTCTCGGCTGTCGGACTCGCCTCGGCCGCGGAGGTCGACGAACTCGGCATCATCGCCTGCCTCGGCCTGGCCGGCAAGCGTGCCCTGTCCGACCTGTATGCGCAGGGCGTCGACGTGGCCGGCAGCATCGTGCTGCTCGACGGCAGTGACGACTGGTTGAATAAGGCGCTGGCCACCCCGCTGAACGTCGTGACCCGCATCAAAGCCGACCGGGATTGCGGGTCGGTCGCGGCGGCATCCGTTATTGCGAAGGTATACCGCGACCGTCTGATGATCGCGGCGCACGATGACGAACCTGGCTACGGCTGGGCGTCGAATAAGGGCTATGGCAGCGCGGCGCACATGAGCGCGATCGACCTGCTCGGACCGAGCCCTTTACATCGAAAATCGTGGCTGAAAATCTCATTGTAAGATGAGGTCACCATGGAAGAAGACGAAATCGAGGACTACGACCGAGAGGTCGAGTTGGCCCTGTACCGGGAATATCGAGACGTCGTTGGCCAGTTCCAGTACGTTGTCGAAACCGAACGACGCTTCTACCTCGCGAACGAGGTCGAGTTGGTGCGCCGTGACACTGAGCACGACTTTTATTTCGAACTGACTATGAAGGACGTCTGGGTCTGGGACGTTTACCGCTCCGACCGGTTCGTGAAGTCGGTACGCGTGCTGACCTTCAAGGACGTCAACGTGGAAGAGCTCGCGTCGAAGGACTTCGAACTTCCCAAGGAACTTGCGCTCGACGAGTAAGGAACGACTCCGGTGCCCTGGGTGGCCGGGGATATCGCCATACTGACTAATGAAGGTTAAGGAAGGCAACCCTGTGATCCAGGACGCTGATCGTGCCCGTGCAACGTGGAGCAACCGCGAGGCTCTCGCCGAGGCGATGATTCCCCTGATCGGCCGCCTCTACCGCGACAACAACGTGGTGACGAGCGTCTACGGGCGCGGCCTGGTCAACAAGTCGGTCATCGGCCTAATCAAGGCACACCGCTTCGCGCGTCATATAGCGGATGTTGAGTTGCCGCTCGACGAGACGCTGCCGATTCTGCAGGCCCTCGACGGGTTGGGTCTCGGTGCTGCCTCGGTCGACCTGGCCCGCCTCGCCCTCGGCTTTCGCGAGCAGAACGACCGAGTCACCCTCGAGGAATACCTGCGCGGCGAACTCGCCGATGTGGTCGGCCAGCACGGACGGGACGGTCGCTCCAGCACCGACGTGGTGCTCTACGGGTTCGGCCGGATCGGCCGACTGCTCGCGCGCATCCTGATCGAGCACGCCGGTGGTGGCCAGGGGCTCCGTCTGCGGGCCATCGTCGTGCGGCGCGGATCCGCCAATGACCTGGTGAAGCGCGCGAGCCTGCTGCGCCGCGACTCGGTGCACGGCCCCTTCGAGGGCACGATCACCATCGACGAAGAGAACAACACCATCCTCGCCAACGGCACGCTCATCCAGGTGATCTACTCCGGCGACCCGGCCAGCGTCGACTACACGCAGTACGGCATTCACGACGCCATCGTCGTCGACAACACCGGCAAATGGCGCGACGAAGAAGGCCTGTCGCAGCACCTGAAATGCCCCGGAGTGTCCCGGGTGCTGTTGACCGCGCCGGGCAAGGGCGCGCTCAAGAACATCGTGCACGGCATCAACCACGGCGACATCCTGGCGAGCGACCGCATCATCACCGCTGCGTCCTGCACCACGAACGCGATCACCCCGGTGCTCAAGGCGATCAATGACCGCTACGGCATCATCGACGGCCACGTCGAAACGGTGCACTCCTTCACCAACGACCAGAACCTGATCGACAACTTCCACTCCGGCGACCGCCGTGGTCGCTCGGCCGCGCTCAACATGGTGATCACCGAGACCGGTGCGGCGAAGGCCGTCGCCAAGGCTCTGCCCGAGCTCGCCGGCAAACTCACCGGCAACGCGATTCGCGTGCCCACGCCCGACGTGTCGATGGCCATCCTCAACCTCAACCTGGCCGAAGCCACCGATAAGGACGAACTCAACACCTACCTGCGCACCATGTCGCTGCACTCTTCGCTGCACCGGCAGATCGACTACATCGACTCGCCCGAGGTCGTCTCCAGCGACTTTCTCGGCTCGCGTCGCGCCGGTATCGTCGACGGGCTGGCCACCATCGTCACCGAGCAGAAGGCCGTGCTGTACGTCTGGTACGACAACGAATTCGGCTACAGCTGCCAGGTCATTCGGGTACTCGAGGAGATGGCCGGCGTGCACGCGCCCATCTTCCCGGCCATCCTCGCCGCTGAGGCCCTCGAGCCCGTCGCCTAACAATGTGATTTGCACCGGGCCCGGGCCCGGAAAGTGGGCCCATGATCTATCACGGGCCCAGCTTCCTAAGGTGGGCCGGGGGATGTGCTCGCGTTCCGCTGGCGGTCCGCGGAGTCGGCGGGTCACCCGCTCCTCGCTCAGACATCGAGGGTAAGCAGGGAAGCCCGCCGCCGCCGCTTTCGCGTAGCGTAACCTCAACACCGGGTTAGCGCGGCTCGCAGATGACCACGGGAATGTCGCGGTCGGTTTTTGCCTGGTAGGCGCCATAGCCGGGGTAGGCGGCCACGATGCGCGGCCACAGCGCGGCTTTCTCAGCGGATGTCGCGGTGCGCGCCCGAAAAGGCCGCGTCACCCCGCGAATGGTCAGGTCTACGTCCGGCTGCGCCACGAGGTTGCTGTACCAGAACGGATGCCGGTCGTCGCCGCCCTTGGACGCCACCAGCACATACCGCCCGCTCTCATGAATCGGCGCCGTGAGCATCGTCGACCGAGGAAGCCCGCTGCTGCGGCCGATCGTGTGCAGTTCAACGGTCTGCATGGTGCCGATGGTCCAGCCGAGGCGTCCGCCCGTGAGGGCCAGAATCATCCGGTGCACACCATTCATGGCGCGCATTGTGAAATCGGTCACCCGGTCACCCGGTTGCGCAGCGTGGTCATAAGCCCAGCGTACGTGGCCACTGGCGATAGGTTGAAGGAATGACTCCAACAATGATGCTCAGCACGATTCTTCGCGAAGCGGGCTCGGCGCGCCCCTACGCCGACAGCCGCCCGCTGACGTTTGAGCAGATTCCGGTGCCGGTCCCGCGCGCCGGCGAGGTGCTCGTGCGCATCGAACGGGCCAGCCTCTGCCACTCGGACCTGTCGGTCATTGACGGTTCGCGCCAGCGCCCCCTGCCGATGGCGCTCGGCCACGAAGCCGCGGGAACCGTTGCCGGCCTCGGCGACGGCATCGATGATCTCGAGCTCGGCGACCGGGTCGTTCTCGTGTTCGTGCCGAGCTGCGGCGACTGCCGCGCCTGCCGGGCCGGGCGGCCAGCACTCTGCCACCGCGGCGCCGAGGCCAATGGAACCGGCGACCTGCTGCACGGCTCGGCCGTGCTGGTGGGCGGAGCGGGGGAGCGTATCAACCACCACCTGGGCGTCTCGGCGTTCTCCCAGTACGCCGTCGTCGCCCGCGAATCCGTCGTGGTGATCGACCAGGATGTTCCGTTCGAGGTTGCTGCAATGTTCGGCTGCGCGGCCCTGACCGGCATCGGCGCCGTGCTGGGCACCGGCGCCCTCGCGCCCGGCCAGTCGGTGATCGTGTTCGGTCTCGGCGCGGTCGGCCTGATGGCGGTCATGGCCGCCGCGCAGGTCGACGGCACGACCGTGATCGCCATCGATCCGCTGCCCGAAAAACAAGCCCTCGCCGTGCGGTGCGGCGCCGACCACGCCGGATCGCCCGAGCAAGCAGCGGAGCTCGTGAACACGCATGCCGGCGACGGTGTTGATCTCGCCATCGAGGCGGTCGGCAGCGCCCGGGTCATGGAGGCGAGCCTCGCCCTGCTCACCCGCGGCGGCGCGCTCGTCTCGGTCGGCCTGCCGCACCCCGAGCAGACCATCACAACGCCCGCGCTGCAGTTCGCGGGGCTCGGTCGCCGGCTGCTCGGCTCCTATATGGGCGACTCCGTGCCGAGCCGGGACATTCCGGCCTACCTGCAGCTCTGGCGCGACGGCAAGCTGCCGGTCGAGCTGCTGCACACCGATACGCGTCCGCTCGCCGACCTCAACGAGAGCCTGGATGCGCTCGTCGCCGGCGAGGTCGTGCGCCGCTTGTTCGTGCTGCAGGACGAGTAGCCGCCCCGGTCTGTTCTGCACCCCGACGCAGCCTGCTCCTGCTGCGGGTAGCCTCCTCCACAGCGCCCGGATCGCCGCATTCTGGACCAATGCGGTGGCGGCCCGGCCACGGCGCCCCGCGAGCGGTCACTCTGGTTCTCGGAGGCACTCGTGGCGCGCAAAGACGAAGTCGGCAAACTCGGTGAAGAGCAGGCCGCTCGCTTTCTGGAGGGTGCCGGCTACACAATTCTGACCCGCAACTGGCGGTGCGCCGAGGGAGAGATCGACCTCGTCGCACAACGCGGTTCTGCGGTGGTTTTTGTCGAGGTGAAGACGCGCAGCAGCCTGAGCTTTGGGCATCCGTTTGAAGCCATCACCGTGAAAAAACTTGCCCGCATGCGCCACCTCGCCGCGGCCTGGTGTGTGCAGGCCGAGCGGTGGCCGCGCCAGATTAGGCTTGACGTCATCGCCGTGATCGCCCCGCGGGGCCGCGAACCGGTCATCGAACACCTCGAGGGCGTGTTCTGATGGGGATCGCCCGCACCCATGCCGTGGCGCTGCTCGGCCTGACCGGAGCGCTCGTCGAGGTCGAGGCCGATATCTCGGCGCAACTGCCCGGCATGATTCTGATCGGCCTGCCCGACGCTGCCCTGTCCCAGGCGACCCAGCGGGTGCGTGCTGCGGCCGCCAACAGTGGATGCCCCCTCACTGTTCACCGCCTCACCATCAATCTGTCGCCGGCCGCGCTGCCCAAACACGGTGCCGGGTTCGACCTCGCGATCGCCCTGGCTTGCCTCGCCGCCGACAGCACCATTTCGCAGGTGTCGGTGGGCAAGGTCGTGCACTTCGGCGAGCTTGCCCTCGACGGGCGGCTGCGACCGACCCCGGGAATCCTGCCGGGCGTGATGACCGCCGCCCGCCTCGGTCACACGACCGTGATGGTACCCATCGGCAATGAGGCGGAGGCGCGACTCGTTCCCGATATTCGAGTGATCGGCGTCGCATCGCTGCGCGATGCGGCGATCTGGCATGGGGCAAACCTCCCGACGATTCCGGTCGAGCCGATCCTGGCGACGACCGTACCGAGCAGTCTGGCTGCCGAACCCGACCTCGCCGACGTGATCGGCAACGACGACGCCATCCTGGCGCTGCAGATCGCCGCCGCCGGTGGGCACCACGTTTTTCTGCTCGGCCCGCCCGGCGCCGGCAAGACAATGCTCGCGGCCCGACTGCCCGGGCTGTTGCCCGATCTCGACCCGGCCAGCTCGCTCGAAGTCAGCTCCCTGCGCTCGCTCAGCGGTCTCGGACTCGGCGATGCCCTGATTACCCGGCCGCCGTGGGAAGCGCCCCATCACACCGCAACGGCCGCAGCCATGGTCGGCGGCGGCAACGGGCAGATTCGTCCCGGTGCTGCCTCGCAAGCCTCGCACGGAGTGCTGTTTCTCGATGAAGCCCCCGAATTCGCTTCGCCGGTGCTTGACGCGCTGCGCCAACCGTTGGAATCCGGCTGGATCAGCATCCACCGGGCCAATGCCGTCGCCCACTTCCCGGCCAGTTTCCAACTGGTGATGGCGGCCAATCCGTGCCCCTGCGGGCAGTACGGGGCCGGCGACCTGAGCTGCACCTGCCCGCCGAACGCGCGCCGCCGCTATCTTGCGCGCATCTCCGGTCCGCTGCTCGACCGCATCGACATCCAACTCAACGTCAAGCGCATTACCGCCGCCCAGCTGCGCCTCGCCGCCGGCACCCAGCGCGTCACGAGCATTAGCGCCCGGGATCGGGTGGTGGCCGCTCGGGCTGCAGCAGCCGAACGGCTGGGCAGCACGCCGTGGACCGTGAACTCCCAGGTGCCCGGACCGTGGCTGCGCGGTGCCCCGGTGCGGCTGGCCCCGGCATGCACGGCGGGCCTGGATCGCGCCCTCGAACGTGGCGGAATCACCATGCGCGGCTACGACCGGGTGCTGCGCATCGCCTGGACCCTCGCCGACTACGACGGTCTCACCAGTCCCGGCGCCGACCAGGTCGGTCAAGCCCTTTACCTACGCAAAGGAATGACATCATGAAGCTGTTTGGTCTGGACGAATCCCGGGTCAGGGCACTCACCGCCGGTGTGCGCGGTGGGATGCCAGCGGCCGGTGACGGACCGCAGACCTGCGACGGCACCGCGGCTGCAGGCCAGAACCTGGTCCCGATTTCGAGCGCCAAGACACCAGGTCTGGCCGGCAGCGCAGGCGTAGCTGATAGCACAGATCGGGCCGTCGGTGCAGATCGGGCCGTCGGTGCAGACAGGAGCGGCACGACCAACGGCGCCGCCATGGAAATCGAGACCGCAATGGTCGCCGAGGTGTTCGCCCGCGCCGCGTGGTCGGGCATCGCCGAGCCGGGCGACGGCATGGCGGGAGTGCTCGTGGCGAGCCTCGGTGCCAGCGTCGCCCTGACCGCTATTCTCGAGGCGTGGAGCCCGGTGCGCCTCGGTGCCCTGGTGCGCGACGCGCTCTCCGGCGACACGACGGTCGGCCCGAGTGTGCTGTTCGCAGTGAGTCCGTCCATCGATTTCAGCGAAGCGGATGCCGACACCAGCGCCGAACTCGAGGCCGCGTTAGACCAGGGGCTGCAGCGCTGGCGCCCGCGGCTCAACTCGACCGAGGTCATCCGCTCGCTGCAACAGGCGGCCCGCGTCGAGGCTCGTTTGCTGCTGGCCACGGATTCCCTCTGGCCGGCGGCTCTCAATGACCTCGAGAAGCACGCCCCGCTTGCCCTGTGGTGGCGTGGCGGACCCGGTGCCCTCGCCGCGCTGCCCAACTCCATCGCACTGGTCGGGGCGCGGGCCGCCACCGGATACGGCGAGCACATCGCCATGGAAGCTTCGGCGGGGCTGGTCGACCGTGGCTTCGCCATCGTTTCCGGTGCCGCGTACGGCATCGACGGGATGGCCCACCGGGCCGCCCTGGCCAGTGACGGTCTGACCGTGGCCTTTCTCGCCGGGGGAGTCGACCGGTTTTACCCGAGTGGCCACGACTCCCTGCTCACCCGCATCGTGGCCTCCGGCGCGGTCGTCTCCGAGCTTCCCTGCGGCGCAGCACCCACGAAATGGAGGTTTCTGCAACGAAACCGGCTCATCGCCGCGTCCAGTGCGGCGACGGTCGTGCTTGAGGCCGGCTGGCGGTCCGGCTCGCTCAACACAGCCGGCCATGCCTCCGCGCTCGGTCGCCCGCTTGGCGCGGTGCCCGGCCCGATCACGAGCCCGACCTCGGCTGGCTGCCACCGCCTCATCCGGGAGTTCGCCGCGGTGTGCGTGACCAACCCGACCGAAATGGCCGAGCTGGTCGGCGATCGGTCGATTCAGGTGCCCTTGGCCAATTTCCACCTGGAAGCGGGGCCCAACACCGATGCGGGCCCCGGTCCGATTCCCCGCACGAGCGACCAGGTGCGCGTGTTTGATGCTCTCAGCGGTCGCTCGCCGCGCACGGTCGCCGACCTGTCACGCCGAGCCGGGCTGTCGAGTGCGGCCGTGCGCGGCGCCCTGGGCGGCCTCGACCTCGACGGGGCCGCCCAGGAACGCGAGGCTGGCTGGGTGCGCCGCGCGTAAGGCGCGTATGGGGCTACCAGGAGCCAGCTGGAGCGGCGCTCCCGTGGCCGGGCGTGCGGCGTCACTGGATGGTGGTCGGATGCGGCCGTTAGATCCGCAGGGTCAATTTCGATCGTCCGTTGCGGGGCTATGGATCGCGTGCGGGTGTGGGTGCGGAGCAGGGCACGTGGCGTCCGGCCGGCGCTGCACTATGTCGTTGGCTGTGTCCACAACTGTGCCCATCGCTGCCGCCAAGTCCGGGACCACTGCTATGTCCTCGGCCCCGTCCATGGTCGAGCAGGCTCGCTTCACGGCGGCGCGGGAGAACGCGACGTCCGCGGCATCCGTCGACCAGTTGCTCACCGAGATGCGCAGAATGTCCCGGTCGTGCCAGAGCGACCCCGACATCCACGCTGAGCCGTGGGCAATGAGCTGTTGCGTCACCCGCCGGGTGCGAGCGTCGCGGTCGAAACTCACGCACACCTGCGTGAACACCACCTCGTTGAGGACCTCGACCCCCGGCATCGACCGCAGTCCATCGGCCAGGGCACGCGCATCGGCCGCGAGACGGTCGACCAGCGCGATCGTGCCATCACGACCGAGGGATCGGAGCGCCGCCCAGACTGGAACGCCTCGCGCCCGACGGGACAGCTCCGGCACCTTTTCGAACGGGTCGCCCGGGCCAATGTTGCCGGCGTGCCGTCGGCCGCTACCCACAGGCCGAAAGCCCCGTCCACGTGCACCCAGGCTCCCTGCCGCTTCGCCACGTCGATCGCTGCACCCATCGGGTCGGATGCTCCAGAACCCACTGCCGACCGGCGGCAAGACCGACGAAATTGGCCATCGTCGCGCCCGTCGTGAATCCGACATCGGATCCGAGAGGAAGCCCGAGCATATCGAGGATCCAGCCCGCAGCGTTCTCGTCAAGTACGGCAGTCGCGGGAGTGGCGAAGCGCATTCCGGCGTTCTGGTCCCACGCGGTCACCAACCAGTCGGCGGCGAGGGCTGCGGGCAGGGTCCCCCCAAGCACCCAGCCGAAGAAGCGGCCGGACGGCAGTGCCATCAGTCCGGGTTCCGCGAAGGGAGTGACGTAAGCCAGGCTTGGGCGTGCAACAGCGCACGGTCCAAAGCCTGGGTGTAGGAGTCCGGGTGGGCAGACATGCCGCCGTGATAGCCCTGGGTGACCGGCCTGTCGGTGGCAGCCCGTAGGGTGGATCCCAACGACGGGACGGGAAATGGCGAGCATGCAGTGGGGCCAGTATGCGCCCGCCGACAAGATTCTGGTTCACCTCAGCGACACCCATTTTCTAGCGGATGCCGCGGCGCTGTACGGCACCGTCGACACCGACACCACGGTGCATCGTGCCCTCGAACAGCTGCACCGGTCGGGCATCCGCCCCGATGCCCTCATAATCACCGGTGATGTCGCCGATCGTGGCGAAGCGGATGCCTACCGCCGCATCCGCGGCATCGTCGAAGCCGTCGCGGCCCAGTGGCAAGCGAAGGTCATCTGGGTGATGGGCAACCACGACCAGCGCGCCGCTTTTCGGAGCGTCCTACTCGGGCAGGATCAGCCGGGCGAAGCGGCGCGCGCAGCTGATCAAGGCACTGTCGACCAAGGCCGCGTCGACCAGGACCCCGTCGACCAGGACCCCGTCGACCAGGACCCCGTCGACCAGGTGCACGACCTCGACGGCCTGCGAATCATTGCCCTCGACACCAGCGTGCCGGGCTATCACCACGGTGAGATGACCGACGCGCAGCTGGAGTGGCTGCGCACGGTGCTCAGGACGCCCGCCCGTCACGGCTCCATTCTGGCGCTGCACCACCCGCCGATTCCCACCCCGCTGCCGTTGATGAGCCTGCTCGAACTGCAGGAACAGCCGCGCTTGGCGGCGGTGCTGGACGGCAGCGACGTACGCGCGATTCTCGGTGGTCACCTGCACTATGCGACCCAGGGCCTGTTCGCCGGAATTCCAGTCTCCGTGGCCGCGGCCACCTGCTACACGATGGATCTCAGCGCTCCCGAGCGTGAACTGACCGGCGTCAAAGGCGGCCGCACCGTCAACCTGCTGCACGTCTACGCCGACCAGATCACGCACTCGCAGGTACCGATCGGCGCCTTCGATACGGCCACCCATTTTCCGGCCGACTATGTCGATCGACTGGCCATCCTGTCACCCGAAGCCCGACTCGAAGCCTTTTCCCGCCAACAATGATCACGCGAAGTGTCCCAGCGCCAGCAGACCAACTCGACCACGAACGGATGCCGTTCGGCCCGCCAATTCTGCCCCCGTGCCGCGGGTCGCGCGCGGCACGCTCGCTGCCGAGACGAAACTGAACCCGTGCCCCTGACCGACGACATCGACGCGTTTCTGCGATACCTGAGCGCGGAGCGTGGCTACTCGGCGCACACCGTTCGGGCGTACCGCACCGATCTGGCGCAGCTGGCCGCGTTTGCTGCGGAACGTGGTAGCGCGGCATCCGCTGATCTGACCCTGGAGCTGCTCCGGGAATGGCTGTGGGTGGGTACCCAGGCCGGCCTCGCCCGCGCGACGCTCGCCCGTCGGTCGGCGTCGGCGCGCAGCTTCACCGCCTGGCTGGCGCGGGCCCGCGACGACAGCGTGGATCCGGCCGCTCGCCTGCGCTCGCCGAAGCCTGGCCACACGCTTCCCCGCGTGATCACCCACACCCAGATGAGCGAGTTGCTTGAACTGCTCACGACCCGCGCGCACGGGGAAGTGGAGGCCGGCGGTAGGCCAGATGGCGCCGAGTCCGGGACCCGCATCGATCGCGAACCTGCCGTGCGTGATCTGGCCGCGCGTGATCTGGCGATCGTCGAACTGCTCTACGCCTCGGCCCTGCGTGTTTCCGAACTCGTCGGACTCGACGTCGCCGACGTCGACCTCGACCGGCTGACCGTGCGGGTCACGGGCAAGGGCTCCAAGGAGCGCGTGGTGCCGTTCGGCGTGCCGGCGCAGCGTGCGATCGTGCACTACCTCGGCCAGGCCCGCCGCTCGCTCGTGGAACACGCGTCGAGCTCGGGCCCGACGTCAGCGCCCGGCGCCACAGCACCCGGCACCACCGCGTTGTTTCTTGGCCGCCAGGGTCAGCGTCTGGGCACACGCGGGGTCTACCGACTGGTTGCCACCCTGCTCGCCGAGGTTCCCGGAACCGGTCCGGCGGGTCCCCACGCCTTGCGACACACCGCGGCCACCCACCTTCTCGACGGCGGCGCCGACCTGCGGGCCGTGCAGGAGCTGCTCGGACACGTCAGCCTCGGCACCACCCAGATCTACACGCACGTCTCCGCCGAACGGCTCAAGGCCAGCTACGGACTGGCCCACCCCCGCGCCTGACCGCCAGCGTTGGTTCCTCGTTTCGACGTCGCGCTGACCTGCCAGTACGGCGCACCGTCACGGGCCGGCCGGAAGTAACACGGCCCGCTGCAAGCCGCCGAGATAGAGCAGCGGCGACACGTAGTTCCCGTGCAGGCGTACCCCCAAGTGCAGGCAGCCCGGCGGGCAATGACCGCCCGTCGCCACAGTTCCGATCTGCTGCCCGCCCTGCACCCGGTCGCCCTCGGCCACGAGCGCCAGCACCGGCTCCACCGTTGTGATCAGATCACCGACCTGGGTGATGGAGAGCACCGGTCGATCAACGACCACGCCGGCGAATGATACGACGCCGTCGTGCGGAGCCAGCACGGTATCGCCGGTCTGCGCCGTCAGGTCGATGCCGCGATGACCGGCAGCATAGGGCATGACCGGCGCAATGAACGGGGCGATCACCCGGTGCGGCTCCGGGAGCGGCCAGCGCCAGCCATCCACTCCCGGCGTCACGACCGCCGGGGGAACCGCGCTCGCCGTGGCAAACGGACTCCCGAGGAGAATGAGCAGCATCACAGCGGATGCCGCCAGGCGGCGAATCGCGAGATTGCGTAACGTATGCATGGGGCCAGCCTGGCCGGGTGGCGCCTCGGGCGAACAGCTCGTGGGCGCATTCGTGCAGAGGACATAACGACCGCTGCGGTGGAGGAGCTGTTTTCCTACGGTCCGGTCTCGACCACCCGGCCGACGGTGATACGCTATCCACAGCAGCGCTTCGTGCGCTGACTACGCGTGCCCATTTGGCCGCCATGTCCAATCGGTCCCGTACAGCCAGATTCATGCACAGCGAATCTTGCAGGTACAGGGCGGACATGTGCCGGGTACCAGGAGTGATGATCGACCGATCATCGCACAAACCGATTGGTGTGCGTGCGAGCGCGCATCAGAACAGGAGTACGGCACATGGCCGTCGTAACCATTCGCCAGCTGCTTGACAGCGGCGTGCACTTCGGGCACCAGACCCGCCGTTGGAACCCGAAGATGAAGCGCTTCATCTTCACCGAGCGTTCCGGCATCTACATCATCGACCTGCAGCAGTCGCTCGGGTTCGTTGACAAGGCCTATGACTTCGTCAAGGAGACGGTTGCCCACGGCGGCACCATCCTCTTCGTTGGCACCAAGAAGCAGGCCCAGGAATCCATTTCAGAGCAGGCGCAGCGCGTAGGCCAGCCCTACGTCAACCAGCGCTGGCTCGGTGGACTCCTCACCAACTTCCAGACCGTTTCCAAGCGTCTGGCCCGCATGAAAGAACTCGAAGAGCTCGACTTCGAAGACACCGCCAAGAGCGGTTTCACGAAGAAGGAAATGCTCATCAAGAAGCGCGAACTCGTCAAGCTGCACAAGAGCCTCGGCGGAATCCGCAACCTCACGAAGACCCCGTCTGCGCTGTGGGTTGTTGACACCAACAAGGAACACCTCGCTATTGACGAGGCGCGCAAGCTCGGCATCCCCGTCATCGCCATCCTCGACACCAACTGCGACCCCGACGACGTGCAGTACCCGATCCCGGGCAACGACGACGCCATCCGCTCCGTTGGCCTGCTGACCCGCATCATCGCGGACGCGGCAGCCGAGGGCCTGATCCAGCGCCACGCCAAGCCGGAGGCTGAAGTTGAGCCCCTCGCCGCGTGGGAAGCTGAACTGCTTCAGGCCTCCGACGCCGAAACCACCCCCGCGCAGTCCTCTGCCGAGACCGAGAAGGTTGCCGACGCTACCGTCGTCGCCGACGAGGCCGTCGTTGCAGAGCCCTCCGTCACCATCGCCGACGCTGTCGCCGACTCCGACGTTGCCGCCGTACTGGCTGCCGTCGCCGATGAGCCGACCGTTGCCGCCGAAGAGACCAAGTAAGGAACCCGGTATGGCAAACTTCACACTCGAAAACGTCAAGGCTCTCCGCGAGAACCTCGGCACCGGAATGGTCGACACCAAGAACGCCCTCGTTGAAGCCGACGGCGACATGGACAAGGCCATCGAGATCCTGCGTCTCAAGGGTGCAAAGGGCAACGCCAAGCGCGCTGACCGTTCCACCTCTGAGGGACTCGTCGCTGCCAAGGAAATCGGCACGACCGCGTACATGATCGAACTCGCCTGCGAGACCGACTTCGTCGCCAAGGGTGACAAGTTCGTCGTTCTGGCCGACAAGGTGCTCGACGCGATCGCCGCCGCTGGCGCGACGACGGTTGAGGCTGGACTGGCCGCAACGGCCGGCACCCAGACCGTTGCCGAGCTCATCGACGGCGAAGCGGCCATCATCGGCGAGAAGTTCGAACTTCGCCGTGTTGCCGCCGTCACCGGCGAATCGTTCTCGATTTACCTGCACAAGACCAGCAAGGACCTGCCCCCGCAGGTCGGCGTTGTTCTCGGCTTCTCTGGAGCCGACGTGGAGACCGCTCGCAGCGTCGCCCAGCACATCTCGTTCGCCAACCCCGAGTACCTCGCGGCCAGCGATGTTCCTGCTGACCTGGTGGAGACCGAGCGCAAGATCGTCACCGAGATCTCGAAGAACGAGGGCAAGCCGGAAGCGGCACTGCCCAAGATCGTTGAGGGACGCGTCAAGGCGTACCTCAAGCAGGTCGCCCTGCTCGAACAGGACTACGCCAAGGACAACAAGGTGTCCGTTGCGAAGGTCCTCGACGATGCAAAACTGACCGTGTCGGGCTTCGCCCGGTTCAAGGTCGGCGCCTAACAACGAATGACGGAGGTCGGATTGCGAAAGCAATCCGGCCTCCGTTTTTGTGTGTGCCCCCTGGGGTACGCGCACGCTCTTGGTAGTTTGGTAACACCCCACTTCGGAAGGCCCCGCACGCCATGACTGACACGGCCAGCACGCACACCCATAACAGCCCGGCCAGTACTTTTTCTGTACCGGTCAGGCCCACCGCTATCGTCAAGAAACGACGAGTGCTTCTGAAATTGTCGGGTGAGGCCTTTGGCGGCGGCGCCGTCGGAGTCAACCCGGATGTCGTCAGCTCGCTGGCCCGTGAAATCGCCGAGGGCGCCAAGCAGGTCGAGGTCGCCATCGTCGTCGGCGGCGGCAACTTCTTCCGCGGCGCAGAGCTCTCCCAGCGCGGCATGGACCGTGGCCGCGCCGACTATATGGGCATGCTCGGCACAGTCATGAACGCTCTGGCCCTGCAGGACTTCCTGGAGCAGGCCGGCGCTGAAACCCGGGTGCAGTCCGCGATCTCGATGACCCAGGTCGCCGAGCTGTATATTCCGCGCCGCGCCGAGCGTCACCTCGAGAAGGGCCGCGTCGTCATCTTCGGTGCCGGCGCCGGACTGCCCTACTTTTCCACCGACACCGTCGCTGCCCAGCGCGCCCTCGAAATCGATGCTGACGTTGTGCTCGTGGCAAAAAACGGTGTCGACGGCGTCTATTCCGACGACCCTCGCACCAACCCCGATGCGCAGAAGATCCACCACATCACCTACCTCGAGGCGCTGCAGCGCGGGCTCAAGGTGGTCGACTCCACCGCTTTCAGCCTGTGCATGGACAACCACATGCCGATGCAGGTCTTCGGCATGGCCCCGGAAGGCAACGTCACCGCCGCCATTCTGGGCACCGATCTGGGCACGCGCGTCTCCAACTAGAATTATTCCACCACCAATAAAGGAGTCACCGTGATCGCGGATGTTCTTTCCGACGCCACTGCGCGCATGAATCGGGCCCTCGAGGCCGCCAAAGATGATTTTGGAACCGTGCGCACTGGACGTGCCAACCCGCAGATGTTCGCGAAAATCCTGGTGAGCTACTACGGCACCATGACCCCGCTGGAGCAGCTCGCTTCCCTGCAGAACCAGGAAGCCCGCACCATGCTGATCGGCCCGTACGACAAGGCGGCCCTGCGCGACATCGAGATCGCCATTCGCGACACTCCGAACCTGGGCGCCAACGTCGGCAACGACGGCACCACCATTCGCGCGACCCTCCCAGAGCTCACCACGGAACGCCGCAAGGAATTCGTGAAAATCGTCAAGGCCAAGGCAGAGGATGCCCGCATCTCGGTGCGAAACATCCGTCGCAAGGCCAAGGATGAGCTCGACGCGCTCAAGAGCGAGGTCGGCGACGACGAGGTCGGTCGGGCCGAGAAAGAGCTGGAGCTGATCACCAAGAGCCACGTGGACGGCATTGATGACGCGTTCAAGCGCAAGGAAGCCGAACTCCTCGAGATCTAGGGAGCCTTCAGATGACCGAGAAACCCGGGAACGACCAGCCGCCCAAGCGCGGTCACGGTGTCAGTCGTGCCGAGTTTCGGGCGCAAGTGAAGACGACGCGGGCCGATTTTGAACGTCAGGTGCAAACTACCAAGGCTGATTTCGAGCGGCAGGTGCAGGCGACGCGTGCCCAGCTCGATGCCACCAACGAGCGCATTGAAGCCCGTACCGGGCGCAACCTCATTCTCGCGATACTGATCGGGCTCGTGCTCGGCGGTTCGATGCTGGTCAGCCTCATCATCGTCAAGCAACTGTTCATGATCTTCGCGGTCGTGATCGTCGCCTTCTGTGCCTTCGAGCTGGCCCAGGCGCTGCGGCACGCGGGACGTAATGTTCCGCGCATCCCGGTCCTCATCTCTGCCGTCGCGATCGTCCCGGCCGCGTTCTACGGCGAGGCGACCGGCCAGTGGCTCGTGATGCTCGGCGGGATCGTGCTGATCGCCCTGTGGCGGCTGGCGCTTCTGGTGATTCCGTCCCATCGCGCCCCGGCCCGGTCTATTGTCGGCGACGTGGGCGGCGGCATCCTGATTCAGGTCTATGTCGTGTTCCTAGCGAGCTTCGCCGTGCTACTCGTCGCCCAGCCCGAGGGGCAGTGGTGGGCGCTCGCCTTCCTGATCCTGGTTATTTCCGCCGATACCGGGGCCTACGTCAGCGGGCTCAATTTTGGCAAGCATCCGATGGCACCCTCGATCAGCCCCAAGAAAACCTGGGAAGGCTTTATCGGTGCCGGCCTGATCTGCATGATCGCCGGCGTTCTGCTGTCCATCTTCATGCTGGATCAGGAGTGGTGGTTCGGCCTGGTCTTCGGCCTCGTGATTCTGCTCACGGCGACGTTCGGCGATCTGGCCGAATCGCTGATCAAACGCGACCTCGGGATCAAGGACATGAGCTCCTGGCTGCCCGGGCACGGCGGTTTTCTGGACCGGCTGGACTCGATCCTCCCGTCGGCCGCCGCGGCCTACGCCCTCTACCTGGTCTTTGCGTGAGCCGAACCGATTCGCTCCCCGTCAGCACAACCGAGACAATGAGGCTATGAGCACCATATTTCCCCGAGTGGCCAAGAAAACTCTCGGCTACAACGTGAGTCAGGTCGATACTTTTCTGGCCGCGGCCCGACGCGCCTACGATCGGCACGACCTGACCGACAGTGAAACGGATGCCGACACCGGCGCGAAGGGGACCGAGGCCATCCACACCATCGTCGCGGACAAGGCAGCCGCGGAGGCCGAGCGAACCGGCGCGACCTTGACAGCCGAAGCCATTCGACACACCGCCTTCGCCATGCACAAGGGCGGATATTCGCCGGAACATGTCGACGCCGCACTGGAGCGACTCGAGGACGCCTTTGCCGTCCGGGAACGCGATCACGCCTCGCGCACCGGGGGAGAGCAGGCCTGGACGGTCGGCGCCGAGAATGCGGCCACGGTACTTGTTGCCCGCCTCAGCCGTGCGCCCGGGCATCGATTCACCCGTACCAGTGTGCTCGCGGTCGGCTACAAACGGGTCGATGTCGATCGGTTCGCAAACAAACTGGTGAAGTATTTTCTGGACGGTCGTAAGCTTACCGTCGACGAAGTACGAACCGCCGTTTTTCGCCCTGAACGGGGCGGATACCGCGAAGGCCAGGTCGATCTGGTGCTCGACAGCGTCGTCGACGTGATGCTGGCGGTACGTTGATTTGGTGACCGTTATCTGGCCGTTACCAAAGATGTGGGCTAGGGTCATCTAGTAATGGGTAGGCATCTGCAACGAATCGAATGCGTCCCGGCCAAGGCGCGGCCGCCGGTTCGTCGAACTCGGCGTCGGGCCAAGCCGTCTCACTTTCTGTTCGGATTCACCGCCGCCTTCGCGTTCGTGCTCGTGACCGTCGTCGATCCCTACTCGGGTGCCACTGCATCCCCCTACTTTCAACTCGCCGGCAGCACCACCGACGAGGGGCCGGCCCAGGCCGTGCTCGTGGCCGGCAGCTACACAAATACCATCACTCGCGACGGCTTCACCGTCACCGAGAAGCCCAAACCAGTTCCGGTGGTCGTCGCCGTGGAAAAGAAGCGAAGCGTCACCGCCCCGTCTGCCGCTGTGCCGGATCCCGGCTCGGCTCAGGCTTACGCCTACGATGCTGTCGCGGGTCGCGGCTGGGGCGAAGACCAGTACAACTGCCTGGTCTCGCTGTGGCAGAAGGAATCAGGCTGGCGTGTGAACGCCGAGAACAGTTCGAGTGGAGCCTACGGCATCCCGCAGGCGCTTCCCGGCTCCAAAATGGCCACGGCCGGTGACGACTGGGCGACCAACGCCGGAACCCAGATCGAGTGGGGCCTCAGTTATATCACCGGCCGCTACGGCACCCCGTGCGGTGCCTGGGCCAAGTCCCAGGGTTCCGGCTGGTATTAGCGCTTACCCTTCTGATTTACGGCGTCGTCGGGCAGCAATTAGACTGTTGTGATGGCGCGCAGCAATCGACCCCGAGGCCGCAAGAGCGCTCCGCGAGACGATGGCGAAGGCGCTGACCTGAACGACCTGCTGGCGGGTTGGCGCCGCAGTGAGGTGCGCCGCGACGGACTGTGGCACGTTCAACCGGTGCCGGCCATGCAGGCCGCGAAGACCTATCTGTGTCCCGGCTGCACCCTCGACATCGTGCCCGGTACGGCGCACATGGTCGCCTGGCGCGGCGACGGAGTGCTCGGCGATGCGGCCGACCTGGCCAACCGGCGGCACTGGCACACTCACTGTTGGAGAATCAAATGATCGAGGAGACGTCCGTGACCCTGCCGGTCGGCATTCGTGGCGGCATCGAACTGCCCGCCAGCATCGAGCACATTGAACTGAAAACCAGCGATGGCCTCACCCTGGTGGGGGAGTTGGCGACCCCGATCGGGCGTACGCCGGTGGCGACGCTCGTGACGCTGCATCCGCTGCCCACGGCCGGTGGATTCATGGACTCGCACATTCTGCGCAAGGCGGCCAACCGCCTGCCGGCGATGGCCGATCTGGCCGTACTGCGCTTCAACACCCGCGGGACCTCGTCGCCGCGCGGCACCAGTGGCGGTGACTTCGGGGAGGGCATCACCGAACGCGCCGACGTGGCCGCGGCGATGGCCTTCGTCGCCGAACGCCAGCTGCCCAATCCGTGGCTGGTCGGCTGGTCCTTCGGCACTGAGCTCGCCCTCAAGTACGGGCTGGAGCACCCGATCCGCGGTGCCATTCTGCTGTCACCGCCGCTGCACCGCACGACGAAGGCCGAACTGGCCGCGTGGGCCGGGAATGAGCGGCAGCTGGTCGCGGTCATTCCCGAATTCGACGATTACCTGCGACCGGATGCCGCTCGCTTGCGGTTCGCGAGTGTGCCCAGCCTTCGGTTCGTCGCCGTCGAGGGCGGCAAACACCTCTGGGTCGGCGAAAACCTGACCCGGCGGGTTCTCACCGAGATCGTCGCCACCGTTAACCCCGCCGCGCTGCCACTACCCATCGAATGGACGGACGGCCTGCGCGACCCGTCCTAAGCCGGTTGTAGCAGCTAGAGCTCGTTCTGGCGGGGGATGACGACCTGCTTGACGATCATGATGACCGACGCGGCGACCGGGATGGCGATCAGCGCGCCGAGAATGCCGAGCAGGCTGCCGCCGGCCAGGGCCGCAATCACCACGACAGCGCCCGGAACCGACACGGCGCGGCTCATGATGTTTGGGCTGAGAACGTATGCTTCCACCTGCATATAGATGAGGTAGTAGATGGCGGCGGCCAGCGCGGTCTGGGGTGAGCTGCCGATCTCGGGAATCAAACAGGTCAGCACGATGATGACCGAACCCGAGATGGTTCCGACGAGCGGAACGAGCGAGAGCAGAAAAGCGATGAAGGCGAGCAACGCCGGGAACGGTGCGCCGATGATCGAGAGAAAGATGAAGCTCAGCACGCCGTTCACCGAGGCGAGCGCGGCCTGTCCCACGATGTAGCGGCCGACGGCCGTGGTGATCTGCTCACTGATATCGGTGAAGCGCTCCCGCTTTGAAGCGGGAACCAGCTGGTAAGTGGCGCGCTTCATGCTGTTGAGGGAGGCGGTGAAGTACAGCGTGAGAATGAGAATGATGAGGGCACCGAACAGGCCACCGACAAACGCGAGGCCCGACTGAACGATCGTGGTCGTGATGTTGGTGAGGTTGCCGCCCAGAGAATCGGTGACGGTCTTGGTGATCCCCGTGATGTCGAGGCCGGGAAACTGCTCTTGCAGATCACTCAGAAACGTTGAACTGTTCACCGCCTTGACCAGATCCGGAATGAGCTGGGACAGCTTGGAGACCTGGTCGACGATGATCGGAGCGATTGCGAACACGACACCGGTGAGCACACCGAGCACGGCGGCGACCACGGTCAGAATGGCCGCCCAGCGGGGAAACCGCTTCTTCTCCAACCAGGAGACGGCCGGGTCGAGGCCGAGCGCAATGAATAGCGCGGCTCCCACGTAGATGATGATCGTCTGCAGGGTGATCACCGAAGTGATGATCAACAAGCCGAGGCCTACGCCCAGGGTGCCGACGAGTCCGAACCTAAACGCATTCTGAATTTTCACGGGTCGTCTCCAGGAGTAGGGAATTACTCGGCTGCGACCCGTTCTGCCTGGGTCAAAACGCTGCGCAGACTTTCAAAGTATCCTGCCACGGCATCGCGCTCAATTCTAATCTGCGCCATGCGATCTTCCGCGTCAGCGACCAGGGCACGCGACCGTGTCGTCGCATCCTCGACGAGTGCCGAAGCGCTGGTCTGGGCGTCGTGCAGAATGCGTGCGGCAGTCTCGTCGGCGTGGTCCTTGTTGGCCTTGGCCTCCGCCCGGGCTCCCGCGTCCAGCTGCTCGTTGAGCGTACGCAGTTCGAGCGTACGCTCAGTGGTCTCGGCGAGCTGCCCGGCGGCATCCGTCTGGAATTTCTGCGCCAGTGCCACCGCCTCCTGGTGCGAGGTGAGGTGTTCCTGCTCTGCTTCGTCGCGGCGGGCTTTCAGCTCGACATCGAAGTCGGCTCGGGCCTGGTCAATTTCTCTGGCCAGCTGGGCGGCCTCGTGCTGGCCGGTCTTCCGGGTCGCGGCGAGCTCGGTTTGTACGTCGATGCGGGCCTGCTCGGCCTCGGCCTCGGCCTCGAGGCGGGCTTGCTGGTTGTCCCTGGTCAGGTCGGCGCTGGCCTGTTCCACGTCGGCGGCCAGGGCGGCACGTGCCTGCTCGATCTCGCGATCGGCCGTGACGCGCTTGCGCTCGAGGTCGCGGGCGAGGTCAGTCTGGGCCTGCGCGCTTTCGACCTCGGCGACTGCGCGGGCCTGCTCGATTTCGCGGGCCACGTCGATGCGGCCCTGTTCCACCTCGGCGGCGAGCAGGGTGCGTGCCTGCTCGGCTTCGTGTGCGCGGCTCAGGCGGGCTTCTTCGGTGTCGCGCGCGAGATCCACACGAGCCTGGTCGGTTTCGGCAGCCAGTGTTACGCGGGCCTGGTCGGTTTCCTGGTTGAGCGTCGCGCGCTGCTGGTCGAGTTCCAGCGCTACTTCGGCGCGAATAAGTTCTGTTTCGCGCGTCAGGCCGGCCGCTTCTTCGCGAGCCTCGGTGGCCTCACGCTGCGCGACGACGCGCACCTCGGCGGCTTCGCGATCCGCTTCAGAGCGGATGGCTGACACCTCACGTTTCACTGTGGCTCGGGCCTCGGCCGCCTCGGTGGCGACAGAGCCGCGAATCAGCGAGGCGTCCCGGGCAGTGTCCTGCATGACCCTCGCCTGCTCGTCCTGGGTACGTGCGCGTAAATCATCCGTTTCAATGCGAGCATCGTCGAGCAGTCGGCGAGCTTTGACGGCGGCGTCGGAAAGGGTGCGCTCGGCCTGCTCAGTGGAATTCCGTCGCAGCTGCTCGACCTCGTCGCTGGTCGTGGCGCGCAGTTTCTCCGCGTCGATATCGGCCTGGGCGATGACGCGGGTGGACTGTTCCTCGGCGACGCGAAGGGTGTTTTCCAGTTTCGTGCCCAGACCGGAGAACGTGGGACTGCCGACCTCTTCGATCTCGGCGGTGAGGTCATCGATGCGGGCGGCCAATCGTTTGACCTCGCGGCCGGCCTCAGCATTTTGGGTATTGGCCTGGATGAGTTGTCGGCGCAGGGATTGAACAGCCTTGGCGACCTCATCCTTGTCATAGCCACGAAAGACCTGGGTGAAATCGGCGTCGTCGTCAGACACTTGTACTCCTTACACGCGGGGCCCGGCCCCTCAATGGATCGTGCATTACGGGGCACCCGACCAATTTTAGTGTGTTGGTGCCCCGCACGGTACGCGCCGGCTGCCAAATGGAGGCTGAACGGCTATTAGGCTCCTTTCAGGCGAACGGAGTAACGTTGAAAACCGTGTCTGAGGACTTTCAGTCACGTGGTTCAGCCAAAGTGACTGAACAGTACCAACCAGCTCAATTGCTGAAGGGTGATACGTGCGTTTTGTTCTAGCCATCGTGGCATTCGTGCTTGCCGCCGTGATGATCGTGCTCGGCATCGCGCAGCGAACTATCCTGCTCGAACCAGCCTTCAGCTCACTAACCTCGACCGCCACCGGCGAGACTTTGTACACCGTGATCGACCCGAGCGCCCTCGCGGCCTCCCCGGGGAGCCAGACGATCAACGTACGCGGCGAGGGACCTATCTTTTTGGCCTACGGGCGCTCCGAAGACGTGGCCGCCTGGATCGGTGATGACGCCTACGCCACCGTGGCGCTGAGCGAAAAAACGGGCGAACTGACCTCCACTGTCACGGCTGCCGTCGAACCCGACACGGACGACGACAGCTCGGATGAGCCGGTTGCCGCCGATGCTGCCGAGCCTCTGATCGTCAATCCGGCCGGTTCCGACCTGTGGCTCGAGGAGGTCAGCGACACGGATTCGTTGACGACCACGCAGACCCTGCCGGAGGGCATCTCGGTGCTCGTTGCTTCGGACGGAGTCGAACCGGCGCCCGCGAATATCCGTTTGTCGTGGGCATCGGATAATTCCACCCCGTGGGCCGGCCCGCTGCTTGCCGGTGGCGCCCTGTTGCTGCTGTTCGGACTCGTGTTGTACCTGCTGGCCCTGTTGCACCTGCGCCGGTCCCGGCGACCGCGCCGCAACGTTCCGCGCGGACCGCGCCTGCCGCGGCTGCCGCGCGCACCCCGGCCGAAGGCCATCAAGGCCAGTCAGATCACCTCGTCGCGCCGTGGTATTGCCCGTCGCACCGCGATCCTGCCGATGATTTTGGTGTCCGGTCTCGCTCTGAGCGGATGCTCGGCCGATCTCTGGCCGGATTTCAGCGCAACGACGACGGAAACGGCGACCCCGACCCCGACTCCGGTGTCTACCGACTCGGTCGAAGCGGCCGCCGAGCTGGCACCGCCGGCCGTCACAGTCCCGCAGCTTGAAATCATTATGGGCGAGATTTCGCTCCTGACAGCGGATGCCGATGCGACCCTCAACGCGGACACTCTCGCGACCCGGTTCACCGGACCCGCGCTGGAACAGCGCCTGGCCAACTACGCGATTCGGGCGGTCGACGCGACAGTGCCGCCACTGCTGGCCTTGCCGGGAGCCCCACTCACCTTCACGCTGCCGCAGCAGACGAATTCCTGGCCGCGAGTGGTGATGACGGTGATTCAGAACGAAACGGATGCCGAGATTCCACCGACCGCAATTATTCTGCAGCAGGAATCACCGCGGGCGAATTACCTCATCGAGTACGCCTTCCAGCTTGAGCCGGCTGCGCGGGTGCCCGAAGTTGCTCCGGCCCTGATCGGGGCGCCGGCGATCGCCCCCGACAACAAACTCCTGCTCTTGCCGCCGAACGAATTGGCCGCGGCCTACGCCGATGTGCTCCTGCAGGGCGCTGCGAGCCCGTCCGTCGACCTGTTCGAAGACGAAGTGGATGCCTTCCGCGCCCAGTTTGACGCCAGTCGCGCCGACCGGCAGGCGACCCTGCCCGCCACCGCATCGATCGAATTCGGCACGGCGGCGGGGGACGGCAGCACTGTCGCCCTGGCCACCAACGACTCGGGCAGCATCGTGGCGGTCAGCGTCAACGAGACCGAGATCGTCAAACCGATCAACGACGGTGCCACGGTCAGCCCGAGCGGTGCTGCTAGCAAGGCACTGTCGGGAATCTCGTCGTCGTCCAAGGGCATTCTCAACACCTACAGCGACCAGCTGTTGTTCTACGTGCCGACGGCCGGATCGAGCGACAAAATCATCCTCCTGGGCTTTGCCCAGGGCCTCACCCAATCTGCGGAGCTTCCATGACCAACCTGCCCCCGTCCGGATCCAACCTGCGCGGAGCGGTTGACCTTTCCTCGCTCGTCAACCGTGGCCAGGCGGCAGCGCCCGCAACACCCGGTGCCGCAGCGGCACCAGCGGCTGCTGGCGTGCCCGCCGGTGTCGTGCCGGTGCCGAGCCTCGTGCTCGACGGCACCGACGCGAACTTCGGTGAGCTGCTCGAGCTGTCTTCGCGCGTTCCGGTTATCGTCGGTCTTTGGGCCTCGCGGAGCGAACCGTCCACGGCGCTGATGACCGTGCTGGAGAAGCTGATCACCGATCTAGCGGGCCGATTCGTACTGGCCCGCGTCGACATCGACGCCAACCCCCAACTCGCCCAGGCGTTTCAGGCCCAGTCGGTGCCCACGGTCGCGGCCGTCATCACCGGCCAGCCGGTACAGCTGTTCAACGGCCCGCTGGCCGAGGAGCAGATCAGCGACGTGCTCGGCCGCGTGCTCGAACTTGCTGCCCAGCAGGGCGTGACCGGCACGGTCGAGGCGCCGGCCGCCGCCGCAGACGGAGAACCGGCCGAGGTCGTCGAAGAGCCCCTGCCGCCGCACCACGTCGAGGCCTATGCCGCGATCGAGGCCGGCGATTATGCCACCGCGCAGAGCGAATACCGCACGGCGATCGCCCAGAACCCGAATGACACCATGGCCGTCGCCGGCCTTGCCCAGGTCAGCCTGCTGGCCCGCCTGCAGGGCAAAACGATCGACCAGATTCGGAACGGTGCCGCGTCTTCTCCCGACGATCTCGACGCGCAGTTGCTGGTCGCCGACCTCGACCTGTCCGGTGGGCACATCGAGGACGCCTTCGACCGACTGCTGAGCCTGTTCCCGGCCCAGCCGGCTCCCGGCCGCAACGCTATTCGCGAGCGCATCCTCGAACTGTTCGAGGTCATCGGCCAGGATGACCCCAGGGTCCCGCCGACTCGGTCCCGGCTGACGGCCCTGCTCTACTAGCGTCCTGAGGCGGAAGCCTGCCGTTTCACGGATTCGGGGACCTGTTTCAGATTAAGGACCTGACGAACGCGGCGACTGCTGCACGAACGGATGCCGTCGCCTCGGCCGCCGCCGACGTTTTAGTCGGAGGCGCCGGTCATCTGCTGCGCGAAGCAGGTGAGCGGCTGCCGGTCGGACGCGTCGAAACCGCCTTTGACCAACGCGGGTGGCCTGCGAAACCTGGCCATCCCCCGTTGGTCGAGCCTATCGAGGCCCCCAGGGATCAACGATGGCAACTTGCGAAACCCGGCGACTTCCGTTGGTCGATCCCGTCGAGACCGCTGTGGATTGGCCTGAGCGGTCTGGAGAACCCGGCCATTTGTCGTTGGTTGAGCTTGCCGAGACCGCCATGAACCAGCGCGAGCAGGCCTGCGAGACCCGCCCGNCCGTTGGTCGAGCTTGCCGAGACCGCCATGGACTGGCCTGAGCCGTCTCGACAACGCGTGGTCGGCCCGAATGCATATTCGCACATAAATCCAAACATATCTGAGAATCTCTCGACTCTGGCGCATGGTTTTGGTATACTTCTTCTCTGAGCCAGAGCGGCGATACTCCCCAGCCGGGCCGTGTCGATCCGTTCTTCGCGGCTCACGACTACCCGCCGTCCACACCCGAGGAGCGCGCCGAGTTCGAGGTGTTCTGGGCGCAGTGTCAGGCTGATTGGCGGCTCCAACTGGCCGAGGGGCTCGGAGACTGCGCCCCATATGAAGA
>NZ_PJJT01000080.1:0-114489 GCF_002929615.1 Cryobacterium sp. M91 | reverse complement strand
AAGGCTGGCGCCCAGTCGACGGCACCATCACCATGCCCTCCGCCCCATTCACCGTCATGGCCGCAAACGAATCCACCGTACTCGTCGCCGAAGACTGCCTCGCCAACCCCCACGGCCCCGGCTGCTGACCACAGCGGCGCGACTCCCTCCGCCTGACCGTGCAGCGGATGCTCGCCGAAACTGTCCCGGCCAACTCTGGCCGCACGAGATGCACGAGACGCACGAGACGCCAACTCTGGCCCCATCGTTCTTGCGACATGCCATCTTTTGCCCCATGGCGAGGTCCCCAGGGGCTCGCGAAGGGGCCAAAGGTGGCACGTCACCTTCGAACCCACCCGGTCAAGGGAAAAGTGGCACCTCACGCACGTCGGGCGGGTAGGCAGGCGCACAGTGACGACGAGACGCCACCGCAACCCAATTGGTGACGACTTGAGATCGGACAGCGAGGCGGCGAACAGCCGGCCCGCTAACGGCGCAGGTAGTCCCGGGCCGGGGAGCCCACGTAGAGCTGCTGCGGGCGACCGATCTTGGTGGCCGGATCCTCGTTCATTTCACGCCAGTGCGCGACCCAGCCAGGCAACCGACCGATCGCGAAGAGCACGGTGAACATGCGGGTCGGAAAGCCCATCGCCTTGTAGATGACGCCGGTGTAGAAGTCGACGTTGGGGTACAGACGGCGTTCCTTGAAGTAGTCGTCGCTCAGCGCAATGTGCTCGAGTTCCTGCGCGATGTCGAGCAGGTCGTCCTTGACGCCGAGAGCCGCGAGCACCTCGTGGGCGCTCTCCTTGACCAGGGTGGCGCGCGGGTCGTAGTTCTTGTAGACCCGGTGGCCGAAGCCCATCAGCTTCACGCCGTGCTCTTTGTTCTTGACGCGTTCGACGTACTTCTCGACGCCCTGACCGGATGCCTGGATCTCGCCGAGCATCGCGAGCACTGCTTCGTTGGCGCCACCGTGCAGCGGACCGAACAGGGCGTTAATGCCGGCCGAAACGGACGCGAACAGGTTGGCCTCGGTCGAACCGACCAGGCGCACCGTCGAGGTGCTCGCGTTCTGCTCGTGGTCTTCGTGCAGCATGAGCAGGCGTTCAAGCGCCTTGCTGACGACCGGGTTGACCTCGTACGGTTCGGCCATGTTGCCGAAGTTGAGCTTGAGAAAGTTGTCGACGAAGCTCAGCGAGTTATCGGGGTAGAGAAACGCCTGCCCAATGCTCTTCTTGTGCGCGTAGGCGGCCATGACCGGCAGCTTGGCCAGCAGACGGATGGTCGAGATCTCGACCTGCTCCGGATCCTTCGGGTCGAGCGAATCCTGATAGAACGTCGACAGTGCCGAGACGCCGGACGCGAGAACGCTCATCGGGTGGGCCTTGTGCGGCAGGGAGTCGAAGAAGCGGCGCATGTCTTCGTGCAGAAGAGTGTGGTGACGGATGCGATCGTCAAAGTTGGCGAGTTCACTCGCGCTGGGCAGCTCACCGTAGATGAGCAGCCAGGCCGTCTCGAGAAAGTTCGAGTTCTTGGCGATCTGTTCGATCGGATACCCGCGATAGCGCAGGATGCCGGCATCGCCGTCGATGTAGGTGATCGCGGAGCGGGTGGCCGCCGTGTTCACGAAGCCGTAGTCCAGCGTGGTGAGGCCGGTCTTCTTGGTCAGGGTTGAGATGTCGATGCTCGACACGCCGTCCACGCTGGTCAGGATCGGGAACTCTGCGCTGCCGCCGGGAAAGGTAAGCGTGACCTTGTTGGGGTCAGCGCTCATCGGTTCGCCGGTTGTAATGTGCTGCGCAACGTCGGTCACGGAACCTCCTCGGGTCTCACTGACGGATGAAATGTGGCGACGCGTCACTGAGTCGGCACTTTAACTTACTGCCGTGGTCGACTCCGTCGCGACTACAGCCTAATCTGCCCGGCCGCCTACTGTTGCATCAGCTAAGAGTTCGGGCGGTTCGTTGGTGATCATCCACAGGTCAGGCGCGCAAGCGAGCAGCAGCTGCGGCGATACGTTCGTCGGTCGCGGTCAGCGAGAACCGTATGTGCTCGGGGTAGGCGTCACCATAGAACGGGCCGGGGCCGGCGAGGATCCCGAGGGAGGCCATCCGTTCGATGGATTGCCAGGCTGGTCGACCCTCGGTCGCCCACAGATACAGGCCGGCCTCGCTGCGGTCGATTCGAAAACCGGCCTGTTCGAGCGCCGGCCGGAGCACAACGCGGCGCGCTCGATAGCGTTCCTTTTGCGCGGCGACGTGCTCGTCGTCGCCGAGGGCAGCGATCATGGCAGCCTGCAGCGGTGCCGGCAGCATGAGTCCGGCGTGCTTGCGCACGGTGAGCACCCGGCCCAGCACGTCGCTGTCACCGGCCGCGAAGGCCGCACGGTACCCGGCCATGTTGGACTGTTTGCTCAGGGAATAGATCGCGACGATCTTGCGCTGATCCCCCTCGATGACGCGGGGGTCAAGAATGCTCGGGATCGGTTCGGTGTCATACGGGGCGTCCCAGCCGAGTTCGGCGTAGCACTCGTCGTTCACGATCACGGCGTCGAGTTCGCGCGCGCGGTCGACGGCGGCGCGCAGCTCGTCGACCGAGAGTACCCGCCCGTCGGGGTTGCCCGGGCTGTTCAGCCAGATCAACTTGGTCGAGTCCGGCCATTCGGCAGGGTCGTCGGCGGCCAGGGGCGTGGCGCCCGCGATCGCGGCGCCGATCGCGTAGGTCGGGTAGGCGGCAAGCGGATGCACGATCGTGTCACCCTCGCCGACGCCGAGCATGAACGGCATGAGCGCGACGAGTTCCTTGGAACCGATCGTGGGCAGCACGTTGTTCGACTCCAGGCCGGTCACCCCGCGGCGCCGGGCATACCAAGCGATGATCGCCTGCTGCAGGGCGGGCGTGCCGACGGTCTGCGGGTAGGCGTGGGCATCCGTCGCCGCGCGCAGCGACTGCTGCACCACGTGGGGCGTTGCATCGACCGGCGAACCGATCGACAGGTCGACGATTCCATCGGGGTGCTGCCGGGCCTGAGCGGCAAACGGCACCATCTGGTCCCAGGGGTAATCCGGGAGCGGCTTCAGCACGAAGACCGCTTAGTGCTGAACCTGCGGCGGCACCGCGGAGATGATGGGGTGGTCCTTGGCGAGCACGCCGACCTTGGCCGCGCCGCCCGGGGAGCCGAGGTCGTCGAAGAATTCGACGTTGGCCTTGTAATAATCGGCCCACTGTTCGGGCAGGTCGTCTTCGTAGTAGATGGCCTCGACCGGGCAGACCGGTTCGCAGGCGCCGCAGTCGACGCACTCATCGGGGTGAATATAGAGGGAGCGTTCGCCCTCATAAATGCAGTCCACCGGGCATTCGTCGATGCAGGCACGATCTTTCACATCGACGCACGGAAGAGCGATCACATACGTCACAGGCTTGGGATTCCCTTCGAGAGCGGACTCCTGATTCTACGCCCCACCGCCCTGGTGCGGCGCCCGGAGGCGCGGCGGCAGCTTCGGCCAGGCCAGCACAAAGGCCGCGATCAATGCCGGAACCACGGTCCACAAGGTTCCCGGCAAACCCGCAGGTACGAGCACCGACCCCCCGGAACCGCGCAGCGACAGCACGAAAATGGTCACCAGCAGCCCGGTAGCGGCCAGCCCGACGACGAACCGGTCGCCGATCACGAGGCGCAGGCCGAGCAACAGCGCAGCGATCGCCACGAACGCGATCGTCAGTCCGATCGGCAGCGCGATGCCGAACAGCGTGAGCGTGGCCTGGTGCGCGATGGTTCCCAACACACCAAAGAGGATGCCCACGAGCAGGCCGCCGAGGCCGGCCAGCGATCGGTTCGCGAGAGTGAGGCGAGCGGGCCGGGAGGCGAGCTGCGGCGGGGCGGGGTAAGGGGCATTCGTTTGCAGAAACGTTTCGGTGTCGGTGATCACGTCGGTCGTGCCGTCGACCAGGTCGCGCCTGTGGTCGGTGACGTTCCAGCGCGCGGGAAAATGCGTCAGCGCCCGCAGCTTCTGCTCGAGCTGAGCGCCCACGTCGATCGCCACGAGGCGCTGTCCGGGCGACTGTCGCACCGTTCGGGCCAGAAACACGGGCAGGCCGGCCGCGTGTGCGGCCACGGTCGCGGCGTCGCGCAGAACATCGTCAACGGCGCCGACGACCAGGGCGGTCGCACCGAGTTCATCGATTTCGTTGTGCAGAGCGCTGCTGGGCTCCAGCCCGCGCGGCAGCTCATGCCAGCTGCGAGCGCTAAGCGCGGCCAGCGCGGCCTGCACCGCTGCGGCATCCGTTTCGGTCAGCGCTGTGGCGTAGAGCACGACGACCCTCGCCCCGTCGGCGCGCAATCGGGCAATCGTGCCGCCGGTCAGCGCGGATTCGTCGCCCGGTCGGTCATGCACGATCAGGATCCGCTCACCACTGCCGGACATGACCATGGGCGCACGCACCGTTTCTGCTCTGCTGGCTATTGATTACGGGCTCAGAATCCAATCGTAACTAGACACAGTCACGATCCACGGGCTAGAGTCAGATTCGGTAAGGTTAGCCTTACCAAATTCGACGCCCGAACCCGACGAGGAACCCCTGTGCTCGCAAACTACCTGATCGGCCTGCGCGAAGGCCTTGAGGCCGCGCTGATCGTGACAATTCTCATCGCCTACGTCGTGAAAATCGGTCGACGTGACGTGCTGCCGCGCATCTGGCTCGGTGTGGCCCTGGCCGTGCTGCTCGCCCTCGGCATCGGCGCGCTGCTGACCTTCGGCACCTACGGGCTGTCGTTCACCGCACAGGAGACCATCGGCGGCGTGCTCTCGATCGTCGCGACCGGGCTGGTGACCTGGATGGTGTTCTGGATGCTGCGCACCGCACGCGACCTCAAGGGCCACCTGCAGGGCAACATCGACAAACACCTCGTCGGTGCAGGCCTCGGACTCGTGCTCGTGGCATTCCTTGCCGTCGGCCGGGAGGGCATCGAAACGGCCCTGTTCATCTGGGCGGCCGTGCAGGCCACCGGCGCCACGACCCTGCCGTTGTTCGGTGCTGCGCTCGGTATCCTGACGGCAATCGGCCTCGGCGCTCTGATCTACGCCGGCATGCTCAAGATCAACCTGGCGAAGTTCTTCACCTATACCGGCGCCATCCTCATCGTCGTGGCGGCTGGTGTGCTTTCCTACGGCGTGCACGACCTGCAGGAGGCCGGCCTACTGCCCGGGCTGCACGCCCTCGCCTTCAATGTGAGCGCCGCCGTGCCTCCGGACAGCTGGTACGGCACGCTGCTCAAGGGCACCCTGAACTTCTCCCCCGCCACCACCTGGCTGGAGATGTTCGCCTGGCTGGCCTATGCCGTGCCCACCCTGACGGTGTTCATCAGAAAGAGCCGTCACGGCCGCCCGAGCGCCCGCCCGGCCCTGGCTCTACCAACCGCACCGGCGCCCACGCCCGTCGCCGCGCACTAACTCTTCTCGCCCAGCTCAAAGGATCTCCATGCCCCGTGTCTTACGTTCCGCCAGCCTGCTCGGCCTCGGCGTTCTCGGTATCGGCCTGCTGAGCGGCTGCGTCGCCAACAGCCCGGCGGCCACCCACACCGCGCTCACGGTGGACAGCAGCGCGACCGACTGCGCGGTGAGCGCGAACGAGGCGCCGACCGGCAGCATCCGTTTCTCGGTCACCAATTCCGGTGACCAGGTGACCGAGTTCTACCTGCTGGCCGCAGACGGCCTGCGCATCGTGGGTGAGGCGGAGAATATCGGTCCAGGACTCACCCGCGACCTGGTCGTGGAGCTCGCCGAGGGCAGCTACTTCACCGCCTGCAAACCGGGCATGACCGGCGACGGCGTCGGCAAGGCCGAGTTCACCGCCACCAAAACGGATGCCGCCGCCACCGTCGACGTCGACCTCGTCACCCAGATCGATACCTCGAACACCAACTACGCCTCCTACGTAAGCGACCAGATCGACCAACTCGTCACCGGCACCGACGCGTTCGCCGCCGCCTATTCAGCCGGGGACGACGACACCGCCCGCAGCCTGTACGCCTCCACCCGGGTGCACTGGGAGCGCGTCGAAACCATCGCCGAATCGTTCGGCGACCTCGACCCCAAGCTCGACCTGCGCGAAGCTGACCTCGAAGAGGGCCAAAACTGGACCGGCTGGCACGCCATCGAGAAGGATCTCTGGCCGCAAGACGCTGAGGCGGGTTTCGTGGCCTACACCGCCGAGAAGCGTGCGGCGCTCACCGAGCAGCTCGTCGCCGACACCGCCACCCTGCACGAGAAGGTGCAGGGCCTCACGTTCACCCTGTCGCAGCAGACCAACGGGGCCATCGGCCTGCTCGACGAGGTCGCCACCGGCAAGGTCACCGGCGAGGAAGAAGCCTGGTCGCACACCGACCTCTGGGATTTCCAGGCCAACGTCGACGGCGCCAAAGTGCTTTACGACGGGGTGCGACCGATACTGCTCAAAACGGATGCCGACCTGGCCGCTGCGCTCGACACCGAGTTCGGTTCGCTGCAGACACTGCTCGACGCCCAACGCGTTGATGAGGGCTTCAGGCTCTACACCGACCTCACTCCGGCCGAGATTCGCGCCCTCGCCGACCAGGTCAACGCGCTCGGCGAGCCGCTCAACCAGCTCACGGCCGCGCTCGTGTTGTGACGGGCTGGACCGGTTCTAAGCGGGCAGAATCCAGCGAGGCCGGGTCCACCAAACCGGCCGGCACAGCACGAGGCCTCTCCCGGCGCGGGCTACTCGGCCTCGCCGGGGCCAGCGTCGCCGGCATCGGGCTGGGCGCAGCCGGGGACCGGGTGGCGCTGGCGGCGTCGGCGTCGCCGGGTGAGGCATCCGCTTCGGCGGTCTACCCGTTCTATGGCAGCCACCAGGCCGGCATTGTCACGCCCGCCCAGGATCGCCTGCACTTTGCCGCGTTCGACGTCTCGGCGGGCGTGACGCGAGCCGAGCTGATCGAGCTGCTCCAGGACTGGACGGTCGCGGCGGCCGCGATGTGCGCCGGAGCGGATATCGGCGAGTACGGCGCCGTCAGCGGCCCCTACGATGCCCCACCCGAGGACACCGGTGAGGCGCAGGGGCTGCCCACGGCCGGCCTTACGATCACGTTCGGCTTCGGTCCGACCCTGTTTGAAACAGCGGATGGCGTCGATCGCTTCGGCATCATCGCCCGCCGCCCGGCCAATCTGACGCCGCTTCCGCACTTTCCCGGGGACGACCTCGATGCCGGCCGAAGCGACGGAGACCTGTGCATCCAGGCCTGTTCCAATGATCCGCAGGTGGCCGTGCACGCCATTCGCAATCTGTCCCGCATCGCCTTCGGCCGGGCGGCCCTGCGCTGGTCCCAGCTCGGATTCGGACGAACCTCATCGACATCAACGGCCCAGGCCACCCCGCGCAACCTGTTCGGATTCAAGGACGGCACCGCCAACATAAAGGCCGAGGAGCCCGCGGTCGTCACCGACCAGGTCTGGGCGTCCGCGGACGACGGGCCCGCCTGGCTGACCGGCGGCTCCTACCTGGTGGCGCGGCGAATCCGGATGACCATTGAAACCTGGGATCGCACGATTCTTCGCGAGCAGGAGGCGGTGTTCGGCCGCACCAAGGGTGCCGGTGCTCCGCTGTCAGGCGGAACCGAGTTCAGCGAGCCAGATTTCACTCTGGCCGGCCGCGAGAATGAGCCGCTCATCGGTGCTGCAGCACACGTGCGGCTCGCGCATCCGACCCAGAACCACGGCATGAAGCTGCTGCGTCGTGGCTACAACTTCGTCGACGGCAACGATGACCTGGGGCGGCTCGAGGCCGGTCTTTTCTTCATCAGCTTTCAGCGGTCTCCGGCACAGTTCACCGCGGTGCAGCTCAACCTGGCCAAGCACGATGCGCTCAACGAGTACATTCGGCACGTCGGGAGCGCGCTGTTCGCGGTGCCAGCCGGGGCAAGCGCAGGGAGCTACGTGGGCGCGGCTCTGTTCGCCTAAAAGGACTCAAAGACAAGAGACTCAAAGACACAAAGAGTGGGTGCGCAACCAAGCCGAGTTTCGGGGCCATTTGAGCGATTTTTGGGGCCAAGATTCACGGGTCGGCGAGGATTAATGCGGGAAGCCCCCGCAGCCGAGGCTGCGAGGGCTTCTGCGAGAAAGCAGGTGCGAGTTAGTTCGCGTCCATCTTCTTCACGCGCGAAACCTGGCGCGAGCGAGCGGATGCGGTGAGCTCGACCTTGCGAATACGCACGGCGGCGGGGGTGACCTCGACGCACTCGTCTTCACGGGCGAATTCGAGGCACTGCTCAAGCGAGAGCTGCTTGGGCGGTGTCATCGACTCGAACGTGTCGGAGCTGGACTGACGCATGTTGGTCAGTTTCTTTTCCTTGGTGATGTTCACGTCCATGTCGTCGGCGCGCGAGTTCTCGCCGATGACCATGCCTTCGTAGACCTCGGAGGTCGGCTGCACGAAGAACGACATGCGCTCCTGCAGGTTGATGATCGCGAACGGGGTGACCGCTCCCGAACGGTCGGCCACGATGGAACCGTTCGTGCGGGTGTTGATGGTGCCAGCCCAGGGCTCGTAGCCGTGCAGGATCGCGTTGGCGATACCGGTACCGCGCGTGTCGGTGAGGAACTGCGTGCGGAAGCCGATCAGGCCGCGCGATGGAACGATGAATTCCATGCGAACCCAGCCGGTGCCGTGGTTCGCCATGTTCTCCATGCGACCCTTGCGGGCGGCGAGCAGCTGCGTGATGGCACCGAGGTACTCTTCCGGAGCGTCAATGGTGAGGTGCTCGAAGGGCTCGTGTACCTTGCCGTCGACGCGCTTCACAACTACCTGCGGCTTGCCGACGGTGAGCTCGAAGCCCTCACGACGCATCTGCTCGACCAGGATGGCGAGGGCCAGTTCTCCACGACCCTGAACCTCCCAGGCGTCCGGGCGTCCGATGTCGACGACCTTGAGCGAGACGTTACCGACGAGTTCGCGGTCGAGGCGGTCCTTGACCATGCGGGCGGTGAGCTTGTGGCCCTTGACCTTGCCCATGAGCGGCGAGGTGTTGGTTCCGATGGTCATCGAGATGGCCGGGTCGTCAACCGTGATGGTCGGCAACGGGCGCACGTCGTCGGGGTCGGCGAGGGTCTCACCAATGGTGATGTTCTCGATACCGGCCACGGCCACGATGTCGCCGGGGCCGGCGCTCTCGGTCGGGTAGCGGTCCAGCGCCTTGGTGATGAGCAGCTCGGTGATCTTCACGTTGCTGACGGTGCCGTCCTGCTGCACCCAGGCCACGGTCTGGCCCTTCTTAATGGTGCCCTGGAAGATGCGCAGCAGCGCGAGGCGGCCGAGGAACGGCGAGGCGTCGAGGTTGGTGACGTGGGCCTGAAGCGGGTGCGTGTCATCGTAGGTCGGTGCCGGAATGTGCTTGAGGATCGCATCGAACAGCGGCTCGAGGTCATCGTTGTCGGGCAGCGTACCGTCTTCGGGCTTGTTCCAGCTGGCAGCACCGTTACGACCGGAGGCGTAGACGACGGGCACGTCGAGGACGGCATCGAGGTCGAGGTCGGGAAAGTCGTCGGCCATGTCGCTCGCGAGGCCGATGAGCAGGTCCTGGCTTTCGGCCACGACCTCATCGATGCGCGCGTCGGGACGGTCGGTCTTGTTGACCAGGAGGATGACGGGAAGCTTGGCCTCCAGCGCCTTGCGGAGCACGAAGCGGGTCTGCGGCAGCGGGCCCTCGGAAGCGTCAACCAGCAGAACAACACCGTCGACCATGGACAGGCCACGTTCGACCTCACCACCGAAGTCAGCGTGGCCCGGGGTGTCGATCACGTTGATGGTGATGGGCCCCTCGGTGGCGTGGATGCCCTTGTACGAGACCGCCGTGTTCTTGGCGAGAATCGTGATGCCCTTTTCGCGCTCGAGTTCATTCGAGTCCATCGCGCGCTCTTCAACGTGTGAGTGGTCTGCGAAGGAGTCGGTCTGCTTGAGCATCGCGTCAACCAGCGTTGTCTTACCGTGGTCAACGTGAGCAACGATTGCAACATTTCGGAGGTTATTGCGTGTAGCAATCGCCATAAAAATAGATCCTTACGAAGAATGAGTGCCGCAGAGTCTCGCGCGCGACGAAGAATGGATACCAGGGGTCATAATGTGACCCAAAGTACTATCCTACCGTATTGTTTGACCCCGACCGGTGGGGCGCACACTGCTATTGGTCGTTTCCGGCGGCCAGCAACTCGCGGCGGAGCTCCCGACGGGCACGCTGTTCGGTCGGATCGGGGATCGGCACGGCCGCCAGCAGCCGCTGGGTATACGGGTCTTTCGGATAGCGCAGAATCTCATCTCTCGTGCCGGTTTCCACGATGCGACCGTGATGCATGACGGCAATTCGATCGGCGAGCACGTCGATCACCGCGAGATCGTGGGTGATGAACAGGCAGGCGAAGTTCATCTGCTTCTGCAAGCCCTGGATGAGTTCGAGCACGCGAGCCTGCACCGACACGTCGAGGGCGCTGGTCGGTTCATCAGCGATGAGCACCTTCGGTTCGAGCGAGAGCGCTCGGGCGATACCCACCCGCTGCTTCTGCCCGCCAGAGAGCTCGTGCGGAAAGCGGGTGCGGTAGGCGCGCGGCAACTCGACGCTGTCCAGCAGCCGCTCCACCTCAGCGCTGAGTCCAGCTCCCTTCAACCCCTTAGCGAGCTTGAGCGGTTCCCCGATACTTTCACCGATGGGCATCCGTGGGTTAAGTGAGGATGACGGGTCTTGAAAGACGATACCCACACTCTTGTGCAGCCGATGAATCTCCTCCCGGTTAGCCTTCGAGATATCATGACCGGCAACGTTGAGCCTGCCCTCGGTAATCGGCAGCAGGCCAATCGCTGCGCGGCCGAGGGTGGTCTTGCCGGAGCCTGACTCCCCCACGAGCCCGAGCACCTCCCCCTGACGCACATACAGGTTGACCTTGTCGACGGCGCGAAAGGCCGCGACGCGACCGTGCTTGGGGTACTCGATAACGACATCCTCAAACTTGACAACCACTTCGCGGCGGTCATTTCGGGCCGCCGTTGCGGCCTCGTTGGCCAGTCGCTCATTAACCTGGATGCGAGCGGCGAGCACGGCGTCCACCACGATGTCGGTGCCGATGGCGAGCGCCGCGGTCATATCGATCGCTTCGTCACCGCGCTGACCGAGGTGCGGAACGGCCTTCAGCAGGGCGATCGTGTACGGGTGGGTCGGCTCGTTGAAGATCTGATCGACCGTGCCGCGCTCCACAATGAGACCACGTCGCATGACGGCGATGTCATCGGCGAGGTCGGCCACAACGCCCATATCGTGGGTGATCAAGAGGATGGCGCTGTCCAGTCGATCACGGAGGCTCCGCAAAAGGTCGAGAATCTCGGCCTGCACCGTCACGTCGAGGGCGGTCGTTGGCTCGTCGGCGATGAGCAGTTGCGGATCGCAGGAGATCGACTGGGCGATCATGGCCCGCTGGCGTTGCCCGCCACTCAATTGGTGCGGATAGGAGTTGAAGGCTTTCAGCGGATCTGGCAGCTCGACCATGTCGAGCAGCTCCAGAGCGCGCGTCTTGGCCTGGGAGGGCGACATGCCGAAGTGGGCCCGCAAGGTTTCAATGATCTGAAATCCGATCGTATAGACGGGGTTGAGCGCCGTCATCGGCTCCTGGAAGATCATGGCGATCTGACCGCCGCGCACCTTGTGCATCTGCGCGGACTTCAGCCCCATGAGTTCGCGGCCGCTGAGCTTGACGCTGCCGGAAATGCGGCTGTTCTCGGGCAGCAGATCCAGAATGGCCATGGAGCTCGCACTCTTGCCCGAGCCAGACTCGCCGACAATGGCGAGCACCTTGCCACGCTCGATCGAGTAGTTCAGTTTGAGCGCGGCCGGCACCCAGACATTGTCCACGCCGAAGTGCACGGTGAGGTCACTGACCTGCAGCACCGGACCGGAGGATGGGGGCGTCACCTGGTCGATCATGAAGTCCTGCTTTCGTCGATCCTGTTGCTCGTAAGGTGGCTGCCACCAAAATCTGGCAGCATGGCTGCATGCCAGACCCGGATGTCTTCTACTCGCGGTTCAATCGCGTCATCGCCGCCATCTTCGCCGCGGTGGCCGCACTGAGCGCGCTGAGCCTGTTCCTGCTGCCGACCGCGTCGAACCGCGCTCTGGTCGTTCCGGCCCTGTTCGTGGTGCTGTTCGTCTGGGAGATGCTCTGGCGGCCAAGCTTGCAGGTAACCGATTCGGCCGTGACCATTCGCAATCCGCTGCGCACCATCGTGGTGCCGTGGGCGGCGCTCGTGCACGTCGACACCAAGTTCGCGCTCACCCTGTACACGCCCGGAAAGAAGTTCTCGGTCTTCTGCGCCCCGGCTCCTGGTCGGAGCCTGACCAGTGCCGGGCGTCGCAAAACCACCGACCCCGTGCCCAATGTCAGCGGCTCCCCGCGGCCCGGCGACCTGCCGGGGAGTGAGTCCGGCGAGGCGGCGCAACTGGTGCGCTCGCGCTGGGACGCGCTGCAAAAGAGTGGCCGGGTGGACGGCGGCCTCGCGGCCCAGACTCCCGTTACGGTCGTCTGGGCCTGGTGTCGTGCGGGCGTGCTTGCAGCCGTCGCTGCGGTATCCATTGTGGCTCTTCTTCTGGCCTGAGCGCAGCACCGGTGTGCCCGTGATCGGCATCACGGTTCACGCTCCAGTTCCGGTTCGGGCCGGGTTTCGCGCATCTTGCTGAGCTTGAACCTGCGGTGGCGCGGGTCGAAAGCATCGCGCAAACCATCGCCGACAAAGTTGACCAGCAGCGCCAGTGACACGATGAACGCACCGGGCCACCAGAACAGCCACGGCCGAGTCTGGAACGCCGACTGGTTGGAGCTGATCAGCAGTCCCAGCGACACGTCGGGAGAGCGGATGCCGTAGCCAAGAAAACTCAGCGCTGTCTCGAGCAGAATGGCCGAGGCCATGATGAGCGTCGCCGACACGATGACCACGCCCATGGCATTAGGAAGGATGTGCTTGAAAATGATGCGCGCGTCGGACGCCCCGGCGACCCGGGCTGCCTCGACGAACTCACGTTCGCGCAGTGACAGGAACTCACCGCGCACCAGCCGGGCAATGCCCATCCAGGAGAAGAACCCCAGCATGATCGCCAGTACCGGGGCACCCAGGCTGCCGAACCATTGGCCGACGACCGAGCCGATCACGAGCGCGGGAATCACGATGAAGACGTCCGTGATGCGCATCAACACGGCATCGACCATGCCGCGGTAATAGCCGGCGACGGCCCCGACCACCACGCCCAGAACGGTTGCGATGAGGCCCAGAACGACCATGACGAGCGCGGAGTTCTGAATACCCCGCATGGTCATGGCGAAGTAGTCCTTGCCGATGCGGTCCTGACCGAACGGATGTTCCCCGAGGGAAACACCGTCGCCGCCGAGAAACTGCGGCACGAGCGAGAGCGTGGGGTCGCCCCCATTCACCTGCGGGTTGAGTTCTTTAAACCCGAACTTCCACCAGCCGGAAATCGGACCAATGCCGATAGCAGAAAAGGAGAACAAGATGATGAGGAGAAGAATGATGATCGACGCCACGGCCACCTTGTTGCCGATAAATCGGCGCCAAATCAGGCGGCCTTGACTCTCGGGTACCGAACTCGCCGCGGCGAGTTCGTCGGCAGAGATTTCAGTGGACGACGGGGTAGGCCCCGAACCAATTGGTGTGGACATTTAACGGATCCTCACCCTCGGGTCGAGCCCGGCATAGGCCATGTCGGCCAGAAAATTGAAGGTGATCGCCATCGCGGCGACGATGAGAAAATAGCCCATCACCGGATTGAGGTCACCTCGAAACAAGCCGGCGTTGAACAGGCTGCCCATGCCGGGAATGGCGAAGATCCGCTCGGTGATGATTGCGCCACCGAGCAGGGCCCCGACATCAAAAGCGACGAGAGTCGTCAGCGGGATGAGCATGTTCCGGAACGCGTGCCGCACGATCACCGTGCGCTCCGGAAGCCCCTTGGCGCGCGCGGTACGGATGTAATCGAGACTGAGCACCTCGAGCATGCCGGCGCGGGAATACCGGGTGTACCCGGCGAAGGAAATCAGCAAGAGGGCAATAATTGGCAGGGTGAGGTGGACAAACGTGTCGAGGCCAGCGAGCCACACGTCCCCGGACAGTCCCGGAGTCTTTGAACCCACGGTGGCAATCGGGCGCCCGTTGGTCGCCGTCAGGAGGGCACCCCAGGACTGCATGAACCGGTCAACCAGCACGACCGCGCCGGAAAAAAGCGCGGTAACGAGACCGACGCGCATATTTTGGCCGCGATCATAGCCACCGGCCAGAAAGCCGCTGACCAGCCCGAACGCGATCGTAGCGAGTGCGAGAATGAACAGCGTTCCGGCGCTCGAAACGTCGAATAGGGGCTGGAGCACAAAATACGCCGCGATAGCGACCGCAGCGTTGATACCGGCGGTAATCAGTGCCCGACGGTTGCGCAGTCCGGCCAGCAGGGTCGCCGCACCGAGGGCGATCGCCGCGACCAGAAGGATGACCGGGATCGGCCCCAGGCCCGGATTCATAAACCAGCCCGTCGCGCTCATCAGGAGCAGCACCCCGGACGTAGCCAGCCCCGACACCAGGAAAACCACCAGTCGACGCCGGCGGTCACCGCCGAGCAGTGACTGCCAGATGGCACCGACGACGAGGCCGATCACCACCAGTGCTCCAGCGCCAATAACAGGATCACGGAGAAAGTCGTTGAAGCCGATGGCGATGAACTCTTTCAGCAGCACGGCGACCAGGAATACGGGCAACGAGTACAGGAAGAAGCTGACGAAGGTGACGGTGTTGTCGAGGCCACTGTACTGACGCAGCGCGGTGATGATGCCGATCGTGACACCGAGCAAAATAGCGAGCACAAGGGCGAAAGTGACCAGCTGCACGGTGGCGGCCAAAGCGTTGGGGAGAATATCGAGGACCTGGGCGTTCGAGATCGTCGACCCGAGGTCGCAGGCATTGGCGAAGGGGATCGCACACTTGGCGACGCCGCCGAGCCAGAGCACCCAGCGAAGAGGCGGCGGCACGTCGAGGTCGAGCCGCGCAACCCGGGCATCGATCAGCTGCTGTTTATTGGGAGAGTTGCTGCCTTCCAGATCTTGCAGCGGTTGCGCCGAATAGCCGACCATGACGTACATCAGAAACGATGCGGCGATCAGGATGAGAATGGAAACGAGAATTCGTCTCAGGATGAAGCTCACCATGCCGGGGCTACCTCACTGTAGAAGTTGATTCGGACTGCTGGACTGCCACAATGTGGCTCAGAACGGACGCCGCCAAACCCGCGAGTTGGGCTCCTGAGCAAACCCAGGAGCCCAACTCGCGATCGGGCTAGGACATTCGACCTAGCTATTTACTGACGGACCATTCCCAGAAGTTCCAGAACGGACCTGTCTGGTTACCCATGTACTCCACGCCGCTCACGCGCTTGGAGACTCCGAACACGCCGGGCAGCTGGAACAGCGGCAGTCCATAGGCATCCGTGAACATCTGCTTGTCCATGCGCTTCTCGATGGCGATCAGTTCATCGGGATCGAGGGTCGTCTGGGTCAGGATAGCGTCATCGTTGGTGCCCTCGTACTGGTTGTAGTTTCCACCGCCGTCGGTCGAGAAAATCTGTGCAATGCCGGTAGAGCCGACGCCGGGGCTGATCCAGCCGAAGATGGAGGCATCATAGTCACCGCCCTCGAGCAGGGAACCCCAGTCGGGTGAACCCGCATCGACAACCGTGATCCCCGCCTTGGCGGCTGATTCCTGAATGGCCTGGAACTCATCGACCCGGTTGGGGTTGTTGGTGTTGTAAAGAATGCGCACCGAGGGGGTGGCACCGGCGAGAAGCTCCTTCGCGCCCTCAATGTCAACCTCGTCATAAGCGCTCGAGCCATTGTTGGCCACCGAATCGTCATAGGGCTCGTTGGCCGGAACCCAGATCTGCGAGTTCAGCACCTTGGCGTCGGCGTTGACCGGCGTCACGATGGAGTCGAGGATCTGCTGGCGCGGGACCGTTTTGAGGAATGCTTGGCGCACCTTGATGTCGGCGAAGACCGGCTGGTCGAAACGCAGGTCGAGGTGGTCATAAGAGACCTGGTCGCCGGTGAGGACGTCGGCACCGGTGTTCTCAAGGGCCGTCAGCGTGTCAGCGGATGCCTGCGGGTTGATGATGTCGACTTCACCGTTCTGCAATGCCGTCACCTGGGCGTTCGCGTCAGGAATGACGCGCAAGATCAGCTTGTCGATCTTCGGCAGCATCCCACCGACATAGAACTCGTTGCGCTCCATCGTGAACGACTGGCCGGGGGTCCAGCCCGTCGGCACCAGGGGACCGCTCGACACGAGGAGGTCGGGGTCGGTCGGGAACGCGGTCACGTCGTAGCCAGTGTTCACAAAGTCCGCCGCGGCCTTCAACGTGGCGTTGGGGTCGACCGGGGACGCCGGGTCGCCCTTCGGAAGGCCCTTGAGCAGTTCGGTCAGTTCGGTGGCCGAGCCGAGCCCGGCCTTCTTGGCCACAATGTGGGCGGGTTGGGCGATCGGGTTGACCAGCTCCCAGTCGACGTAGGGAGTGTCGTAGACCAGGGTCATCGAAAGGTTATCCTCGCTGACCTCGGGGAATGCCGTGGTGTCGAGGCCGGCGGTGCTGGCAGCGATCTCAAAATACATGGTGCCGGTGGCGACTTCTCCGGTGGCCTCATCGACGGTCGAGTCGTCGTAGTAGCCGGCACCGATAGCCCAGGCGAGCACCATGTCATCGGCGGTTACGGGCTCTCCATCTGACCACTTGTTCTCAGGATTCAGCGTGTACGTGACCGTCTGCGGGTCGTCACTGGTCTTCTCAAAGGTGCCGAACTTCTCTTCGCGCACGATATTGAAATCGTTGTCAACGTAGGAGAAAGCCGACGCGTAGTTGCCCATGAGGTAACCGACTTGTCCGTTGGTGTCGAGGTTGGACTGTGGAGTCTGACCGTTGAAGGACGTGAAGTCGTTGACCACCGCGACCGTGACGGTACCACCGCTAGCCGCGGCATCCGTGTTGGTGTCGGTGCTGTCGGTAGTGGTGCAGGCGGTCAAGACGAGGGCAGATACACCGAGAACGGCGACCCCGATGAGCTTTTTCCTGAATAGTTTTCCTCTAATGGACAAGATTCCTCCTGAGCGAAGTGATTGTCGGTGCACGGCGAGGGGCCGCGAGTCGATCGTGGTTTGACTCGACCCTAGAGAGGTATCAACGGCGGTGACAAGCAAAAGCTCGAACTGTTATGAAAAGGAACCATTGTTTTTCGTCCAAGTCGGGAATTTTGCACGAAATCTGCGCTCACACGACCGTCAAGCTAATATTCACCCGTTTACGGGAAAAAATTCGTCGATTGGTAGTAACGGCGGGGACCGCTCTGGCCGATACGGCGCCCCCCACAACACTGCGGGCCCGACGTGGATCGATCCCCGTCGGGGCCGCATCGTGCAAACCGATCAGCTACCGCCCGAACTCGAAGTTTGCTCCGGGGATTGCTGCCAGCAGTTCTTGCGTGTACACCTCACGCGGGTTGTCAAACACGTCGTCGGTCGATGCCGCCTCAACGATGCGCCCTTTCTGCATGACGCAGACATTGTCGGCGACCAGGCGCACCACGGCGAGGTCGTGCGTAATGAACAGGTAGGTCAGTCCAAGCTCCGTCTGCAACTCGGTGAGCAGGTTCAGGATCTGACCCTGCACGAGCACATCGAGTGCGGAGACGGCTTCGTCGAGCACGAGCACGTCGGGCTTCAATGCCAAAGCTCGCGCGATCGCGATGCGCTGACGCTGGCCGCCGGAAAGTTCGCTCGGGTACCGAAACTGGGTCGACGCGGGCAGGGACACCTGATCGAGGAGCTGCAGCACGCGCTTCTGCCGTTCCCGTTTGGTGCCCACCCTGTGCGCGAGTAGCGGCTCGGCGATGGTGTTTCCCACGTTGTACTGCGGGTCGAGCGAACCGTACGGGTCTTGGAACACGGGCTGCACGCGGCGGCGGAAGTTCAGCAGCTCGCGCCCCTTCAAGCCAGCGACGTCGCGCCCTTCGAATTCAATCCGCCCGCTGGTGAGGCCCTCGAGCTGCAGAATGAGCTTGGCCACGGTGGACTTGCCCGAACCGGACTCCCCCACGATCGCCGTGGTGGTGCCCTTCTTCACCCCGAACGACACCTCGTTCACGGCGAGCAGCTCGTCGAAACGCAACCCGGACTTACGGATGCGGTACATCTTGGTGATGCCCTCGACCGAGATGAGGTCTTTGCCCGACGCTGCCAGTTCACGGTCTGTAGCACGCCGAATCAGCGCGGTGTCCGTGCCGCCGGCCGAGAAGATTTCGGTCGCCGGGCCATCCTCATTCTTCTTCGCCTGAATGCGACGCGAGGCGAGGCTCGGAGCGGCCGCCACCAGACGCTGGGTGTACGGGTGCTGCGGGTTGGCGAGGATCTCCTGCGACGGCCCGGACTCGACGATCTTGCCCTTGTACATGACCACGAGCTGCTCGGCCCGCTCGGCCGCGAGGCCGAGGTCGTGGGTGATGAACAGAACGCTCGTGCCGTAATCACGGGTGAGGGTGGCCAGGTGGTCGAGGATCTGACGCTGCACGGTGACATCCAGCGCACTGGTCGGCTCGTCGGCGATGAGCAGTTTCGGCCGAGCCGACAGCCCAATGCCGATGAGCACACGCTGACGCATGCCGCCGGAGAATTGGTGCGGGTATTGCTTGAGCCGGTCGGCGGCATCCGCCAGACCCGCCTCCTGCAGCACTTTAATGGTGCGCGCCTTCAGTGGCTTGCCGCGTAGGCCGCTGTTGGCCTTGATGGCTTCGGACACCTGAAAGCCGATGTTCCACACCGGGTTGAGGTTGCTCATCGGGTCCTGCGGAACGTAGCCGATCTCGCGGCCGCGCACGAATTGCATCTCGGTGGCCTTCAGGGTGGTGAGGTCGCGACCCTCGAACAGGATCTGGCCGCCGGTCACCTGGCCGGTGCCGGCCAGCAGCTTGATGATCGCCTGCGCCGTCGTGGTCTTGCCCGAACCGGACTCCCCCACGATCGCGAGGGTCTGGCCGGGGTAGAGCGTGAAGCTGACGCCGCGCACGGCGGGCACGATGCCGCGCTGGGTGCGGAAGCCGACCTCGAGATCGCGGATCTCCAGGAGCGGTTCGGAGTCGGCGGAAGGAGTCTGGTTCACGGTTTCGGTCACTAACTGGGTCATCGGCGTGCCCTCGCCTGGGGGTCGAGCGCGTCGCGGAGCACGTCACCGAGCATGAGGAACGCCAGCACGGTCAGGGAGAGCGCGATCGAGGGATACAGCAGCACCTGCGGGCTCGTACGAATGGATGTCTGCGCTTCGCCGATATCGCGTCCCCACGACATTGTGCCCGGCCCGAGGCCGATACCGAGGAACGAGAGCGTGGCTTCGGCAACGATGAACGTGCCGAGTGAGACCGTCGCGATGACGATCACGGGGGCGATGGCGTTGGGAACCACGTGGCGCACCAGAATCTTGAACTTGGACACGCCGAGTGCGACCGACGCCACCACGTAGTCCGAGTTTCGCGCGGTCAGCACGGCGCCGCGCATGATGCGGGCGACCTGCGGCCAGGCGAAGATCGAGATGACGAGCGCGATGACCACCGGGGTACGGTCGGGCAGCACCGAGAGCAGCACGATGGCGCCGAGCACGGTCGGAACGGCGAAGAAGATGTCGCCGATGCGAGAGACGATGGCGTCGAGGAAACCGCCGTAGTAGCCGGCGAGGGCACCGACGATGAGGCCGAACAGAGTCACGATCGCCGCAGCCAACATGCCGACGGTTACCGAGGCGCTGGTGCCGAAGATGATTCGGGCATAGACGTCGCAGCCCTGGAAGGTGAAGCCGAGCGGATGCCCCGACTGCGGCCCCCCGTTGCTGTCCGACAGCTGGCACTGGGTCGGCGACACCGACGAGAACCATCCGGGAACCAGCGCCACCAAGACGATGAGCAGGATGAGTCCGGAGGAAATCCAGAAGGCGGGCCGACGACGCATCGCGTCCCAGGCATCCGCCCAGGTGCTGCGCGCTTTCGCGGTCTCGTCGAGGTGGTCGATGGCCACGAGGGGGGTGTCTTCGAGCGCTGCAACAAAGTGCGGCTGCGCGCCCTGGTTCTTACTTGGCATAACGGATCCTTGGGTCCAGAGCTGCGTACAGCAGATCGACGAGCAGGTTGGCGAGCACGAAGATCACCACCATGACGGCGATGAACGACACCACGGTCGGTCCTTCGCCGAGGCGAATGGCCTTGAAGACGGTTCCACCGACCCCGTTGATATTGAAGATTCCCTCGGTGACGATGGCACCGACCATGAGCGAGCCGATGTCGACACCGAGAAAGGTGATCACTGGTACGAGCGAGTTGCGCAGCACGTGCACGGTCACAACGCGGGGGCGGGACAGCCCCTTCGCTGTGGCGGTGCGCACAAAGTCGGCGTTGAGGTTGTCGGACACGCTGGCCCGGGTGAGGCGCACAATATAGGCAAACGAAACGGATGCCAGCACCAGCGCTGGCAAAATCAGTTCGTCAAGCGGTGCTGCTCCACTGACCGTGGTGCGGGCCCAGCCCAGTTGCACGCCGAAGACGAACTGCAGCACGAAGCCGATCACGAAGGTCGGCACGCTGATCAGCAGCAGGCTCACGACGAGGGCGCTGGCATCGAAAAGCTTGCCCTTGCGGAGCCCGGCAATGAGGCCGACGAGGATGCCGAAGAAGGCTTCGAAGGCGAGAGCGAGCATGGCCAGTCGGGCCGTGATCGGGAACGCGGAGGCCATTACATCGGAGACGGAGCGACCGGAATAGGTCGTTCCGAGGTCACCTTGGAAGAAGTTTCCAATGTAGAGCAGGTATTGCACAAAAAACGGCTTGTCGAGGTTGTACTCGGCGCGAATTTGGGCAATAACGGCGTCCGACGGAGGACGTTCGCCGTAGAGGGCAGCGATGGGATCTCCGGGCAAGGAGAACACCATGAAGTAGATGAGAAACGTGGCGCCGAAGAACACGGGGATCATCTGGAGCAGACGTTTGCCGGTATACCAGAGCATCAGCTACCCGTCGGCGCAGTTGACACGGTGCTGATTGGCACGGGTGAAGTCGAGTGCATGAAAGATTCGCAATCATTAAGGGGAACTCGAGAGGCCCGGGGAATGACCCCCGGGCCTCTCGTAACGACGAACGAGGAACTAGGAACGAACTATTAGTTCTTGGTGATTGCGTGGTAAAGCGGCACGGAATCCCAGCCGAACTCAACGTTGCTCACCGTGTCGGACCAGACACCGGAGGTGTTCTGGTACCACAGCGGGATGGTCGGGAGGTCCTGCAGCAGGACTTCCTGAGCCTCGACGTACTTGGCGGTGGCTTCTTCAACGCTGGATGCCGCGGCGCCTTCCTTCAGGAGCGTGTCGAATGCCTCGCTGCTGTAGCCCTCGTAGTTCGAACCGGCACCGGTCTGGTACAGCGGCGCAAGGAAGTTGTACAGCGACGGGTAGTCGGCCTGCCATCCGGCGCGAGTAGCACCGGTCAGTGCCTGAGCGTCACGGTCTTCAAGTGCAGCGCCGAAGGTCGGGTACGGCTTGCCGACTGCGTCGATGCCGAGGGTGTTCTTGACGCTGTTGACGACGGCGTCGACCCAGACCTGGTGGGGTCCGTCGGCGTTGTACGCGATGTCAAAGGTGCCGGTGTACGGCGAGATGGCATCGGCTTCGGCCCAGAGTGCGACGGCCTCTTCGGGGTTGAATTCGAGCACTTCGGAACCCGCGAGGGAATCGGAGTAGCCATCGATAACCGGGGAGGTGAAGTCGGTGGCGGGGGTGCGGGTGTTCTGGAAGACGACGTCGGTGATCTCGGCGCGGTCAATGGCCATGGAGACGGCGGCGCGACGCAGCTTGCCCTCATCGCCGGACCAGTGCTCGAGGTAGTACGGCATGTTGAAGGCCTGGAATACCGCGGCGGGCTCGTTGATGAAGGTATCCGGGAAGTCCGACTCGTAGCTCGCGAGGGCGGATTCGGGGATGGCATCGAGCACGTCGAGGTCGCCGCCCTGCACGGCCGCGTAAGCGGCATCGAAGGAGGCATAGAAGATGATGGTTAATCCATCATTGGCGGGGGTGCGCACACCCGCGTAGTCGGGGTTGGTGACGAGTTCGATCTGCACCTCGTGCTCCCAGGCGTTCTCGCTCGCGAGCTCGTACGGGCCGTTGCCGATCGGGTTCTGACCAAAGGCATCCATGTCTTCGAAAGCAACCTCGGGCAGCGGCGAGTAGGCCGTGTAGCCGAGGCGGAGCGGCCAGTCGGCCTCGGTTCCGGCGAGCTCCACGGTGAACGTGGTGTCGTCGACGACCGTCAGGCCAGACATGGTCTCGGCGAGCGGCGAGGCAACGCGAAGAACGTTGCCGTCCTCGTCGGTCGCGCCGGTCGGGTCGTCGATCATGTTGGAGACGTCGGAGTAGCCGACGATGTTGTCGAAGAAGTAGGAGGAACCCTGGGCGTTGGTGGACAGCGCGCCATAGTTCCAGGCATCAACGAAGGACGATGCCGTGACGGGCTCGTCGTTGGTGAAAGTCCAGCCGTCGTTCAGCGTGACGGTCCAGGTCGTGGCGTCGTCGGACTCGATCGACTCGGCGACCTCGTTCTGAATCTCGCCGTCCGCCGAGTACGAGACCAGACCGGCGAAGATGGACGTGATGATCTTTCCGCCGCCCACCTCGGTGGTGTTGGTCGGGATCAGCGACATCTGCGGTTCGCTGCCGTTCGTCGTGATGATCGCGGTGCCGTCAGCCGATGTCGTTGATTCTCCAGCGCAACCCGAGAGCACGAGGGCTCCGGTCGAGGCGAGAGCGATGGCAACAATGCCCATTCTCCTGATTTTCAATTTTTGCTCCTATGCACAAAAGGGCGCCTGACACAGCTCTTGACCGTGGCACGCGCCAATAGAGTCAACCCAATTTTGACCGCGAAAGAACCGGCTCAATATTGGGGGGTTGTTACGACCCTAGTTTGTTACTAATCCAGATTGGGCAATACGATGAAAAACTTTACAGACGCGCAATCTATCTGACAACTATTGAGCGTCACACACTGTCATTTTGCACATATGTTGCGGGGCGGGTTTCGAACGGATGCTTCCCCCGCGATCGCGACGCGAGCGTCTGCGGATGCCGGGGTGGCAGGATAGGGCCATGCCGCCAGCATCCGCCCCGCACCGTTCCCGGCTCGGAAATTCACCGTTGTATTGGGAGATCGGCATAGTGCTCGCGCTGTCGCTCGGGGCGTCGGCCGTTTACTCGATCGTGTCGATCGTGGCCCGGCTCACCGATGTAACACCGCTCGCCGACCAGTCAGCGACGATCAACGGCTCGCAGTCGCCGCGGGAGTGGCTCGACTTCACCTACCAGTTTCTCGGCATCGCGTTCGGTCTCGCAGCGGTAGCGCTGGTGCTGTTTCTGCTCTGGAAGCCCGGGCAGAACCCGTTCACCCGGCTCGGCTTCGACCTGACCCGGCCAGGTAAGGACGTACTCGGCGGGTTCGGGCTGCTGCTCGTGATCGGTATTCCGGGGCTCGCGCTCTACCTGGCCGGGCGCGCCTTCGGCTTCACCGTGGCCGTCGTGCCCTCACCGCTCGACACGTTCTGGTGGACCATCCCCATTCTCGTGTTCGCCGCACTGAAGGCGGCGCTGGTCGAGGAGATCATCGTGGTCGGCTACCTGTTCACCCGGCTGCGTGAGCTCGGCTGGTCGACCTGGACGATCATTCTGAGCTCAGCCGTGCTGCGTGGCAGCTACCACCTGTACCAGGGCGTCGGACCGTTCTTCGGCAACGTGGCCATGGGAGTCGTGTTCGGCTGGTGCTACACCCGCTGGGGGCGCACCATGCCGCTCGTGGTGACGCACTGGCTGCTCGACATTCTCTCGTTCGTCGGGTACCCGCTCGCGCTGGCCTGGTGGCCGGGACTGCTCGCCCCGGCCAGCTAGCCCCGTCCCCTACTCGAAGGCTTCGGGCGGCGGGCAGGCGCAGACCAGGTTGCGGTCGCCGTAGGCGTTGTCGATGCGGCGCACCGGCGGCCAGTATTTGTTGCGCACGAGCGACGCCAGCGGATACACCGCCGTTGCCCGGTCGTAGGGATGCTCCCACTCCCCCTCGATCACGGACTGCGCGGTGTGCGGAGCGTTGTGCAGGGGGTTGTCGTCGGCGGGCCAGCGGCCGGCGGCGACGGCATCCGCTTCAGCCTTGATCGCGATCATGGCGTCGCAGAAGCGGTCGATTTCGCCGAGGTCTTCACTCTCGGTGGGCTCGACCATGAGCGTGCCGGCGACCGGAAAACTCATCGTCGGCGAGTGGAAGCCGTAGTCGACGAGGCGTTTGGCCACGTCGTCCACGCTGATCCCCGTGGCCGCGGTGAGCGGACGCAGGTCGAGGATGCACTCGTGCGCGACCAGGCCGTTTTCGCCGGAATAGAGAAGCGGGTAGCTGTTCTCCAGGCGCTTGGCGACGTAATTGGCGGCGAGCACTGCGGCACCGGTGGCCTGCTTGAGGCCATCGATGCCCATCATGCGCACATACGCCCAGGAGATGGGCAGGATGCTCGGGCTGCCGTAGGGCGCAGCCGAGACCGGTCCGCCGGCGTGCACGACGGTGGCCGAGGCTCCCCCGCTGCCGAGCAGGTAATGCTCGTCACTCTGGGCAAGCGGATGCCCCGGCAGGAACGCCGCGAGGTGCGCCTTGGCCGCAACCGGACCGACACCCGGACCGCCGCCGCCGTGCGGGATGCAGAAGGTCTTGTGCAGGTTCAGGTGCGAGACGTCGCCGCCGAAATCGCCGTACCGGGCGAATCCGAGCAGCGCGTTGAGGTTGGCGCCGTCGACGTAAACCTGGCCACCGGCCGCGTGCACGGCCGCACAAATGGTGGCGACCTCGTGCTCATACACGCCGTGGGTGGACGGGTAGGTGATCATGAGCGCGGCCAGATCGGCCGCGTGCTCGGCGATCTTGGCGTGCAGATCGGCGAGGTCAACGTTGCCGAGCTCGTCGCAGGCCACGACCACGACACGCATGCCGGCCAGGGCAGCGGATGCCGCATTGGTGCCGTGCGCACTCGACGGGATCAGGCAGACCGTGCGGGCACTCTCCCCATTGGACTGGTGGTAGCCACGAATGGCGAGCAGCCCGGCCAGTTCGCCCTGGCTGCCGGCGTTCGGCTGGAGCGACACAGAATCGTAACCGGTGACATCCGTGAGCCAGGTTTCGAGCTGGCGCACCAGGTGCAGGTAGCCCTCGACGTCGGCGCGCGGTGCGAATGGGTGGATTCCGGCGAATTCGGGCCAGCTGACGGCCTCCATCTCGCTCGCCGCGTTGAGCTTCATGGTGCAGGAGCCGAGCGGGATCATGCCGCGGTCGAGCGCATAATCGTAGTCGGCGAGGCGCTTGAGGTAACGCATCATGCTGGTCTCGGAGCGGTGCGTGTTGAACACCGGGTGGGTGAGAAAATCGCTGGTGCGATCGAGATCGGTCGGCAGCCCGTGCTGCACGGCGTCGAAGTCGACGTGGCCGAATGCCGAGCGGCCGCCGAACGCTCCGACGATATAAGAGAGGTCGGCAAGCGTGGTGGTCTCATCCACCGACACGCTGATGATGTTCTCATCGACCTGGTGCAGGTTGTAGCCGCTCGCGGCTGCCTTCGCGACGACCTCGGCGGCGCCCGCCGGCACGTTGATCTGGAACGTGTCAAAGAACGCGTCGGTGAGCACGTCGACGTCGATCGCGCGCAGGGCGGCGACGAGGGCACCGGCCCGCTCGTGCACCCGGGTGGCGATCGTTTTCAGGCCCTCGGGCCCGTGATAGACGGCATACATGCCGGCCATGACGGCGAGCAGCACCTGGGCGGTGCAGATGTTCGAGGTGGCTTTGTCGCGGCGAATGTGCTGTTCGCGTACCTGCAGGGCGAGGCGGTAGGCGGGGTGGCCGGTGGCGTCCACGCTCACTCCCACCAGGCGGCCGGGCAACTGGCGTTCGAGTCCCTTGCGCACGGCCATGTAGCCGGCGTGCGGTCCGCCGAAGCCCATCGGCACACCGAAGCGCTGGCTGGTGCCGACGGCGACGTCGGCGCCGAGGTCGCCGGGCGACTTCAGCAGGGTGAGGGCGAGCAGGTCAGCGGCCACAACGGCGAGCGCCTTGTGTTCGTGCGCCAGGTCGATGACGGTCTGCGGGTTCCAGATGCGACCGGAGCCGGACGGGTACTGCACGAAGACACCGAAATAGTCGCCTAGATCCTCGGCCGTGGTCTGCTCGCTCAGGTCAACCTGGGCGAGTTCGATGCCGAGTACGGCGGCGCGATTGGCGAGCAGCGCGTGCGTCTGGGGGAAGGCATCCGTGTCAACGATGAAGCGGCGCGAGCCCGACTTGGACGCGCGCAGGGCGAGCAGCATGCCCTCGACGACGGCCGTTGACTCGTCGAGCATCGACGCGTTGGCCGTGGTCAGCCCGGTGAGGTCGGCGATCATGGTCTGAAAATTGATCAGGGCCTCGAGCCGGCCCTGCGAGATTTCCGGCTGGTACGGCGTGTAGGCGGTGTACCAGCTGGGGTTTTCGAACACGTTGCGCTTGATCACGGCGGGCGTGAACGTATCGTAGTAGCCCTGGCCGATCATCGAGCGTTTGACCGTGTTGCGGCCGGCGAGGGCGCGCAACTCCGCGACGGCTTCGCTCTCGGTTGCGGCGGGCGGCAGGGCACTGTCGCCGTCCTGCCGAAACAGGTCGGCGTGGATCGATGCCGGCATGGCGGCGGAGACGAGGTGTTCCACCGAGTCGTAGCCGAGCGTGGCGAGCATGTGGGACTGGGCGTCGACATCCGTTCCGATGTGACGCTGAGTGAAAGCCTGGCTCATAGTGCGTCTACTCCCCGATCAGGGCGGAATACTCGGCAAAGCTGAGCAGCGTGGGGAGAGTCTCGAATTCGACCTTGATCAGCCAGCCCGCGCCGAAGGGGTCGCTGTTGACCAGTTCGGGGCTGTCCACGACGGCGTCGTTGGTTTCTGTGACGGTGCCGTTGACCGGAGCGAACAGTTCACCGACCGACTTGGTCGATTCAATTTCGCCGACGACCGTGCCGCTGGCGACGGTGCTGCCGACGCCCGGCAGTTCGACGAAAACGACGTCACCGAGCTTTTCGGCGGCATACGCGGTGATGCCGACGGTCGCGACGCTGCCGTCGACTAAAACCCATTCGTGCTCGGCGGTGTATTGAAGTTCGGACGGCTGAAGCGAAGATGTGTTTGTCATGGGATTGCCTTTCGCAGGGTGAGGGTCTACTTGACGCGCTTATAGAAGGGGAGCGAGGTGACGGTCGCCGGAATGCGGGTACCCCGTACGTCGACGTAGACCTCGGTGCCGAGACGGGCGAGGTCGGGGCTGACGTAGGCCATGGCGATCGGGTAACCGAGGGTCGGCGACAGGGCGCCGCTGGTGATGACGCCGTCGGCGTTTTCCGCATCGACGCTGCGGAAGATCTCGTAGTCCGCGCGTCCGGCACGCTTGCCAGCGGCAATCAGACCGACCAAAACGGATGCCCCAGCCTCCGGCCCCGCAACGCTGGCCGCTCGGCCGACGAAGTCGTTCTCCTTCTTCAGGTTGACGACGCGGCCGAGTCCGGCCTGGACCGGGAAGGTGTTGAGGGTCAATTCGTGACCGTAGAGTGGCATGCCAGCCTCGAGGCGGAGGGTATCGCGGCTGGCCAGCCCAGCCGGCACCAGGCCGCGGTCGGCGCCGGCGACCACGAGTGCGTCCCAGAGCTCACGGGCCTGGTCGGCCGCGAGGTAGAGCTCGAAACCGTCTTCACCGGTGTACCCGGTGCGGGCGACCAGCAGCGGCTGGCCACGGAAGAAGGCATCCGTGATTCGGTAATACTTCATGAACAGCAGGTCGGTGCCGACGTCGGTGACGCCGCCGGTGGCGCGCAGAATGGCGAGGGCGTTCGGACCCTGCACGGCGATCAGCGCGTAGTCGTCGCTCTGGTCAACGACGCTCACGTCGAAGCCTTCGGCACGGGCGAGCAACGCGTCGAACGCGGCGAATCTGTTGCCGGCGTTGGCCACAACCAGAAACTTGGTTTCATCGAGGCGGTAGACGACGAGATCGTCGATGATGCCGCCGTTCTCGGCCAGCAGCAGGCTGTACTTGGCCTGCAAGAGTTCGATACCCGAGAGCTCGCCGGCCAGCGCGTAGTCGAGGTAGGCGGCGGCATCCGTGCCTTCGACCAGAATTTCGGCCATGTGGGACAGGTCAAACAGGCCGGCCGCGTTGCGCACGGCGTGGTGCTCGGCGAGATCGCTGGAGTAGCGCACCGGCATCTGCCAGCCAGCGAAGTCGGTGAAGCTGGCATCGGCATCGACGTGCGCCTGGTGCAGAGGGGAGAAGCGTTCGGTATTTCGTGAATCGGTGGAGTCGGGGGTGCTGGAATCGGCCGTGGTCATGAGTTCTCCGGGTCACAGGATGGTGTGCACGGCTCGTTTGAGCCGCGTGGGAACTCCCCCTCTGTCGCTCGTGCCTGAGAGCTTCACCAGCGCGCGGGCGCTGACTTTCACCGTGGGCGAGATTGTCAGGCACGCACAATCTACTTTTCAGAGTGGCCAGTTCGATGCGGTACGAGTACCTGAGAGATTGTCGGGGAGGATTGCTCCTTCGGTGTTCGCACGCTGTCGCGCCGAACTCTCCCGCACCGTCCATATAGCCCGATATTCAGTTGTGGTAGCGCTCAGCCTAGCCCCACACTCCGCTGCTTCCGCGTCGATGGCTGTCCAGCAGGTGGGTATCGATCATGCCGATCGCCTCCATCAGGGCGAACATCGTGGTCGGTCCGACGAAGACGAAGCCGACCTTCTTGAGGGCTTTCGCGAGCGAAACGGATGCCTCGGACCTGGTCGGCACGTCGGCCTGCGTTCGCGGCTGCGGGGTTTCGTTCGGCTGGAACCCCCAGACGAAGTCGACCAGTCCGCCCTGCTCGCGCAGCGCGACGGTGGCCTGGGCGTTGGTGATCGTCGCGCGAATCTTGAGGCGGTTGCGTACGATCGCCGCGTCGCTCAGCAGGCGTTCGACGTCGTCCTCGTCGAAGGCAGCGACCCGGTCGGGGTCGAAGTCGGCGAATGCCGCACGAAAACCGGGGCGCTTGCGCAGAATGATCGCCCAGGACAGCCCGGATTGGAACGCCTCGAGGCTGATGCGCTCGAACAGGGCGTGTTCAAAGCGCACCGGAATACCCCACTCGGTGTCGTAGTAGTCGCGGAGCATCGGGTCGACCGCAGCCCACCGGGGTCGGGCGAGGCCGTCGGGACCGACGATGGCGCCGGAGGCTGGTGGGATTTCTGTCATCCAGTCCATTAGAACACCGCTCGCCACAGGCGGCGGCCGAGGTGAGCAAGAGGACTAAAGTCGCAGCCAGAGCCAAGGAGACGTCTTCAATGCGCTCGGCAATCAGAGTGCGAGCCTGGAGTGACTGCACACCCTGAGTCCGTACTTCTGGGCGTTCGGTGACAGCCCGCTGAGCACCGGGGCGAACGTGACGACGATCGTCGTGTTCTACGCCGTCTCGCTCCTACTGGCGGCGACGGCAGCCATCGCCCTGCGCCAACGCGACATCGGCGTGTGAGTCACTAAGCCCAGGTCGCGGCCGCGGCCTGGGTCAGCTCGATGATGTTGTCGAGCAGTGCTTCCATGGTGGGCGAGCGCAGCAGCACGATCTGATCGAGCGGTCCGACCGGGGCGATCGCGGCGAGCTGCCAGGCGGCGGCGGTCGGGTCGTGCGAGAGCGCGACATCGGGCGACCACTCCTGGTCGCTGAACTCGCTCGCGAGTGACAGGGTGCGGCGCACAAGTTGCTCGGCCTGTTCGCGGCGCGGCAGCAGCGCATCGTCCCATTCCAGGTCGGGTAGTGCACGAACCGTCGCGAGCGGATGCGGGTCCTCCGGCATCCACTCGGTCACCTCGATTCTGCGCTCACCCTGCACCACCAGCCCGAGATAACCCTCCGGGGCTTCGAGCTGAGTAACCCGGGCGACGGTGCCGACGCTGAACCGACGTTCGCCGCCGCCCACTTCCTGGCCGCGTTCGATCAGCACGATGCCGAATTCGGCCGGCTCGGCATCGAGCACCCGGGCCAGCATCACGAGGTAGCGTTCCTCGAACACGCGCAGTTGCAGCGGCATGTAGGGGAACAACACGGATCCCAGAGGGAACATCGGCAGGGTCGTCATACACCCAGCGAACCACGTTGACGCCGCCGCGCCTAGCCCCAGGCACGTGTTCGCGGTGAACACTCGTTGGGTGCAGCGGTGGAACATCCGTGCGTGCAGCGGTGGGTTCGGTCGGTTTCGGCGCGTAGCCTAGAAGGGCTGCTCGCCTCCCGCGCAGCGAACGAGAGGCTTTACGTGGACATCACCCTGCTGGCACATTTCGTGGCCGCCGCTGAGGCACCCGATTTCGCCCGCGCCGCGCAGACACTCGGCGTCTCCCGCGACACCCTCAGCGCCTCGGTAAAGCGAGTCGAAGCCGAACTCGGCTATGCATTGTTCGATCGTGCCGCCGAGAGCACTACGCTCACTGAGATCGGGGCTGCCTTCCTGGACGACGCCCGCCTCGAGTTGACTGAGGCCGCCGCGCGCGGCGCGCAGGCCGGCGGCGGTTCCGGCGGTTCGCGCCGGTCAGGCGGTTCAGGCGGCGGCGGTAAGGCCAAGGCCAACAAGGGCAAGGGCCGTGCCCCCGCGGTGAAGGGCCAGCCGAAGCTAGGGAAGAAGCGCCAGTCGCGCTGATTCGCGACGCTTTTTTGGCAATGCACGTGGCGGCCAAAACGGGACCCGCAGGACCGATTACCGGTCTGGCAGGTCCCGTTCATATCGACGGCTTCGTCGACTACTTCCGCCGATTCTGAACGAGAGGCTGCTTGAGGCTCGTCGCCTCCTCCAGAGTCAGTTCGACCTCGGCAAAGGCCTGGTCATCTGAGAAGGACTTCATCCGCGCGATCCGGAAGATGATCAGGCCGTACAGACATTTGGCCAGGATATCTGCTACGGAGTAGCCGATCTGGAGTCCGACCCATGCGTCGGACCCGTCGATACCCAGTCCGGGCAGCAGGTAGGCAATCGGGTAGACGCCCCACGTTGCCAGCAGGAGCAGTCGCAGCAGGCTGATGGTCTTACGCACCGTCGCGGGTTGGCGGTCGAGCGACTTGGTCAGTTCAACGAAGAGCACGTAGAGGATATAAGCGAAGGGAAGAGAAGAGAGCAGACCGAAGATGCCACGGGTGAGATTGTCCGACGCCATTTCGCCGGGGTAGCCCAAGGCAATCATCAGGGCAGCAGCAGGAATGAGCCGGGTGAGCAGGCTGCTCTGCACCTTCCGGGCCAGCGCCAGAACTGCCACGAGTTCAAGGAGAAGCAGCGGAACCGTCAGCAGCCAGTCAACGTAGCGGTATCCCTCATTGAACGACGCTCCCGCGACCTGAACATAATCACCGCGGCCGCCGACCGCCTCGGTCACGAAAGCTTCCGTGAACGAGTTAAAGATGCGGAAATAATGGTACGCCGCGATGCCACAAACGATCGCCGCGACAGTCAATGCCTGACGATATCGCGGCAATACGCGCGGAAGGCTGATGACCAGAAAGATAGAGGTGAAAAGCTGCGAGGCAATGACGAGGGAGAAAATATTGTAGATGGTGTCGTACTGCACTTGGGTTAGTGAATCAGGTATCAAAATAGCCTCTGATGCTCGAGAATCGCTGACGGTACGGGAGATAAAGCACGTACCTAGGTAACCTGGCTAGGTATATTAGGAAACCTACTCCAAATCGACGTTCAGAGGTAGTAGTGATTCATCCGTAGATTTCTTCAGCTGTTGTAGCCGACTCGATCGGTCCACAGAATCACCACACCTCAGCATGTGGTTAAGAGAAATAGAGCACAAATGAACTCTGTCGAAGACGCTGACGTTGTGGTGCTTGGTGCGGGACTGGCCGGGCTTAGCCTGGCGGCCCGGCTGGCGCGCGCGCCAGCCGGGCCGCGCGTTGTCGTCGTCGAACCGCGCACCGCGTACCAGGACGACCGCAGCTGGTGCTTTTGGCAGCAAGAACATCACGAACTCTCGCACTTGGTTTCCCAACGCTGGCCGACGTGGACCTTTACTGATGCCGCAGGTAGCGCGGTTCGGCACGAGGTTCCGGCTTTGTCATACCAGTACATTCGTGGCATCGACTTCTATTCCAGCGCGCAGACCGACATCGCTCAGTCGCCGCGTGTAGACCTGCGTCTCGGCGTACGCGCCGAAATGGTGAGCGCGGTGCCGCACGGTGTGCGGGTCGAAACCAGCGGCGGCACACTGCTGGCCCGTCAGGTGATCGATACGCGACCACGGCCCGCTGCCGCGATGCTCTATCAAAGTTTTGTGGGCGTTGAATTCGAGTGTGACGGGCCGCATCCGTTCGACCCGACCGAGGTGACATTGATGGGGTCGCTTGCCGCCAATGAGGAAGGCCTGAGCTTCGTTTACGCGCTGCCATTGGGTCCGAACCGGGCCATCGTGGAGTGGACCCGCTTCGGCACAACGCCGATCAAACGGGAACTTCTGGCCGGTGAGTTGGACCACGTTTTAACGGGCCTGGGTCTGGATGACGTTCGTCGGGTGCGCACCGAGGGTGGGGTGCTGGCCATGGGACGGGGCCGTCAGACCGCGCCGGAGATACCCGGGGTGGTGCTTGCCGGAAATGCGGGCGGCGCTTTGCGAGCCGCCTCAGGCTATGGATTCTTGCGCATTCAACGGTGGGCGCAAGTGTGCACGGATCGCCTCCTGGCGGGGCGGGAAGCGGTGGGGCATCCCGAAGAACCGTGGCTGCGTCGCACCTTCGACCGCATATTTCTCCAGGCCGTTCGCGCGCATCCGGAACGTACTGCAGAGTATTTTCTCGCTCTGGCCCGCGGTGTGCCGCCGGCCACCCTGGTGCGTTTCCTCAGTGACGGCGCCCGGGCCGCAGACTATGCCAAAATCATATTCAGCCTGCCATGGAGCCCGTTTATCGCCCAGGTAGCCGCACCCACAGCCTTCACCTCTGCATCGGCTGCACAGGCCTTACTCGTCGTCACGCCCACTGGGACCGTGTGCTCGGGCGAGACACAATGATGGAGCAGGTCGCCGCGCCCCGAATCGGTACCGCCCGCGCAACCGCCCGAATCCGCCACGTCCCCATCGAAACGGTGGTGTTCTCCGGTCTGGCACTGACCACGCTGGCCATGCTCGAGTTCGGCCTGCCGATGCTCTCACCTACGTTTCAGGTCGTACTTCTCGGCGTGCTCGTCGCCGTGCTGGGTCTGCCTCACGGTGCCCTCGATCCATTGATCGCGCGTCGCGCCGGCGTCTGGCGAACCCCGCTGGGTTTTGCTGCGTTCAACACGGTATACCTCGTGATTGTGGTCGGTGTCGTGCTGCTCTGGCTAGTCGCCCCGGTGCTGAGCTTGGTTGCGTTCCTGATCGTGTCGGCGCTGCATTTCGGGTCTGATTGGAACGCTGATCGTGGGTTGTGGCTGCGCTTTCTCGCCGGATTCGGGCTGCTGAGCGTACCGGCCTTCTCACATCCGGATCAGGTGGGCGCTGCCTACGTGGTGCTTGCCGGTGCCGACGGCGCGATGGTGTCGGACGTGCAGGCAGGACTGGCACCGCTCGCTCTGGCCGGGCTGCTGGTGGCGGCCGTCGCCGCCATGCGGCATCGGCCGCATGAGAGCGTGGAAATCGTGCTCACGTCGGTGCTCGCATTGGCCTGCGAGCCGCTGGTCTTCTTTTTGGTGTATTTCTGTGCGCTGCACAGCTTTCGGCATTTGAGGGCGGGGTTTGCCGAAGAACGTGGCGGAGGGCGACTACCGCCCCTGATCGTGGTCGTGTATACCGTGGTGCCGATCCTCGCGGCCGGTGCTTTGCTGTTCGTCATCGGCCCCAGCGGCGATATGCCGGAGCAGATTCTGCAAGTGCTGTTCATCGGCCTGGCCGGCCTCACCGTGCCGCACATGATCGTGGTCACCCACGAAAAGCGGCACCAAAAGAAGTTGATGGCCCTGCCCGGGTGAGCTGTTCGGACGTGACCGTCAGCCCTCGAGAACCTGGCCCGCTTCGACTTTCCAGTGCCGGTCGGTGCGCACGTTGGCCAGCATGCGCCGGTCGTGGGTGACCAGAAGCAGCGTGCCTTCATAACTGTCGAGCGCCTGTTCCAGTTGCTCAATCGCCGCGAGGTCAAGGTGGTTGGTCGGCTCGTCGAGCACGAGCAGGTTCACACCGCGCGCCTGCAGCAGCGCTAGCCCGGCCCGGGTGCGCTCCCCTGGCGACAGATCGTCGACCGGGCGGTTCACATGGTCGGCTTTCAGGCCGAACTTAGCCAGCAGGGTGCGCACTTCGGCCGGGGACAGATCGGGTACGAGTAGCTCGAAACTCGCGGCCAGGGGCCGGGCGCCGGCCAGGAGCGCCCGGGCCTGGTCGATTTCGCCGATCGCAACGCTGGCGCCGAGGTGAGCGCTGCCGGCATCCGCTTTCTGACGTCCCAGCAGAGCGCGCAGCAGGGTGGACTTGCCGGCGCCGTTCGGGCCGGTGATGCCGATGCGTTCTCCGCCGTTGATCTGCAGGGATACCGGGCCGAGCACGAAGTCGCCCTGCCGGAATTCGGCGTTATTGAGGGTGGCCACGACGGCGCTCGAGCGCGGGGCGGCGCCGATGGTGAACTCGAGCTGCCATTCCTTGCGGGGTTCCTCGACTTCTTCCAGGCGCGCAATACGGCTCTCCATCTGCCGCACCTTCTGGCCCTGCTTCTCGCTCGATTCGACCGAAGCCTTGCGGCGGATCTTGTCGTTGTCCGGTGCCTTCTTCATGGCATTGCGCACGCCCTGGCTCGACCATTCGCGCTGAGTTCTGGCCCGCCCGACAAGGTCGGCTTTCTTGGCGGCGAACTCGTCGTAGTTCTCACGGTTGTGCCGGCGCGCGGTTTCGCGTTCCTCGAGGTAGGCGTCGTAGCCGCCGCCGAACACCCGGTTTGCGCCCTGCGCGAGGTCGAGTTCGAGCACCCGGGTGACGCAGCGGGCGAGGAATTCGCGGTCGTGGCTGACCAGCACGACGCCGCCGCGCAGCCCGGTGACGAAGGTTTCGAGGCGTTCGAGCCCGTCGAGGTCGAGATCATTCGTCGGCTCATCGAGCAGCACGATGTCAAAGCGAGAGAGCAGCAGGGCGGCCAGGCCAACCCGGGCAGCCTGGCCGCCGGAAAGCGCGGTCATCAGGCTATCGGCGGTGAGTGTGCTGCCGAGGGTGAGGCCGAGGTCGGCGAGCACGATCGGCAGCCGCTCGTCGAGGTCGGCCGCACCGCTGGCCAGCCAACGCTCGAGCGCGCTCGAATAGGCGTCGGCCGGGTCGATCCCTCCGGCGCGCGGCTGAGCGGCTCCGAGAGCGGATGCCGCGGCATCCATTTCGCGGGTCGCCTCGGCGCAGCCTGTGCGCCGGCCGATGTAGCCGGCGATGGTTTCCCCGGGCACCCGTTCGTGTTCCTGCGGGAGCGCGCCGACGAAGGCATCCGCTGGGCTGAGCGCGATGGTGCCGGCTTGCGGCTCGGTAAGCCCCGCCAGCAGGTTCAACAGGGTGGATTTGCCCGCGCCGTTGGCGCCGACCACGCCGATCACATCACCGGGGGCGACGGTCAGGTCGAGCGATTCAAAGAGGGTGCGGTGCGCGTAGCCGCCGGCCAGGCCCTTGGCCACGAGTGTTCCGGTCATTACCCAATGTTCTCATTGCCGCAGGCGTAGGGCGACCGGCTCAGATCGAGTGGGTGCGACGGAGGGTCAGCACGCTGTCCACGAGGGTGGCGACGTGGCCGTCCGGGCCGATGGCTTCCCGCTCAACAGCAGCTTTGGTGACGATCTCCCAGTGCTCGGCGAGCAGCTCGAGCGAGGCGAGCACGTCGTCGGCGGTCGGCAACGGAACGCCGTCTGGCTTGTGCTTCGACCACGGCGGAAACTGGGCGTGGCCCACGACGAGCAGCACGCCGCCGGGGGCGACCGTTGCGGCGGCGCGGCGCAGGATGACCTCGCGGGGCAGCTCGACCGGTGATTGCAAAAAGTGTGCCGTGACGAGGTCGAACGGGCCGTCCGGCTGCCAGGTGGCCAGGTCGGCGGCGATCCAGCGGATGCGTTCAGCGAGGCCAGCCCCTTCGGCGGCGGCCTGGCCGCGGGCGAGCGCGGTCGGGGAGATGTCGACGGCGGTGACGGACCATCCGTTTTGGGCAAGCCAGAGGGCGTCGCCACCCTCCCCGCTGCCGAGGTCGAGCGCCGTGCCCGGCGCGAGGCCGGCGGCCTCGCGTTCGAGCGCCGCGTTCGCGCGCCCGCTCCAGGCACGATCGCTCTCGCGATAGCGGTTTTCCCAGAAGGTTGCGGGATCCTGTGAAGGCTCGTCGTGCAGTGCGGCGGTGTGCTCGCCGGGATTCGTCATGATCCCACGATGCCCGGTGGGGCGGCACGGCGCAACTTTCGCGGCCGGCGTCGATCAGACCGGTCGGCCGCTCGGTAGAGTGAGCCTCGCGAGCACTCGAGTCGCACGCCCGACGGTGCGACCAACTGGGGGAACAGACTGTGAAGCACGCCAGCACACGCGCGACGACCTCGTCACCCGCACCGAACCTACAGCAGCGCGTCGTGCGAGTGCTCATCGCCGGGCAGATTCTGGGCGGTATCGGCATGGGAGCAACCCTGTCGCTGGGCGCGCTACTCGCCGCCGAGCTGTCGGGGTCCAGCGCCTGGTCGGGCATGGCCGCCACCATGAGCACCCTCGGGGCCGCGATCGTGGCCGTTCCGCTCGCCCGCCTGGCGCAGGCGCGCGGGCGTCGCGTGTCGCTCGCGACCGGTTCGCTTATGGCCGGCGCGGGTGCGGTGCTCGCGATCATGTCGGTGTCCGTCGACAACTTCCCCCTGCTACTGCTGGCCCTGATGCTGCTCGGCGCCGGCTCAGCAACGAACCTCCAGGCCCGCTTTGCAGCGACCGACCTGGCCAGCCAGCGCTTTCGAGCACGGGACCTGTCCATCGTGGTCTGGTCCACCACCATTGGCGCCGTGCTCGGCCCGAACCTGTTCGGACCGGGCGAGGCGCTCGGTGCCACCCTCGGGCTTCCGGCGATGACCGGGGCGTTCGCCTTTTCGCTCGGCGCCACGGTCGCCGCCGCCTTCGTCTACGCGCTCGGGCTGCGACCCGACCCCCTGCTGACCGCGCTGGCGGCGCGCACGACGAGCGTGGGCATCCGTCGGGCCAGTGGTGGTCTGGCTATTCTGCGCGGCAACACGGCGGCCCGGTACGCCGTTGTCGTGATCGCGCTCAGCCACGCGACCATGGTGGCCCTGATGTCGATGGCGCCGGTGCACCTGCGGGACCACGGCGCGACCCTGACCATCGTCGGGCTGACGATAAGCCTGCACGTGGCCGGCATGTACGCCCTCTCCCCGGCGTTCGGGGCGCTCGCCGACCGGTTCGGCCGGCTTCGGGTGATCCTCGGCGGGCAGGCCCTGCTGCTCGGGGCGCTGGGAGCGGCCTGGCTCAGTGACGGGTCGCAGGGCACGATGACGGTAAGTCTGGTGCTGTTGGGCCTGGGCTGGTCGGCATCCGTTGTCGCCGGCTCTGCGCTCGTCGCCGAGGCCGTCGAGATCGAGGATCGATCCTCGCTGCAGGGGTTCTCCGACCTCTCGATGAACGCGGCTGGCGCTCTCGGCGGCGCGATCGCCGGGCCGATTCTGGCGCTGGCCGGCTACTCCGGACTCGGACTGTCCGCCATGGCACTCGTCGCCGTCGTGGTCGTCTGGTCTGTGATTCGCCTGCGTGCCACACACCGCCAGTAAGCGGATGCCGCAGCCCGGCTACGAGTCGGTGACGGTGATACCGAAGGTTTTTAGCTTGCGGTAGAGGGAGGACCGAGCTATTCCCAGGGACTCGGCCGCGCGCATCCGATTGCCGTCGGCTTTGTGCAGGGCACCGACGATGAGGTCACGCTCCCCCGCTTCGATCGCCGACAACAGGCGCGGTGCACCGCCGTGGCAGTAGGCGGGCAGGTCTTCGGCCTGGATGGCGCCGACCGGTCGCGTGAGCAGGGCGGTGTCGAGCGCTTCTTCGAGCTGACGAATATTGCCCGGCCACGGATAGCGGGAGATCACCCGCATCGCTCCGGCGCTCACAGTGGCCGGACGTAAACCGGCCCGTCGCGCGAGCACCCGGGTGACGATGTCGGGCAGGTCTCCCTGGCGGTGCCGCAGCGGCGCAACCGTGACCGAGGTTGTGAAGTGCTGCAGTAGGGCCGTGTACGGGCGGGCAGCGGCCAGGTCAGCCTGAAGATCGGGTTGCGACACCGTGACGGCCAGGCCGCCAACACCGGCTTCGCGGGTCACCAGAAACGCCTCGAGTTCGGCGGTCGCTGCCTCGGTGAACCGATCGATATTGCGAAAGATGTACAGCGTTGGCCGGGCCAGGGCGCTGATCAGGTCGTTATTAATGGCCGAGTGCACGCCGTGCTGATTGAGCTGCTCGGCACCGAATATGACGCTTCGGCCCAGCGGAACGATCTGGCGATATAGTTCGGCGAGCAGCGACACCTTGCCGCCGCCGGCCTCCCCCAGCACGAGCAGGGGCGCGCCGGCGGTGAGCGCGGTGACCACTCCGCTCGAGGCGCGTTTGCCGAGCAAGGATTCCGCATCGTGCAGAATCGCCGAAGAGTCTGCAGGAATGGGTTTCTTCAACCGGTGCCCCCGCAGCGGCAACAGGGTCAGTCTCGATGCGGGCACCGGTACCGGTGCCGGTTCGGAGACGATTTCGACCACCACAACGATGCCGGCGACGTCCGGGCCCACCACGACACGTTTGCCCCGAACATGCACGACCTTGCCCGAGGACAGCTCGATCTGGTCGACCGGCTGACCAGGAGAAATCATCAGATAGCGAGCGTGCTCTTGAATGGTCCACTGTTCATCGGGAGAAAACGAACTTTGCGCGACCGCGTTGCCCATCACCACGGTGCCGCCGATGGCCATGACGGCGCCCCGGTTGCGGGAATCCACCCGCACATACTCCTCAAACAGTGCCTGCTGTCGCTGACTGCGATCGACGAGCAGGTTGCGCTCAATCTCATGGGCGGCCGACCGCACCAGGGAATGCATGAGCGGGCTGGCATCTTCGATGAGGCAGCTGATATCCAGCACCCCCTCCACCCGCCCGGTGATCGGGTCCCGAATGGGACTCCCGGCGCAGGCGAACGGCTGCAGGTGCTCGAGAAAATGCTCGGGCCCCACGATGTACAACGGTTGACCCGACTCGAGCACGGTGCCGATTCCGTTGGTTCCGACGCTCGCCTCGGCGTAGTTGAAGCCGGGCGCCAGCGACACGTCATCGAGCAGGGTTCCGATGGTCTTGTCGGTTTCGGAACGACTCAGAATTCGTGCCTTGTAGTCGGTGAGTACGATCGACAGCGGCATTTCAGCCATCTCACCGCTCAGCCGGGCGATGACCGGTTCCGAGCAGCGCATCAGGCGGCCGGTCAGATCGAGGTCGTTGTGAAACACTGCCTGAGAAGTGGATGCATCCACTCCCGCTGAGAAGGAACGCTGCCAGGAGGCGGCCACCACGCCAGGAACCGATTGGGTTTCAGCGTGTCCGAATCGCAGAAAATCGGCGCGCGCCGCCGCTATCTTGATTCGCCGATCGGCGACTCTATGCATATCGACTCCCTTGTGGACTCTGCAAGCATGCCCGCTGCGACCCCGCGAGCGCTAGTCGTGCGGTGTCCCAATCTGGGACACGCTGCACCTCGGACGCGGGGTCATTCTTGGTGACGTGGCTCCCCGAGAGCCTCGATCACTCACCACAAACCGCAAAGGAGCGCTCATGGAACGATTGATCAACATCGACAATGGTGGAACCCTCACCGACATTGTTGTCGCCAGTGGCACGGATTTCACGTTTACCAAGACCCTCACCACTCCGGTCGACCTGTCCCAGTGTCTCTTCGACGCGATGACAAAGGCATCCGCTCTACTGTTCGGCAAAGCGAATCTAGCCGACCTGCTGCATTCAACCCAGCACATCCGCTATTCATCGACCCAGGGCACCAACGCGCTGGTGCAGCGCAAGGGGCCCAAGATCGGGCTCATCACCGACGATCCCACCCTGCCGGACTCGCTCGGCCACTCGGACGACACCGCCGCGTTGTTCACCGACCTGATCGGTGCCCGGATCGGCATCATCACGGCCGACGGCAGTCCCGAGGAACTCTCCCGCCAGCTCGTCGCCGAGATCAACCGACTGACCACCGCCGGAGCGGAGCGTCTCGTCGTCGCCGGCCTTAGCGCCGAACGCGAACACCTGTTCAAGCGCACCATGCTCAAGAACTTTCCCCGACACCTACTCGGTTCGGTGCCGATTCTGTTCTCCCGCGAGTTCGCCTCTGATACCTCCCGCCAGCGTCAGGTTTGGTCAGGCATCCTCAACTCCTTTCTGCACCCCACGGTCGAGCGTTTTCTGTACAGCGCCGAACACCGGCTGCGCGCCTACAAGGTGAAGAACCCACTGCTGATCTACCGCAACGACGGCGCTTCCTCCCGCGTGGCCAAGTCGGTCGCGCTCAAGACCTACTCCTCCGGACCGCGCGGCGGCCTCGAGGGCACCCGTGCTCTCGCCGAGGCGTACGGGCTCGACAACGTGCTCATGATCGATGTCGGCGGCACCACAACGGATGTCGGCGCCGTCGCCAATTCCACGATCGCCGTCGACCGGCGCGGATCGATCCAGGGCGTCGACATCTCCTACGAGATGAGCGATGTGCGCTCGACCGGAGTCGGCGGCAGCTCGATCATTGCCGTGCACGACGGCGAGATCACCGTCGGGCCGGAAAGCGTCGGGGCAGCCCCCGGACCGGCCTGCTTCGGTTTCGGTGGCACGCAGGCCACGATCACCGACGTCAACCTGCTGCTCGGCGTGCTCGACCCCGCCACCTATCTGAACGGCGAGATGGCCCTCGACGCCGAACGGTCGCGCGCTGTCATCACCAAGACCGTCGCCGACCCACTCGGAATCAGCCTCGACGAGGCCCTGATTCGCATGGAAGCCAGCTATTCCAGCCACCTGGCGCGGGCCTTCGCCGACCTCGTGAGCGCGACGGGCGACACGACGGTCGCCGCGTTCGGTGGCGGCGGACCGATGAACGCCTGCGCCGCCGCACGCATTGCCGGCGTGCACAACGTACTCGTGCCGCGGCTCGCCGCGGTGTTCTCGGCCTACGGAATCAGCTTCTCCGACATCGCCCAGTCCTACGAAACGAGTGTCACCGGGTTCTCGGAGGCCGAGATCACCGCGGTGCGCACGTCGATGCAAGCGGATGCCGGCAAGGACATGTTCCAGGAAGGGCACGACCTGAGCGAGTGCGAACTCGACTGGTCGACCATTGTCGAAGACGGCGAAGAGATTCTCTCGCTCAAGGCCACCTTCCGGCTGCCGCACCCGACCATCGCCAGCGGGGTACCCGCTGCGGCGAGCGCCGCCGTGGCCGCCGGAACCCGGCAGGTGCGCTCCACTCCCACCCAGATCGACAGCGTCTCGGTCTACCAACTCGACGACCAGAAGCCCGGCGCCGCGGCGGCCGGACCGGCCATCGTCGAGGGACCGTTCTTCACCGCGCGCGTGCCGCTCGGCTGGACCCTGACGGTCTCCACGGCCGGCGACCTGCAGCTCGCCGACACGCTTTAGCCCACTTTTTTGTTTCCCCAGGAAGGTACAAACACAATGCGCGTTCCCATGACCGAATACCTGCTCATCGACCTCGATACGGAGCGGTGGATCTGCCGCGTCTGCGCCCATGACTTCGGCGACGCCCGCGGCAACTACAAGGAAGGAACTCTGGTCTACGACCGGGACCCGCAGGAGATTCACCCCCCGGTGATCGACCCGGAAAAGTACGAGTTCACGTTCTCCCCGGACCCGACCTTCTGCCGCATCCTGGAGTTCTACTGCCCCACCTGCGGCACCCAGATCGAGGCCGAATACCTGCCGCCGGGGCATCCGCCGACCGTCGACATGCTCTGGGACATCGATTCCCTGCGCGAAAAGTGGGAAGCCCACGGCGGCAACCCCGAGGAGGTCGTCAACTACGGCCCCGGCGAGAACGCCGAGACCGACCTCAGCGCCCGGTTTGATTCCGTGTCCGCACATTCCCACTCCCACTCGCACGCCGACAACTCCGAAGGGCACTGACCGTGAAACGCATATCCGTAGACATCGGCGGCACATTCAGCGACTGCTTCTTCGTCTGGGACGACGTGTACATCGAATCCAAGGCGCTCACCACCCACCACAACCTCGCCCTCGGTTTCAACGAAGCCCTCGACCGGGCCTGCGAGCGCGCCGGCATCAGTCGCGAAACCGCGCTCAAGGAGGTCGACTCGGTGCGCTACGCCACCACCCTCGGCACCAACGCCCTGATCGAGGGTAAGGGGCCGCGGGTCGCGGCGATCGTCACCCACGGCTTCGAGGACACCATCCCGCTCTCTCGTGGCCGCGGCTACGGCGAAGGACTCGACGGGGTCAAGCAGGGCGATATGCCCGATGCCCAGCGACCAGACCCGCTTGTGCCGCGCCGCCTCATCCGCTCGGTTAAAGAACGGATCGACTCGGTCGGCGAGGTACTGGTGCCCCTGATGTACGACGACGTGCGCACCCAGGTGCGCGAACTCGTCGACAACGGCGCAGAGGCCATCGTTATCGCGTTGACCAACGCTACCGAGAACTCGGTGCACGAGGATCGCATTCTCGAGATCATTCTCGACGAGTACCCCACGCACGAGCTCGGGTCGATTCCGGTGCTGCTGAGCAGCCAGGTCTCCGGCCGCAAGGGCGAATACGTGCGAGCAATGGCCACCGTCGTCGACGCTTTTCTGCACCAGACAATGTTTCATGCCCTCAATCAGCTCTCCAACAACCTGCGTGACTCCGGTTATGAGAAGCCGATGCTCGTCATTCACAATTCGGGCGGCATGGCGCAGCCCAATTCAACGGATGCCCTGCAAACGATTCACTCCGGACCGATCGCCGGCGTCGGCGCGGCCCAGCACCTGTCGGAGTCGACCGGCCTCGGCGACGTCGTGTCAATGGACATGGGTGGCACCTCGTTCGATATCGGTCTGGTGCCAGAGGGCGGTGTGCGGCACTACGATTTCCAGCCCACCATTGGTCGTTGGATGGTCTCCGCGCCGATGATCCACCTCAACACGCTCGGCGCCGGCGGCGGATCTATCGCCGCCTACAACCGCATTCACCACGCCATCCAAATCGGACCGGAATCAGCCGGAAGCGACCCGGGCCCGGCCTGCTACGACCGTGGCGGCCTGCGCCCCACGGTCACCGACGCCGACTTGGTACTCGGCTACCTCGACCCGGACAATTACGCCAACGGGCACATCAATCTCAACAAGAAGCGTTCGATCTATGTCATCGATGAGACGCTCAGCGACGAGCTCGACCTCGACGCGGTCGAGGTTGCCAAGGTTATCAAGAAGACAGTCGACGAACAGATGGCGATTGGCATCGAAAAGGAGCTGCGCTCGCGCGGCGGGCTGATCGAGGACTACACGATGCTCGCCTACGGCGGTAACGGTCCGCTGCATGCCTGCGGCATCGCGGCGAGCGCCGGCATCAGCCGCATCCTGTTTCCACCCTTCGCGTCGGTGTTCTCGGCGCTCGGCGCCGGCAATATGCGACCGCTGCACATTCACGAACGCAGCGCCTACGTCGTGCTCTACGAACCGATCAAGCGCAGCCTCTACGCTCAGTACGAAGCGCTCAACGGGTACATCGAGGAGCTGGAAGCGAAGGGCGCCGAAGACCTCGTGCGCCAGGGCTACGACCGCGCCGACGTGCGCTACCGACTCGAAATGGACATGCGCTACGGCAACCAGCTCGTCACCACTGCCGTCGCCTTCAACATCAACCGGGTCAACGGGGTCGCCGACGTGCTGCACCTGATCAAGACGTTCTCCGAGATCTTTGGCGAACGATACGGCGAGGGAACCCAGGCGCCAGAGGCGGGCGTCCGGGCGCAGACCATTCGCGTAGCGTCCTATATCGAGGGCGAAGTCATTCAATTCGAGTCGATCAAAACCGGCGGCGAGAAGATTAAGCCGGCACCGGTCTCGCGGCGTTCGGTGCACTTCACGAGCATCGCCGGCGCGGTCGACACCCCTGTCTACGACGCCGACGCGCTCAAACACGAATACGTGATCCACGGACCGGCGATCGTCACGACCGAAAACACCACCTATCTGGTGGAACCAGGCTGGCGCCTGGAACCGACAGTGCAGGGGGCGGTATGGCTACTGAGCGACTGACCGACCTTCCCACTTTTTCTTCAGCGAACGCAAGCAAAGGAGCTTGAACACCATGACACTGACAACTGACCAGTTCGTGCCCACCAGCGGAGACGACGACGCATCCCAGCTACTGACTGACCAAGAACAGCAGTGGGTCGACAAATTCATGGACGAGACTACCCTCTTCCTCGGGCCAGACCCGGCCATCATGCGTACTCACGAGATCATGCCGCGCACCGCCTATGAGGAGGAGTGCATCGCGAAGGGCATTGACCCGCTCGAGGTCGACCGGATTCGCAAACGCCTGGCCGGTGCACTTGACGAGGCCTTCGAGATGTGCGAGAGCATGGGCGCGGCGCCCGGAGCGAAGTGGGCCGACCTCTCCTGCGCGGTCTACACCGCCGAGGGCGATGTCACGTATCTCTCCAACCGCGGCGTGATCGCCTTCTCCGCGGTGCTGCACCATCCCATCCGCTACATCATGAAGAACTGGAAGGATGAGCCCACCGTCGGCATCAACCCGGGTGACGGCTTCTTCCACAACGACTCCCGCTTCGGCATGGTGCACAACACCGATCAGTCGATGCTCGTACCGGTCATGCGCGACGGAATCATCATCGCCTGGGTGGGTGCGACCATCCACGAAGGCGAGAACGGAGCGTGCGAACCAGGTGGTATGCCGTCGGGTTCGGAGTCACCATTCGATGACGGTCTGCGTGCCTCGCCGATCAAGATTGTGGAGAAGGGGCACCTGCGGCGCGACCTGCTGACGTTCTTGCAACACTCCACGCGCGACCCGAAGCTCATGCTCGCCGACATCAAGGTGAAGATGGGCGCCACCCGGCGCATCATGGACACCGTCGACCGGCTCATCGACGAGGTTGGGCAGGAGACCTTCGTCGCGTCACTTCGCGTCACCGTCGAGGACGTCGAGACTGAGGTACGCCGCCGTATTGGCGAGCTGCCAGACGGCACCGTCACCTTCAATCAGTTCGTGGACTCCACGCTTAAGGAGAACATTCTGATCAAGTTCGCCTGCAAGATCACTGTGAAGGGCGAACGAATGATTATCGATCTCACCGGTACCGGCCCCGAGATTCTCAATCGGGCCCTCAACTCGCCGCTCGCGTCAACGAAATCTTTCATGTCCCAGGCAGTTCTCTCGTACTGGTGGCCTGACCTGCCTCGCAGCACCGGAGCGTTGTCGCCCATCGAAATTATCACGGAGGAACATACCTGGGCGGATGCCGGCTACGACGCGCCCGTCGGCCAGTCGCTGCAGGCATCCTTCCGCGGCTTCTCCGCCCTACAGTCGGCCTTCGCCAAGATGCAGTTCTCATCGCCACAGAAATACTCGAACGTCGTGGCGCCCTGGTTCAACCAGATCAACGATTTTCTATGGGGCGGCACCACCCAGAACGGTGAGCAGGTCGGTAATCTGTGTGCCGACCTCAACGGCATGGGCGGCGGGGCGAAGGCGTTCCGCGACGGTGAAGACGCCGTGGCGCCGTTGTTCTGCGCCATGGCCGACCTCGGCGAGCAGGAAGTCATGGAAGAAGAGGTACCGTTCTTGCAACTGGTCAGCAAGCGGCTGGTGCGCGACAATCAGGGCTTCGGCAAGTATCGCGGCGGCATGGGTTACGAGATGATGGTGGCCTCTCGCGGTACACCCAGCTGGGGTTTCATGACCGTCACCTCCGGATCAAAGTTCTCCTCGGTTCCCGGAATGTTCGGAGGGTACGGCTGCCCGGTCTATCCCCTGGCCATGGTCAAGGACATCAACATCTACGACATCATCAAGAAGGACCCGTCGCAGTTCAACCTTTCGATGGAACGCGTCATGAACGAGCAGCCCTTCGAGGGCGGCGATTACCAGACCGGACACATGGGGCTGCAGTTCGACGTGGCCAAGGAGGGCGAACTCTACATGATCGCCCAGGGCGCCGGCGGTGGCTACGGCGACGTGCTAGAGCGCGACCCCGAACTCGTCGTGACCGACCTTGAGCTGGACAGAATCTCGGCCCAGGTCGCCACGAACGTTTACGGCGTCGTCTGGGAAGCTGACACTTTCGTGGTGTACGAGCAGGCAACGATTGAACTGCGGGCCCAGATGCGCCAAGATCGCATCAGTCGCGGCAAGCCGTACAAGGAGTTTGTTGCGGAGTTCGTTCAAGAAGAGCCGCCTAAGGACCTGCTTTACTACGGCTCGTGGGGCCAGGACAACAACGAGGAATTGCTGGCGACGCACTGGGGCAAAATTGAGCCCGAGCGGGTCAAGGGCAAGATCGGAGATTTACCCCTCATCATGGTGCCCGACCGCCGAGTTCTGAAAATCAGCAAGCTCGAGGCGCGCGTGCGCGAACTCGAGCAGAAGTACGGCGAAGTGGCCGTGCACAAGTCCTAATTTTCACCAGCTGACCCGGGCTGCGGGACCGTCTCCTTACGGTCCCGCAGCCCGGGTCGATTTTCTTGATTGATCGATGGGAGACACCGTGACCGTTTCATTGAATGAACTGCTGGCCGAGCCAACGTCGGGCCGCCGTCGCGCGGTCGTGCTGGACAGCCACGACTATGCCCAATCCGTTTTTCTGCAGGGCAAGCCGGTGCCGTGGCAGGAGCCGATGGCCTTCGCGAACTTCTTCGGCCAAGTGCAGGGCGTGCTGAAGTCCGACCTGGCCCTGCTCAGCCTCGACCGGTTCTACGCCCAGCGGGTCGCCGCCGACCCTGCGCTTCAGGCAGCGATGGGCGCCAAAACCCGCACCGGCTATGCCCTGCGTACCCTGCTCGGTGATGCCGAGACGACGGCGTACGTGATTGAACTGGCCACCCTCTTCAGCCAGACCCAGCGGGTACCGGTCGTGCTGCAGATTCCGTCGCCGATGCAGTGGCTGGCGCTCACGCATCCGTTTTCGGGGTCGAACGATGTGTCCGGGCTCGACGCCGACAACGCCGAAAACGCGTCAATGTATGTTGCCGACTGGCTGCGCGGGTTCGCCGCGCTGCCGCTGATCGCCGTGCTGCTCGACGACCGCGGCCCGGCTGTTGGCGGGGTACCTTTGTCGACCTATTCTCCAGTCGCCAACGTGACCGACCACTACCGGTGGGCGCTCGGCCAGCGACACGACGACCACGTCGAGCTGCACGGCAGCCAGCTGAGCGGAGCGGTGATCAGCGCGGAGTTCTGGTCGTCCGACTCCGGCACGCTGCTGCCCGACGGCGATTTTCTGGTGGGCGAGGTGCCGCGCCAGGCGGTTCCCGAGCAGGTGCTGAGCCGTATTACGGCGCTGGACTAGGCTGCGCCTTTGTCGGGTGAGGCATCAGACATCCGTTGTCACCTCGATGTCACAGGCCCAGGGTGTACAGGGGGCCCGGCCGAGCAGACGTTCGCTCGGCCGGGCCCCGATGACGTTCGCCCTATTTCACGACGTCCGCGGGCTTGATCGACCGAGACAATTCCCCGGCGTCCTCGACGGACAGTTCCTCCAGCGCGAATGCCGGGTCGTCGGCAAAGGATTTCATCCGCGCAATCTGGAAGATAATGAGCCCATAGAGCGCCTTCGCCAGAATGTCGGCTATCGAGTATCCGAGTTGCTTACCGACCCAGGCGTCTCCACCGCTCACACCGATGGCCGGAAGCAGGTACGCGATCGGATAGACACCCCAGGTCAGAATTTTGCTGTGAGAAACGGCGCCCAGATTGTGCACCACCACAGGGACAAAGTGTGACCGGCACTTAGCGGGGCCCTGGCCTGATACGGCGCGGGTCCCGGCTGGCTGTGGTCAGGCAGAGCGACGGCGGCCTACGGCTGCTTCCTGCTCGAGCGGGGTGGCCGCGGACAGTGGAACGTTGAGAAAGTCGACTACCGGTTGAAACGCCCGAAACCGTTCAATGACGAGGTCGGTGAAATTCTCGTCGAGCGCGACGTCGCCGGGCAGGTGGCCGACCAGCGCCCAGCTGCGATTGAGCAAAAGGTCAGCCGCCGGATGGCCGACCGGGAAGCCGCGCGGCGGGCGGATGAGCTTGTTGCCGCCGAACGGTTGCGCCAGTTGTGTGAGCGCGGGCGTGGCGAGCAGAGAGCGCAGCTCTCCGTGGTGGTCGAGCACGTAGTCGCGGATGGCCCGTAGCTGCGGCGGCGGCGGGCTGTAGGCACCGCCGGCCACCATGACGCTGCGCACACCCACCTGCAGAAAGTATCCCGCTCCCCCAGCCTTCTCCAGTCCACGGGGTGGCCAGTGGGCAGCGAGATGAGTCTTATACGGCGACTTGTCGTTCGAGAATCGAACGTCACGATAGATGCGCATCATGGCCTTGTTCGGCGGGCGCACACACTCGGCCGCGAAGTCGCCCAACGCAAGGTTGATTCGCTCGATGACCGCAAGCATCCGGTCTTTCAACTCGTGCTCGTAGATCGCTTTGTGCTCCTGGAACCAGTCGCGTTCGTTGCGATGCTCGAGTTCGTCGAGAAAGTCGAATGTCCGTTCGTTGAAGTGAGGGCCCACCACGCGAGACTATGCCTTCGCGGCTGCCTTAGCGGCGCGCTTGGTCTCGCGCACGCGAGTGAGCGATTCGGGGTCGACAATGTCGGCCACCGATCGGTATGACCCTTCCTCCCCATAGGGAGCGGATGCTTCGCGCCAGCCGGCCGCGTCGACTCCGAGTCGCTTACCGAGGAGTGCGAGAAAAATCCTCGCTTTCTGTTCGCCAAACCCGGGCAGTGACTTCAGCCGACGGAATATTTCCTTGCCGTCGGGATCGCCCTCCGTCCAGATCGAGGCGGTGCAGCCGTTCCAGTTGCTCATGATGGCCCCGGCCACCGATTGGGTACGCGCCGCCATCGAACCCGGGTAGCGGTGCACGGCCGGTGACGCGCGGAACATCTCGGCGAAGGCATCCGTGTCGAAGTCGACGATCACTTTCGGATCGAGGGTGCCGATCCGTTCGCGAATCTTGGCCGGACCGGCAAAAGCCGTTTCCATCGCAACCTGCTGGTCGAGCAGCATTCCGATGAGCAGCGCGAACGGATTCTCACTGAGGAGGGCGTCGGCGGTGTCATCGCCGGTGATGTGCAGCGTCGTCATGGGAATCAGTCTGCCACCGCCACCCTGTGCAGCCGACCCGGTACGGCCCGGTTCACGGCGGACGGGGCTATCGGCGCCCACGCAGCGCCCGACGGAGTACTGTGCTCGCCCCGGTCGCCCACAGTGCCCACAGCACGAGAAGCGGCTGGAACAACAGTCGGATGAAGCGGCTTTGGTCGGTGTCGAGGCCGAACGCGTCGGTCTTCGTCAGGTACTGCGAGATGTTTCCGGGGAAGATGGCGATGAAGAAGGCCGCTACCACGAATCCGACCAGCACACGCTGCTTCGCGGCGACGAGGAGGGCCACGCCGAGGGTGATCTCCACCACCCCGGAGCCGAGCACGACGAGGTCGTCGTTCAGCGGTACCCACTCCGGCACCTGTGCCTGGAAATCGTCACGCGCGACCGTGAGGTGGGTGGCTCCGGCACCGGTCAGGACCAGTCCGAGCGCGATCCGTGCCGCCGTGCGTGGGATCGACCCGGTGCGGGAGGTACGGGATCTCTGCTTGGCCGTCTCAGTCATGCCAGAACGCTAACACTCGACGCAGTCAACCGACGCAATTCCATCGGACGAGCGGCCGCTCGGGTGGCGGTGGACTTCTTTTGGGGGCACTGCGTCCACGCGCAGACCGCGCCGAGCCTCACTTCGTCGTGCAGTCGGGCGGACTATCGTGCGACGGGGCAACGAGTTCGCTACTCCCGGCCGTCCTCGAGCGGAATGAGCATGGTGCGGAACGGACCGGCAACGGCGTGGAGGTCCCAGATGCGATCAGCGACGCCATCGATGCCGTTGGCAAGCTGAAGCTGGGGGATGCCGCCGGGGATCACCAGTTGGTTAACCCGGATACCGTCACCCTCTAGGGCATCGTGCAGCATCTCGCCGTAGGCGCTCTCGGCGGGGAAGGCGATCGACGTGCCGGCGAAGCCGGCGCGCGCCTGCACCGAGGTCCCGCCGTTGATCAGGATGATGCTGCCGCTTCCTGCCAGACGCATTCCCGGCAGCACCGTGCGCACGGCGTGGATGAGTCCGAGGGCCGAGAACTGCAATGCCTCCAGCGCCAGCTCAGGAGTCATCTCCAGCACCGGCTTCAGGTAGTCGCGCGACGGGAGAGGACTGTACTGCAGCGCAGTAATGGGACCGAGCTCTGCCGCGGCACGTGCAAGGGCAGCTTCGAGCGACGCGGGCGTGCGGACGTCCGCAGCGTAACCACTCGCGGTGAAGCCGGCATCGGTCAGCTCGGCTGCCATAGCGTCCAGCTTCGACTGGTTCCTGGATATCAGGGCAAGCGAGAAGCCCTCGCGCCCGAACCGGCGCGCAACCGCTGCGCCGAGTCCCGGTCCGGCTCCGATGATGGCGATGACAGGCACGATGGTCTCCTTCGATTGATGCTCTCGTGACGAATATCGCAAGAAACTTGAGCCTAAGCGTTGAACCTGAAATCCAGCACGTTCCAACGGCTGCCTGCATGAAGTCCGGAGACTGCGGCACGCGCATTCAGGGATGCATTGACGCGATGACTAGTCCGACGTCGCACGGGTACGGGGCCCGTCTTTCGAACAGCCGCCCCAGTTGGGCGAAGTCTCGCGCCCCCAACGCATTGTGCGCAACTACCTTGATCGAAGAATCTGTCACGCGACCTTCAGCGGTGTGATCGATGCAACCTTGTCCCGCAGCGCCCGGCGCTCGCGACGCAGCTCATAGTTGGACTGCAGGTTCATCCAGAACTCTTCCGATGTTCCGAAGTACCGCGCCAGGCGGATCGCCGTGTCGGCCGTAATGCCCCGCTTGCCGTGCACGATCTCATTGATCCGGCGCGGCGGCACCCCAATGCTGACCGCGAGCTTGTTCTGCGTGATCCTGAATCCATCGATGAAGTCCTCCATCAGGATCTCTCCCGGATGGATCGGCTCGATCGAGTCGTTCTCAGTGGTAGTCGACGAGTTCGACATGGTCTGCTCCTCCTTCTCTCCAGACGAAGCAGATGCGCCACTGGACGTTCACCCGGATGTTGTACTGACCTCGACGGTCCCCGACCAGCTGTTCCAAACGATTGCCCGGAGGGATCCGAAGGTCCTCAAGATCCTTGGCCGCATTGACCAACTCGAGTTTCCGCAGGGTCGCTCGCTGCACCGCGCGGTCGACACCCTTGACGTACTGCTCATGCCAGATCTTTCCAGTGTCCTTGATACCGAAAGACCTGATCACACGATCAGTCTATAACGCATCGCGTCAATAACGCTATACGTTAAACCTGAACTCCACCGGATTCCGTGACAAAGCAACCTCACGCCTGGCGATCGAGGCGCTCGTCATCGTCCGGTGTGATGACCATTCCTTCATGCGTCACTGTCGCTCCGAGCACCTCGCCGTGCTTGTCGAGGAACACCACATCAACATCACCCAGCTCGGTCCAGGGCTCCGTGCTCGCAACATCAGGGAAGATGCCTCCCAGACCGTCGAGCGCCTGAATGATTTCGCGGTCGTAGGCGAACCTACGCTTCACCGCGGTGAGGCGCTGTCGCGCGTAGCCGTTCCCAGGCTTAACACCGACAGTTCTCGTCGATTCCAGGTGCGCCAGTTGCGCGACCAGCGGGTGACCGTCGTCACCGTTGTTAAAGACCAGTTCTATATGGGCAATTCTGGCTCGCAGCGACTGCATCCATTCCCTCTGCGCATCACGCATGATGGACTGTCCCGATCCAGAAACCATGGCCTTGTTCTCCTCTCGCGACCGGCGTTCGCGTCGCGGTCACGCAGGCACGGGACGACGATCAGCTATCTGCGCATGTCACTCCTCGCAGGGAGTCAAATTGTATACGCCGGCCCAGTACGAGCTCAAACGTTGAAGCGGAACTCCACCACGTTACGTTACAGAACAACCCCTGAACCGGGTGAGCGAGCGAGTGCGGTCGTCCCCGCCGCCGGCAGACCCAGGTCTGCACCGAGCTGAACGAACCAGCGGCGCTGGTAGGCGGGCAGATCACTTCTCAAGGCTGACTCGACGCCTTGAACGACGAAGCTCCGACTCCACACTCCAGCCTCCACGAGCCCGGGCACGACCACTGTTCGAAGTGGATCGTTGACATCACTCCGGTCGCTCTGCCTCAAAGAAGCACCTTTGATGCCACGCGTCGTGAAGAGACGAGCGAAGAGCACCCTGGTGACTTTCGGTCTCGCAAGCAGCCAGTACAAAAGCGGCTTCCCCGGCCTGTCAGCCCAACCGCTGATCAGCATCAAGACAGCTCCATCATGATGTGGTGCCTCGACGAGACCTTCTTCAATCCACTCATACATCACGGCCCGACCCCGGTTACGGTCCCAGTTCTTGGGATTCGCTGCGAAATCCGAAGACCATTGATCGACGAACGCGATGAGGTCGTTGGGGAACAAGGCCGGGTACACCCACTGCGCAAACGAACGGTCCTCTGGTATCGGCCAGACTTTCGCGGCCTGAGCGGGCACTTTGGAGGCCAGCAGGACGGTGGTCGCCGCATCCCAGTGCCCTAGTTCCAATGGCCCTGTCCAGGCGTCAACGAATTGCGCGTACCCCCCGGGATAGTCTGCTCGCAGATCGCGAAGCCACGAAGTCACCGTCGATGCTGAACTCGCGCACAGGATGGCCTTGGCCTGACCAACCAGGGGCTTGCACGCCGCGCGGCGCTCGTACGGCTCAACGGAAGCGAGTCGGGCCGCAAGGTCACCCGAACGGCCCGTTGCGAGGAGGTTCCTGAGCGAGTCGACCGTGAGCATAACCGAATGCTAGTCCGCTCTCCGCCCACCAGGTTCGCCGTGCCTCGAAAGAAGGGTCTTTGTCCCGCGGGCGGCGCGGAGTGATTGCCGCAATCTGCTCAGCCATGCGATCCTCGGCAACATCGCGGTCATGCCGGTCCTGCAACGTCAACCAGAATTGCGCCGAGGTGCCGAAGTACCTGGCCAGGCGGAGAGCCGTGTTCGCGGTGATTCGACGCTGGCCGTGCACGACCTCGTTGATGCGGCGAGGCGGCACACCGACGGACACCGCGCTCGAGACGGCCCTCGCGGGCCTCCTCGACCATCAGAAAAGGCTCTGGCGGACCTCCTCGACCTGCAAGAAGCGGCCTTGGCCGGCCTGATTAGACGTTAAACCTAAATTCGACTACGTCGCCGTCTTGCATGACGTATTCCTTGCCCTCGATCCGCGCCTTGCCCTTCGAGCGGGCCTCGGCGATCGAGCCGGCGGCCATGAGGTCTTCGAAGGAGAAGATCTCCGCCTTGATAAAACCCTTCTGGAAGTCGGTGTGGATGACTCCGGCGGCCTGCGGTGCGGTCCAGCCCTTGTGAATGGTCCAGGCGCGGCACTCTTTCGGACCGGCCGTGAGGTAGGTCTGCAGACCGAGGGTGTCGAAACCGATGCGGGCAAGCTGGTCGAGACCGCTCTCGGCCTGACCGGTCGACGCGAGCATCTCGGCGGCGTCTTCGGCGTCGAGCTCGCTCAGTTCGCTCTCGAGCTTCGCGTCGAGGAACACGGCGTTCGCCGGAGCGACAAGCGCGGCGAGGGTGTCGAGCTTGGCCTGGTCCTGCAGCACGGCCTCGTCGACGTTGAAGACGTAGATGAACGGCTTCGCGGTGAGCAGGCCCAGTTCGCGGATCGGCTCGATGTCGAGCGTGGCGGAGGACAGCGGCTGGCCACCGTCGAGGATGGCCTGCGCCTTGAGCGCGGTCTCCAGAACGAGCGGCGCCATCTTGCGGCCCTTGACCTCTTTCTCGAAGCGCAGCACGGCCTTCTCGAGGGTCTGCAGGTCGGCGAGGATCAGTTCGGTGTTGATCGTTTCCATGTCACCGGCCGGGTTGACCTTCCCATCGACGTGCACGACGTCGGGGTCGGCGAATCCGCGAATGACCTGGGCGATGGCATCCGCTTCGCGAATGTTGGCGAGGAACTTGTTGCCGAGCCCCTCTCCCTCGCTCGCACCACGCACAATGCCGGCGATGTCGACGAAGGACACGGGCGCCGGAAGCAGGGTCTTGCTGCCGTAGATGGTTGCCAGGTCGGCCAGGCGCGAATCGGGAAGGTTCACGATTCCAACGTTGGGCTCGATCGTGGCGAACGGGTAGTTCGCGGCGAGCACGTTGTTCTTGGTCAGGGCGTTGAACAGGGTTGACTTGCCCACATTGGGGAGTCCGACGATTGCAATAGTAAGAGCCACGAGAGACCATTCTACCGGCCAGGTCACCGCGGCCCTTGTCGGAGGCTCATGTCGGTGGCCCGTGAGACCATAAGGCGTGCTGAATTTCACCGCGATCGATTTCGAAACCGCCAACTCCTCGGGCGCCTCGGCGTGCTCGGTGGGCATGGTGAAAGTGCGTGACAGCCTGGTCGTCGATTCGGCCTACTGGCTCATCCAGCCGCCGCCCGACCACGACGCTTTCTCCGAGTGGAACACCCGCATTCACGGCATTGTTGCAGCGGATGTCGTGGGCGCGGCTACCTGGGCCGAGCAGCTTCCGCAGCTGGTCGCCTTCGTCGGTGACGACTATCTCGTTGCCCACAACGCCGGTTTCGACCTCGGAGTGATCAAGACGGCGTCGATCGTGACCGGCCAGCCGGTGCCGGACTTTCGCTACGTCTGCAGCCTGCAGGTAGCCCGGCGCACCTACCATCTCGAGTCCTATCGGCTGCCGGTCGCGGCGATGGCGGCTGGCTTCGAAAACTTCTCGCACCACAATGCGCTCGCAGACGCTGAAGCCTGCGCTGCCATCATGATCCACGCCGCAAAGCGTCACGAGGTCGATACGCTCGAGCAGCTTGCCCATATCACCCGGGTCAAGGTCGGCGTGATCGGGCCGGTGGCTACCAGGAACACGCGTCGATGCACGGGCCAATGGCGCTCAACTAGCGTGCATTTAGCCTGATCCGAGTGTCATTCCGGCAATGTCGGTGGTCGCTGGCAAACTTCAAGCATGGAACCACTGCTGAGTTTGATCGTCGGTCTCGTCATCGGCGCCGCGTTGGGCGCCCTGCTGACCCTGGTGTTGGTGCAACGTCGCCGCAGCAACAGCGAGACTGAGGGCTCGGTCGACCCCGACGTTCTCCAGGCCCGCCAACAGGTCGCCCTCGCCGAGGTGCGCGCCAGCGAGGCGACCGTGCGCGCGGCGCTGCAAAGCGAGCTGTCTGCCGCCCTCGCGACCGTTGACGGGCTCAGTTCGCAGATCGACCACGACCGGGCGTCGACGCGTGAGGCTGCGGAACGGGCGCGGTCTGACCAGCAGTTGCAGTCCGAGCGGGAGAAACGCGAGCACCTCGTGCTCGAAGCCCTCAGCCCGGTGCGCGAGACCCTGCGCACCATGCAGGAGAAGGTCACCGAGCTCGAAACGCAACGCAGCGAACAATATGGATCACTGTCGGAGCAGCTCAAGCAGGCGCAGATGTCCGACCAGCAGCTCCGGGTGACCACCGAATCGCTCGCGAGTGCCCTGCGCTCCAACAGCACCCGCGGTGTCTGGGGCGAGACGCAGCTGCGACGCGTGGTCGAAGCGGCCGGACTAGCCCAGTATGTCGATTTCAACACGCAGACCAATATCACGACGGATGCCGGGCTCGGCCGACCGGACATGGTCGTTCGCCTGCCCGGGAACAAGTCGATCGCCATCGATGCCAAGGTTCCGCTTGAGCACTACATCGAGGCGAGCACCATTCCGTTCACGGCCACCGGCGAGGAGGGCGCCCGCCGTAAGCTACTGATCGACAAGCACGTAAAGGCCGTACGGGCCCACATCGACGCTCTGGCCAAGAAGACCTACTGGGAAGGTTTCGATGCCAGCCCGGAGTTCGTGATTGCCTTCATCCCGAGCGAATCCCTGCTGTCGGCAGCACTCGAAGCCGATCCGTCGATCCTCGACTACTCGTTCAGCAAACGAGTCGCCCTGGCGTCACCGGTGAACCTGTGGGCCGTGCTCAAGACCGTGGCGTTCACCTGGCAGCAGCAAGCGGTCACCGACGAGGCCCAGAAACTGTTCGACCTCGGCAACGCCCTCTATCAGCGGCTCGGTGCGCTGTCCGGCCACGCGGAGTCACTGCGCAAGGCGCTCGAACGCACGGTGGACAGCTACAACAAGTTCGCCAACTCGCTCGAATCCCGGGTGCTCGTGACCGCGCGGCAGTTTCCGGGGATCGACCAGACCAAGATCGGGCTGCTCACCGAACCAGCCATCATTCATGATTCACCGCGCAAACTAACCGCGCCCGAGTTGGAGACGCCGGCCGAAGAACTCGACACGCTGGATCTTCCCGTTGACCTGGACGGTGCCGAACTGAACGAGGCTCAGCACAGCGCCATCAAAGCTCGCCTCTAAGAATTTGACGATCAAGAATAAGACGCTTTGCGAATCCGACCTGTGCGGGTAATTACCTGCAGACGGCACAAAAAGAAGCACGCCCCGAGCCTGAATGGACAGACCCGAGACGTGCAATTGTGTGAAGACCTAGTGCGAAGCGACTACAGCCACTTCGCCGCGAGGTGCTCCGCGATGACGCGACGAGCCGTGCCCGAACGGGACCGCAGCACGATGCTCTCGGTGCGGATCATCGGCCCCTTACGGCGCACGCCGTCGACGAGTCCGCCATCGGTCACACCGGTCGCCACGAAGAACGTGTTGTCGCCACTGACCATGTCGTCGATCTCAAGCAGCTTGTCGATGTCGAGCCCGGCCGCGACGCCACGGGCGCGTTCGGCGTCGTCCTTCGGGGCGAGGCGCCCCTGCATGTAGCCGTCGAGGGCCTTGAGTGCGCAGGCCGTCGTGATACCTTCCGGGCTTCCGCCGATACCGACGCACATGTCAATGCGAGTCTCGTAGCGAGCGGCATTGATGCCGCCGGCCACATCGCCGTCGAGCATGAGGCGCGTGCCAGCACCGGCCGTGCGGATGGCATCAATCAGGCCAGCATGGCGCGGACGGTCAAGCACGGCCACCGTCAGTTCACCGACCGGCTTCTTCAGTGCCTGGGCAAGGTCGCGAAGGTTGTCGCCGATGGACTGGTCGAGGCTGACCACGCCACGACCGGCGCCACCGGTAACGATTTTGTCCATGTAGAAGATCGACGAAGCGTCGAGCATGGTGCCGCGGTCAGACACGGCGATGACGGAGACGGCGTTCTGACGGCCGGCGGCGGTGAGGCTGGTTCCGTCGATCGGGTCCACGGCGATGTCGCAGGCGGGGCCACGGCCGTTGCCGACGTGCTCACCGTTGAAGAGCATGGGGGCTTCGTCTTTTTCGCCCTCGCCGATGACGATGAGGCCATCGAAATTGACGGTGCCAAGGAAGGCGCGCATGGCGTCGACGGCGGCCTTGTCGGCGGCGTTCTTGTCGCCGCGGCCGATGAACGGCACGGCGCGGATGGCGGCGGCCTCGGTGGCGCGCACAAGCTCCATGGCGAGGTTACGGTCGGGGTGTTGAAACAGGGTGGCGGTCTCAGTGCTGTTCAAAAGGTCCTCCCGGACGTAAGTTCGACTTCGATTACGACGGATGCGCGGCGGGTCGCGCGGAGTGTCCGCCCGAGTCACCTTATCGCGACCGAACACCGGGGTCGGGCGTGGCTAGACTCGGTTCACACCCCCGCACACTTTCGAGGAGACGCAATGCCCATCGCAACCCCGGACCAGTACGCCGAAATGCTCGACAAAGCGAAGACGGGCGGGTTCGCTTACCCGGCATTCAACGTGTCTTCGTCGCAGAGCATCAACGCCGTACTTCAGGGCCTCACCGAGGCCGGATCTGACGGCATCATCCAGGTCACCACGGGAGGCGCCGACTACTTTGCCGGCCACACCGTAAAGAACCGGGCCTCCGGCGCTCTCGCCTTCGCACGTTTCGCGCACGCGGTCGCGGACAACTACCCCATCACGGTGGCGCTGCACACTGACCACTGCCCCAAGGGTGCACTCGACGACTTCGTCATTCCGCTGATCCAAGCCTCGGAGTCGGCGGTGGCCGACGGTGGGCACCCCATCTTCCAGTCGCACATGTGGGATGGTTCGGCCATTGCCCTCGACGCGAACCTTGAGATCGCCACCGACATTCTCAAGCGCACCCGCGCCATCAACGCCATTCTCGAAGTTGAGATCGGCGCTGTCGGCGGCGAAGAGGACGGCGTTCAGGCCGACGTCAACGAGAACCTGTACACGACGCTCGACGACGCGATCAAAATGGTCGAGGCTCTCGGCCTGGGCGAGCAGGGCCGCTATATGGCCGCGCTGACCTTCGGCAACGTGCACGGCGTCTACAAGCCCGGCAACGTCAAGCTGCGCCCGGAATTGCTCAAGGAGATCCAGACCGGCCTCTCGGCCAAGTTCGGGCTCGCTGCTCTGCCGCTCGACCTGGTCTTTCACGGCGGCTCGGGCTCAACGGATGCCGAAATCGCCGAAGCGGTCGCCAACGGCGTCGTCAAGATGAACATCGACACCGACACCCAGTACGCCTTCACCCGCTCGATCGCCGACTACATGCTCAAGAACTACGACAGCGTGATCAAGGTCGACGGCGAGGTCGGCAACAAGAAGATTTACGACCCGCGCGCCTGGGGCAAGGTAGCCGAGTCGGCCATGGCCGCTCGCGTCGTCGATGCCACCCGTCAGCTCGGCTCCGCCGGGCACTCAAACAGTTAGAGCACTGACAGCAGTTAGACCATGACAGAGAACCTGGACTCCGGTCCCCCCGCACCAGCCCCTCGTCCCCGCCCCCAGTACGGCGAACTCGCCCCTGAGGGCTGGACCTGGCAACCTCCGCAGGACCAGGACCGGGCTGACGCTCCCGCCCCCACCGTTGGGGCGGGAGCAAGCGTGCACCCGACCGCGCAGCCGCCCGCCGTTCCGGCACCCCCGTTCCAGACGGGGCAGCCGTTCCAGACGGGGCAGCCGTTCCAGACGGGGCAGCCGCACCAGCCTTCCTCGCGCACCGTGCCCCGCTGGGACCGGCCGCTCACTATCGGGCTACTGACCGTCGGTCTTTTGGCCACCCTGTATGGCGCGTTTTCGCTCGGCGCACTCCCCGATGCCATGCAGCTCATCTACACGCAGCAGGGCCTGGGCACCTACACTTCGGGTGCCAGCATTGGCCCGTTGACCTCGGTCGGGGCCATTACGGTGGTGTTTATCTGGCTCGCCGCTGCCGCGGTGTCGGTGCGTCTGCTGCTGCGGCGCCGCCGTGCGTTCTACGTGTCGCTGATTGCCGGCGCAGTGTCGACCGTGACGATGTTCGCCTTCATGCTCGCCGCCATGCTCAATGACCCGACCCTGATCGAGTTCCTCAGCCGCCAGTAGCTTTCAGCGGCTGAACCGCCCCGGCCGTCTACTCGGCGGGTGCGGCGCGACCGCCGAAGGCACGGGCATCCGTTTCGCCGGAGACGTTGGTGCGCAGCTCCTTGGGAAGCGAGAAGACCAGGTCTTCTTCGGCGGTCTTGACCTGCTGAACGTCGGCATAGCCGGCATCAGCGAGGGCCTCGAGCAGCTCTTCGACCAGTTCTTCGGGAACGGATGCCCCGCTCGTCACCCCCACGGTCGTCGCGTTGTCCAGCCACTCCTGTTTGACCTCGCTCGCGAAGTCCACGCGGTAGGCGGCCTTCGCGCCGTATTCCAGCGCCACCTCGACGAGGCGCACGGAGTTGGACGAATTGGCTGAGCCGACCACGATCACCAGGTCGGAGTCGCGGGCGACCTTCTTGATGGCGACCTGACGGTTCTGAGTGGCGTAGCAAATGTCGTCGCTCGGCGGATCCTGCAGGTTCGGAAACCGTGCCCGCAGCCGGCGCACGGTTTCCATGGTCTCGTCGACGCTCAGCGTGGTCTGCGACAGCCAGACCACCTTGTCGGGATCGCGCACGATGACCGTGTCGGCGGCATCCGGGCTGCCGACGAGCGTTGTGTGCTCTGGCGCCTCACCGGCGGTGCCCTCGACCTCTTCGTGGCCTTCGTGGCCGATCAGCAGAATCTGAAAGTCGTCACGGGCGAAGCGCACGGCCTCGCGGTGCACCTTGGTCACAAGCGGGCAGGTGGCGTCGATGGCCTGCAGGCCGCGCTCGGCGGCGGCGTTGACGACGGCCGGAGAGACGCCGTGGGCGCTGAACACGATGTGCGCGCCGCGTGGAACCTCGTCGACCTCGTCAACAAAGATGGCACCGAGATTTTCGAGTTCGGAGACCACGTGAATGTTGTGCACGATCTGCTTGCGCACGTACACCGGGGCGCCGTAGTGCGTAAGCGCCTTCTCGACGGCGATGACCGCACGGTCGACTCCGGCGCAGTAGCCGCGGGGGGCGGCGAGCAGCACCCGCTTGTGTCCGACCACCGGGGTATCCTTGAGCCTGTTGCGGGCGCTTGGAATGCGTGGCATGCCCAAGCCGATAACGGGCGGAGTGCTCTTCGTTTGCGCTGTATTCACCGCCTCAGTCTACGCACGCACGACCGAAGAACTCTGGGAGGACCAGCCTGTGCCCCACGCCAGCGCAACGCCAAGGACAGCCGCATGACGGATGCCCCCGCCACAGTCGAAACGCCGTGGCCGGTCGCCCTGCTCTCAGGCAAGATTCGCGGCTACATCGAGCGCCTCGGCATGGTCTGGGTCGAGGGGGAAATCACCCAGTGGGGTGCCAGCGGCGGCAACGTCTACGGCAAGCTCAAAGACCTCACCGAAGACGCCACCGTGAGTTTCACAATCTGGTCCTCGGTGCGGGCCAAACTGACCGCTGACTTCAAGGCCGGCGACCGCGTCGTCGCACTGGTCAAACCCAACTTCTGGGTCAAGGGCGGCACGCTCACCATGCAGGCCTTCGAAATGCGTCACGTCGGGCTCGGCGACCTGCTGGAACGGCTCGAACGGCTGCGCAAGCAGCTCGCGAGCGAGGGGCTGTTCGATGCCTCCCACAAGAAGCGTCTGCCGTTTCTGCCGCACTGCATCGGCCTCGTGACCGGCAAGGACTCCGACGCCGAGAAGGACGTCATTCGCAACGCGCAATTGCGCTGGCCGGCCGTGAACTTTCGGGTCGCGCACGCCGCCGTGCAGGGAGACCGTGCCGTCGGCGAGGTCACGAGCGCCATCCAACGCCTCGACGCCGACCCGGAGGTCGATGTCATCATAGTCGCCCGCGGCGGCGGTGACTTTCAAAACCTGCTCACCTTCAGCGACGAGAGTCTCGTGCGCGCCGCCGCCGCCTGCGTGACGCCGCTGGTCAGCGCGATCGGGCATGAGGCCGACCGGCCGCTGCTCGACGAGGTGGCCGACCTGCGAGCGTCCACACCAACGGATGCCGCCAAGCGCGTCGTTCCCGACGTCAGCGACGAACTGAACCGGGTACAGCAGGCCCGGGCACGCCTCAGCAGCCGGCTCACCGGCATCCTCTCGTCGGAGATCGACCGAATCTCTCAGCTGCGCAGCCGCCCGGCGCTCGTCGACCCGCGCTGGATCATCGATTCCCGCAGCGAAGACCTCACCCGCTACGTCGCCCGCGGCGCTGAGTTGACGGGGCGCGTTCTGGAGCGCGCCGGCAGCGTCGTCGTCGACCTGCGCTCACAGCTGCGCGCGCTCTCGCCGCAGGGCACCCTGGATCGCGGCTATGCGATCGCCCAGCTGCCGGGCGGCCACGTGTTGCGCCGAGCCGAGGATGCCCCCGAGGGCACCGCGCTGCTGCTCACCCTGGCTAATGGCACCGTGCCCGTCACCACAAACGCCGCCGCGCCGAAATAATTAGAATGGATGCCATGACCTCGCCTGCCCCCACCATCAGTGAACTCAGCTACGAACAGGCCCGCGACGAGCTCATTCGCGTCGTCAACGAACTCGAACAGGGGTCGAGCACCCTGGAGCAGTCGCTCGCGCTGTGGGAACGCGGCGAAGCTCTGGCCCGTCGCTGCGAGGAATGGCTGATCGGTGCCAAGGCCCGCCTCGACGCGGCCCGCCTGGCCGCCACCACACCTTCCGAAGACGCCACACCCACCAGATGAGCCGCGCCCCCAAGCCGCCGCGCGTCGTCGCCGAGCTCGGCCGACCGGAGACTCCGCAGGAGACCGCCGATCGCCTCGCCGAGAATTCGCGCAAGTACCGGTCGCACAAGACCGTGAACAACCTCGTGCTGTCGCTGCTGGTGACGGTGGGAGCCGTGCTCGTGCTCGTGTTGCTGGTGCCGCGCAACGATAACCCGATCACCCGCGACGCCGACTATCCAAGCATCGCCGCCCAGCTGGCTCCGGTCGTCGACCACACCCTGGCCAGCCCGGAGCTGCCAGACGGCTGGAGCGCCAACGACGCCGAGTGGCGAGCCGGAGCGAACGACCAGGTTCCGTCCTGGTACATCGGCCTGATCACGCCCGAAAACCAGTTCATCGGCTTCAACCAGGCCTTCGACGCCAACCCCACCTGGCTGGCCCAGAAGCTGCCCGGCTCCCCCGTCGTCGACACGGTCAGCATCTCTGGCGTCACCTGGGACGTCTATCGCAACAGCGCACCGGCCGCTGACCGGGGAAATTTCGACTACGCGCTCGTGACAACAGCCGGCCCGAGCACCTATCTGCTGATCGGAACGGCGCCCACCGACGACTTCGAGACCCTCGCCACCGCGCTGGCCGCCAACATCGCACAAAATGGAGCGGAATGAACCGGTCATCGACGGCCGTCCCTTCTCCGGCGCAGGCCTGGAACGAACTATGCGAGGGCAATGCGCGCTTTGTTGCCGGCACCCCCCGGCACCGCGAGGACGTTGACCGGCGGGCCGAACTCGTCGGAGCGCAGACACCGCACGCTGCACTGTTTGGCTGCAGCGACTCCCGGCTCGCCGCCGAGATCATCTTCGACCAGGGGCTCGGCGACCTATTCGTCGTGCGCAACGCCGGCCAGGTCATCTCGTCGTCCGTGCTCGGTTCGCTGGAATACGCGGTCGCCGTGCTGCGCGTTCCGCTCATTCTCGTGCTCGGCCACGACGAGTGCGGAGCGGTACGTGCTGCGATCGATTCTCAGACAGCGGATGCCCCGGCTTTGCCCGTGCATATCGCGCGCATTATCGAGAAGATCGTGCCGGCCGTGCGTCGGGTCAGCGGGCAGGCGGCATCCACTCAGCTGGACCCCGCCCGGGTCGACGCCGGCCAGGTCGGCCGGGAACACCTCAAGGACACGGTCACCGAACTGCTCGAACAGTCCGAGGTGATCAGCGCGGCCATCGCAGCCGGTACATTGGCTATCGTCGGTGCGAACTACGTTCTTTTCGAAGGGCATGCCGACCCCAACATCGTGGTGGGCGATATTTAGCTCACCGGCGCACCCGTTGCGCACAGCACGACTCTCATACAGCACCGAAAGGGAACGCACACAGTGGTGGACACCTCCGCACAAACCGGCTACCGGATCGAACACGACACGATGGGTGAGGTCCGCGTTCCGACGGACGCTCTCTACGGTGCCCAAACCCAGCGCGCGGTCGAGAATTTTCCGATCTCCGGCTCCACACTTGAGTCCGCGCAGATCGCGGCTCTCGCCCGCATCAAGAAGTCGGCGGCTCTCGCCAACGCTCAGCTCGGCGTGCTCGATGCGGACATCGCCGACGCGATCGCCTCGGCCGCCGACGAGGTCATCACCGGGCAGTTCGACACCGAGTTTCCGATCGATGTATATCAGACCGGCAGCGGCACCTCCTCGAACATGAACATGAACGAGGTCATCGCGACCTTGGCGACCCGCGCGCTCGGCCGTTCGGTGCACCCGAATGACCACGTCAACGCGAGCCAGTCCTCCAACGACGTGTTTCCAACCTCGGTGCACATCGCCGTCACGAGCGCCCTGATCGACGAGCTCATCCCCTCGCTCGACCACCTGGCCGTCTCCTTCGAGGCCAAGGCCGAACTGTGGAAAGAAGCCGTCAAGGCCGGCCGCACCCACCTTATGGATGCCACGCCGGTTACCCTCGGCCAGGAATTCGGCGGCTACGCCCGCCAGATGCGTCTCGGCATCGAGCGCATCCGCACCGCCCTGCCCCGCATCGCCGAGGTTCCGCTCGGCGGCACCGCGGTCGGTACCGGCATCAACACGCCCTACGGCTTTCCGCAGCTGGTCATCGAGTTGCTGGTGCGGGAAACCGAACTACCGATCACCGAGGCGCGCGACCACTTCGAAGCCCAGGCCAACCGCGACGGCCTCGTCGACGCCTCCGGGGCGCTCCGCACCATCGCCGTTTCGCTCACCAAGATCTGCAACGACCTGCGCTGGATGGGATCAGGCCCAAACACGGGCTTCGGCGAGATCAACATCCCCGATCTGCAGCCCGGCTCGTCGATCATGCCCGGTAAGGTCAACCCGGTTATCCCCGAGGCCGTGCTCATGGTCTGCTCGCGTGTCATCGGCAACGATGCCACGATCGCCTGGTCCGGTGCCTCCGGCTCGTTCGAGCTCAACGTCGGCATCCCAGTGATGGGAACCGCGCTGCTCGAGTCGATCCGCCTGCTCACCAACGCCACCCGGGTGCTCGCCGACAAGACCGTCGACGGCCTCGTCGCCAACCTCGAGCATGCTCGCGCCCTGGCCGAGAAGTCGCCGTCGATCGTCACCCCGCTCAACCGCGTCATCGGCTACGAAGCCGCCGCCAAGGTGGCCAAGAAGGCTGTAGCCGACGGACTCACCGTGCGTGAGTCCGTCATCGCGCTCGGCCACGTCGAGCGCGGTGACCTCACGCTCGCCGAGCTCGACACCGCGCTCGACGTGCTGAGCATGACGCGTCCCCCGCAGAAGAAGTAGCAGCACCACCGACAGCGAGTGTTGCCGATCCGTCCCAGGCGTTATCGGCAACACTCGCTGTCGTTAACCGCTCACGCCGCGGGCATCGCGACTCACTTTCTTCACCGCCACCAATAGAACGATCGTCGCTGTCGTCCCGATACGGGAATCCCCTGCGGGACGCCTCGGGATCAGGGCGGAGTTCACGTTCAGCGGGGATCGGCCAACAGCTGATACATGAGATGGTCTTGCCACCGGCCCGCTATTTTGAGGTATGCGGGCGCCAATCCATAACGCACGAAACCCACACGTTGAAGCACCCGTTGGGAGCGCACGTTCGGAATCAGCGTCTCGGCTTGTACCCTGTGCAGCCCCAACTCTTCGAATGCCCGCGTGGTCATTGCTCGAACTGCGTCAGTGGCGTAGCCGCGTCCGTTGTTCTCTTCAGCGACCCAGTAACCCATGTTGCACGACTGAAATGCCCCATAGGTGATCCCGCTGAACGTGATCCGACCCACGACCTGGGCGTCCTCGTCGAGAATCACGTGTGGCAGAGCCTCGCCTCGGCTGTGCCGAGCAAGAACATTTTCGACCTCTGCCTGCTGACCTGCGACCGTGAAGTAGGGATCCTGGCGCACTGGTTCCCACGGAGCGAAGAAGATCCGACCAGTTCGCTGGAGGACGGCAAGGCGCTCCGCATCATCGGCGGAAATGAGTCGAGTAGTAGCAGGCATCAAAGAATGCTCCCACATGAGCCGCAAATCAAACGACCTGCCGCGTGGGCTATCGCCAACGGTGACCAGCGACCACAGGCATCCGCTCCCCCGCCGAAACTACATCACCTCGTTGCCCTCCAGCATCTCGGTCACGAGCGCCGCGATCGCGCTGCGCTCCGACCGGGTCAGGGTCATGTGCGCGAACAGCGGATGCCCCTTCAGCGTTTCAATCACGCTGGCCACGCCGTCGAAGCGGCCGACCCGCAGGTTGTCGCGCTGGGCGACGTCGTGGGTGAGCACAACGCGCGAGTTCTGACCGATGCGGCTCAGCACGGTCAGCAGCACGTTGCGTTCGAGGGACTGCGCTTCGTCGACGATCACGAAGGCGTCGTGCAGGGACCGGCCGCGAATGTGAGTGAGCGGGAGTACCTCGAGGATGCCGCGCTCGATCACCTCCTCGACCACGTTCTCCGACACGATCGCGCCGAGGGTGTCGAATACTGCTTGCGCCCAGGGCCCCATTTTCTCGCCCTGGTCCCCCGGCAGAAAGCCGAGGTCCTGGCCGCCGACCGCATACAGCGGCCGGAAGACCATGATCTTGCGGTACTGCTGACGCTCCAGTACTGCTTCCAGACCCGCGCAGAGGGCGAGCGCCGACTTCCCCGTTCCGGCTCGACCTCCCAGCGACAGAATGCCGATCTCCGGGTCGAGCAGCAGGTCAATGGCGAGTCGCTGCTCCGCCGACCGTCCGTGCAGCCCAAAGACGTCCCGGTCGCCGCGCACCAGCTTGAGCGTGCCTCGGCTGGTCACCCGGCCGAGGGCAGAGCCCCGATCGGAGTGGATGACCAGCCCGGTGTTGATCGGCATGTCCTGCACCGTGCGCGAATCGAGCGTTTCCTTGTCGTAGAGCACGCTCATCTGCTCGGCGCTGAGGGTGATCTCGTCCATGCCGGTCCACCCGGAATCAACGGCGAGTTCGTGCCGGTACTCGTCGGCGGCGAGGCCGAGCGACGCGGCCTTCACGCGCAGCGGCAGGTCCTTGGAGACGACCGTCACGGTCATTCCTTCATTGGCGAGGTTGAGCGCCACAGCCAGAATGCGCGAGTCGTTGTCACCCAGCTGCAGGCCAGACGGCAGCACCGACATGTTGGAATGGTTCAACTCCACCCGCAGGCTGCCGCCCTCGCCGACGGGAATTGGAAAGTCCAGGCGCTCATGCTTGAGCCGCAACTCGTCGAGGTTGCGCAGCGCCTGCCGGGCGAAATAGCCGATCTCCGGGTCGTTTCGCTTGGACTCCAGTTCGCTGATCACCACCACGGGCAACACCACGGCGTGCTCGGCAAACCGGAAAATCGCCTTCGGATCGGACAGAAGCACCGAGGTGTCCAGCACGTAGGTGCGCTCGGTTTGCGAAGCGGATGTCTCCACCCGGTCAGTCGCCTTGCGATCGGTTCGATTAGCGGTCATGGCCACTCCCACCCTGCGTCACGAGGACGCGGATCACTTTGGCGAGCTGGCCATCAAGCAATTCTCGAGCCGTACTTATATGGCCGTCTCGATCAGGTGCCGTACCTGATGAAAGCGACGCTACGACCTACAGGAGAAAAAAGAAACCCGACACGCCCACCGAAATTTGTCGTTCACCTGACGTTGAGGCGGACGACGGGTACGCCGGCGCCGACTCCTAGTAGTTTGCTGAGAGTGCGTACGCCGTGAGCGCACCCCTCAGCATGGTTACCGTGTCGGGGTCGAGGGCCGCGTGCACACACAGTCGCACGGTCCGGCCGCGGGTGGTTGCGGTGATTCCGTGGTTGTGCAGGCTGGCTACCAGGGTGGTCAGAAGTTCGGCTGGCGGCTCCAGGACCACGATGCCGGCCCTTGAGACGACATCCCGCGGCGACACGATATCGACAACGAACTCATCGACCAGCTCGATGATCTCCGACACATTCTCGTTCATAGCCTTCTGGATCACGTCGACACCGACGTCGAAACTCTGCTCGAGCGCAGCAGCGAACCGCGCCTGCGCGATGGCGTCCCCATTGGTCACCCGAAAGGCTCGGGCAGCGTGACTGGGCGGGGTGACCTCGTCCCAGGGATCGTCCGTGTCGGTACCGACGTAACCGGAAATCACGGGCACCAGGCGCTCGAGTGCCCGTTCGCTGAGGGCGAGAAACCCGGTGCCCCAGCCGGCCCGCGTCCATGTCTGACCACCGGAAGCGACGACATCCGCTGCCTCATAGGCGGCATCGACGACGCCGAAGCCCTGAATCGCGTCGACGATGAGCAGGCGATCGCCGATGACCTGGCGGATGCCCTCGAGGTCGGTGCGATACCCGGTGCGCGAATCGACCAGGCAGACGGCGACGGCAGCGACGGCCGGGGTCAGCTGGTCGCGGATCTGTCCGGGGGTGACGCGGCCGTGATCCGTCTCCAACCAGAGCGGAGTCACCACGTGCAGGGCTTCGGCGGCGCGCACTGCGGCGAACGGAACGCTCGGAAAGTCACCGGCCGAGAGCAGCACAGATCCGGTGAGACCAAACATGGCCTGCATGAGTCCGGAGCTCGTGTTGGGCTGCAGCACGATCTGATCCGCGGCAAAGCCGGTGAGCTCTGACGCTGCGGTGCGAGCACGCAGATCCTGGTCGACCAGATGGTCGAGGCTGCCGTGGCGGGCGCGGGACAATACCTCGGTTTGGCCGAGGGTCTCAGCCACCACGGCCTCGGAGAGCGGGCCGACCCGACCGAAGTCGAGGTAGCCGGGTTCCTCACGAAAACCGTCGGTGAAGCTGAGCAGTGAATTCATGCGCGCAATTCCAATCGGTTGTCAAACACAGGGTGGCTACCCCCCGAAGCGCCGCTGCCGGCGGGAAAAGTCGCGCAAAGCCCGCAGAAAGTCGATCTGCCGTAGGTCGGGCCCCAGCGCTTCAACGAAGTAGAACTCGCTGTGCGCGCTCTGCCAGAGCATGAAGTCGCTCAGCCGCTGCTCGCCCGAGGTACGGATGACGAGGTCGGGGTCGGGCTGACCGCCGGTGTACAGATGCTGACCGATGAGTTCGGGCGTGAGGGTCTCTGCGAGGTCTTCCAGGGTGCCGCCGTGCGCGTGGTGGGTGGCGACGATGCTGCGCATGGCGTCGGTGATCTCGGTGCGGCCGCCGTAGCCGACCGCGAGGTTGACGTGCAGTCCCTTATGGCCGCTGGTCCGGGCATCCGCTGCATCGAGAGCCGCGACCAGCGGCTCGGGCAGGCCGGCCTTGGACCCCACCTGTTGCACCCGCCAGTTGCGGTAGTGCGAGAGCTCCTCAGCGAGATCGGCGATGATTTCGATCAGATCGGCGAGTTCATCGCTCGGGCGCTGGGTGAGGTTGTCGGAGGAGAGCAGGTACAGGGTGACGACCGAAATGCCGAGGTCGTCGCACCATTCCAGAAACTCGCGCATTTTGGCGGCGCCAGCTCGATGGCCGTGCGCGGCGGTTTGAAACCCCAATTGCCGGGCCCAACGCCGGTTGCCGTCGATGATCATGGCAACGTGGTGAGGCATGTGTGCCGGAGTGAGCCCACGCCTCAGCCGGCGCTGATACAGCCCATAGAGGATGCCACGCGGCGAGGGTACCTGGGGTTTCTGCACACAGTTACGCTAGTCCACTCCCCGGGCGTTCGCGGCACCCGGGCCACGCCCTGCCGTATCCTTGCAGCATGGCCACCGAGCACGATATCCCCAATCTGCCGCTGATCGAGGCGGCTGACGCCCACCCTGAAGACGTCAAACCGACCTGGCGCGGCTGGATTCACGCTGGCACATTTCCGGTGACGATCGCTGCCGGCATCGTGCTGCTCGTGCTCGCTGAGGGGTCGGCGGCGAAGATCAGCTCGGCCGTGTTCGTGCTCAGTTCGATGCTGCTCTTTGGCAATTCAGCGCTATACCACCGCTTCAACTGGCAGCCGCGCACCCGCATCATTCTCAAGCGCATCGACCACGCGAATATTTTTCTGCTCATCGCCGGGTCGTACACGCCCATCACGGTGCTCGCGCTGCCGCCGGAAAAGGCGACTCTGCTGCTCTGGCTGGTCTGGGGCGGAGCCGGGCTGGGCATCCTATTTCGAGTGTTTTGGATTCACGCCCCGCGCTGGCTGTACGTGCCGCTCTACCTGGTGCTCGGCTATGGCGCGCTGCTGTTCATCGTGGATTTCTTCCAGGCCAACGCGGCCATGATGACGCTCATCCTCGTCGGCGGGCTCTGCTACACGGTCGGCGCGGTCGTCTACGGGCTGAAGAAGCCCAACCCGGTTCCCGGTGTGTTCGGCTTTCACGAGATCTTCCACACCTTGACGGTCGTGGCGTTTCTGTGTCATTTCGTGGCGATATTGCTGATCGCCACGCATCCGCTCTACCCGTAACGGTTTATTCGGGCTTGTCGCTAGGCGTGGTCGGTGCGCTCGGGTCGGCATCGCGGGCGGCGACCTCGGCATCGAGGCGTGCCTTGATCTCGGCGCGATAGGTCGTACGACGGATGCGACGCACCACATCCAGGCAGAGCAGCAGGGTTGCCAACGCGATCAAGAAAAAGACCAGAAAACCGACGACGCCCGGGGTGACGGTGTTGGGGTCGAAGTCGGGGTCGGGAGTTGCGGCGAGCACGACGCTCAGCAGCGAGGTCATGCGTCGTCCTGGATTCCGGCGAACAGATCGGATTCGGGCATTGCGGTGTCTACTTTCGATTCGACGAGTTGGAAGTCTTCGTAGGGCCAGGCCTCGCGGACAAGATCGTTGGGCCAGAAGAAGAAGCTGCTGTCGGGTGTGACCTGGCTCGCGTGCGAGCGTAGGGCGGCATCTCGAGCTTCAAGAAAATCACCGGCGGGAACGTGCGTGGTGGCCAGCTTGGGGTAATTCTCCATGCGCTCGCGGGCTGCGCCGAGTGGCTCCAGCAGCGGAGAGTCCGGCTCAGCCACGCTCAGCGCGAGGTACATGGCATCGATACGTTCAAGGTTGAAGATGCGGTCGTAGTACACCTTGTCGATCTGCCACGGCTGCCCGGTGTGCGGGTAGCGACTCGGGTCGGCGGCGGCACGATAGGCCTCCATCGAGACCTCGTGGCAGCGGATGTGATCCGGGTGCGGGTAGCCGCCGTTTTCGTCGTAGGTGATCAGCACCTGCGGACGGAACTCCCGAATCAAATTCACCAGCGGCTCAGCCGAGTAGTCGAGCGGAATGGCCGCAAAGCTGTTCGGTGGCGCCTCCTGGCCCTCATCCATACCGGAATCCTCGTAGCCGAGCCAGCGATGCTGCACGTTCAGCGCCTCCTGGGCACCCTGCATCTCCAGGCGGCGCAGCCCGGGCAGGTCACGCTCGGCCATGGCATGGCCGGTCAGGGACGGGTTCAGGATGCTGCCGCGTTCGCCGCCGGTGCAGCTCACGATCATCACCTCAACGCCGAGGCTGCGGTAGTAGGCATATGTTGCCGCGCCCTTGCTCGATTCGTCGTCGGGATGGGCGTGCACAGCCATCAATCGCAGCGTCACCATACTCCTCAGGAATGCCAGATAACCTTAGGCCAGATAACCTAGATACCAGCCTAATCGCTCCATCGGAAGTGTGAAATCGCCAGTGCCCCTCAACAGCACGCCCATCGGAGTTCAGTCGAGCCGCCAGCCCGAGCGCCTCGACGAATCTGACGTCGCCGCGGCACCTGCACCCGAGAGCGCCGCGATCCAATCGCGCTACGGGCGCACCCCGGCCCGCCGGGTTCGCGACCGCCGCATCCTGTGGGGGCTCGGTGGCGTTTTCGTGTTGGTGCTGGGAGCGTGGGTTCTGTGGACCGGCCTGGACGGGGCATCCACTCAGATAGAAGCGCGCGATATCGGGCACACCATCATTGATGAGCACAGCGTGAGCGTCACCTTCGAGGTAGCGCTACCGGTGAACCGCACGGCGAGTTGCGCGGTTCAGGCTCTCAACGAGAGCTATTCGGTCGTCGGCTGGAAGATCATCGATCTACCGCCCTCCAGCCTGTACAACCGGTCGTTCACCGAGGTTCTGCGCACCACCGATCTGAGCAACACGGGTTTGATTTACCAGTGCTGGCTGACCTAAACTGACGTATTCGCCTCGGCAATCGCCCGGGCGACGACTATATCTGCGCGGCCCTCAACCGGCCTTTCTGCGCTTGAGCGTATTGAAGGAGATCACTCGTGATTACCGACACAACGGTCACCTGGCTAACTCAGGAGGCCCACGACCGCCTCGCCGCGGAACTGGCGACACTGAGCAACTTTGGCCGGGGCGACATCGCGAAGAAGATCGAGTCCGCGCGAGAAGAGGGTGACCTCAAGGAGAACTCGGGCTACCACGCGGCGAAAGAAGAGCAGGGCAAGATGGAGGCGCGCATTCGCACGCTCACCCTGTTGCTGCGCACCGCCGAGGTCGGCCGCGCCCCAGAGAGCAACGGCACCGTCATGCCGGGCACCGTCATCACGGCCACCATCGCCGGCGACGAAAGCCGCTTTCTGATCGGCAGCCGCGAGATCGCCGCCAACAGCGACCTGGACGTGTACAGCGAGCAGAGTCCGCTCGGCTCGGCGATCATCGGCCTCAAGGTCGGCGCCAAGACCAGCTACACCACGCCCACTGGCAAGGAGATCACCGTGCAGATCTCGAACGTGGAGACGTTCACCGGCGCCTGACTCCCCCGCCGAGGCTCGGCTGCCGATTCGCGCCGATATTGGGGCTCAGGTTGTCCACTCGCTGCACTTGGCCTTCCCCTGCACGCGAGGTGCCATCTTTAGCCCCTTGAGAGCTCGCCAAGGGGCCAGAAGTGGCACCTCGCGCGGTCAATGCACAACGCATGAGGCGGCCCGCTTACAACGCTGCACAGCCAGCAGCAATCAACTAGCAGCCGACGGTCGACAGCGCTGGCGGCAGCAGCTGCCGCCCGGCCTGTCTGTCTGCCTAGTCGACCGGGCTAGTCGACCGGGCTAGTCGATCTGGGGGTCGTAGCCGGCGGCGCGCAACGTGTCTACGACGTGCTGGCGGTGTTCGGGCCCGCGAGTTTCAACGCTGACGTCGAGTTCGACTTCGCTGATCTGCAGGCCGACGCCGTGCCGGGTGTGCAGCACCTCGATCACGTTGGCCGTCGCCTCCGCGAGCAGCTCGGAGATTCGAGCCAGCTGACCTGGACGGTCGGGCAGCATGATGCGCAGCGTCAGGTACCGTCCCGACGCGGCGAGGCCGTGGCTGATCACGCGTTGCATCAGCAGCGGGTCGATGTTTCCGCCCGAGAGGATGGCGACGGTCGGCCCGGTAGGGGTGATCTTGCCGGCCAGGATGGCGGCGACCGCCACTGCCCCGGCCGGTTCAACCACGAGCTTGGCGCGTTCCAGCAGCACCAGGAGCGCGCGGGCGGTGTCGTCTTCGGTGACGGTGACGATCTCGTCGACGGCGTCCCGAACGATCTCGAGATTAAGCAACCCGGGCCTGGCCACCGCGATGCCATCGGCGATGGTTGGGAGCATGTTGATCGTCACTGCTTCGCCGGCGGCGAGGGAGGGCGGATACGCAGCCGCGTTCTCCGCCTGCACCCCAATCACTCGGATGTGTCGCCCCTCCCGGGCGGCACGCTGCTTGAGCGCGCTGGCCACTCCGGAGATGAGTCCGCCACCGCCGATGGGAACAATGACTGTCTCCAGGTCGGGAACCTGATCGAGAATTTCGAGTCCGAGCGTGCCCTGCCCGGTGACCACATCGGCATGGTCGAACGGCGGGATCAGGATCGCGCCGGTCTCCCGGGCGTATTCGGCTGCGGCGAGCAGCGGTTCGCTCACGGTCGTTCCGCGCAGAATGACCTCTGCTCCGTAGTCCCGCGTCGCTGACAGCTTCGGCAGCGCGACTCCGACGGGCATGAAGATGGTCGCCTTGATGCCGAGCTCGCGCGCGGCGAAGGCCACGCCCTGGGCGTGGTTTCCGGCCGAGGCCGCCACGACGCCACGGGCTTTCTCCGCCTCGGTCAGTTTCGACAGTCGGTTGTAGGCACCGCGAATCTTGTAGGAGCCGGTGCGCTGCAGATTTTCACACTTGAGGTAGACCGGCGCGCCCAACACATCGGCAAGGTAGCGCGAGCTCTCCATCGGAGTCACATCCGCAACCCGGGCGACGACCGCGCGAGCGGCCTCGAATTCGGCGAGGGTCGGTCCGACGAGGGTGGTCTCTGGCATGTTCTAGTTCTCCGAACTATCGTGCGGGGCGCCGGGTGCGCTCGAATCTGTAGGGGTGACGCGCGCGGATGCCCCCCGCGACGTGAGGAGGGTCCCCGGGCGCAGCCGTGCTGTGCGCGCCGGTGCGCCGGACGTGCGATATCCCGGTCGGCTTTGCGGCACGGTCTGCCAGAGCACCGATCCGGTCGTCGGCACCGTCGGCACCGTCGGTGGGCTCGACCGCCAGCTACCCCCAGCAACGTAACTGGTCATCGCGTTCAAAACCGCGGCCACCGGAACGGCGAACAGAGCGCCTGGAATTCCGGCGAGTAAGGCGCCGGCAGCCACCACGAGCACGACGGCAAGCGGATGCACCTTCACCGCGGTTCCCATAATGAGCGGCTGCAGAACGTGTCCCTCGACCTGCTGCACGAGTAGGACGACACCGAGCATGGCCAGGGCAATAGCCCAGTTGTTGAAGATGAGTGCGATCACAATCGCCACCGATCCGGTCGCAACGGCACCGACGATGGGGATGAATGAGCCGAGGAAGACCAGAATTCCGATCGGAATGGCCATCGGCACCCCGAGCAGGGCCGCGCCCACTCCAATGCCGACCGCGTCGATCGAAGCGACCAGAATTTGCACCTTGGCGAAGTTGCCGAGGGTGGTCCAGCCGGCGATTCCCGCACCGTCGACGGCCGCGCGGGCCCGTCTCGGGAAAATTCGCACGATCCAGCCCCAGATGGCTTTGCCGTCGATGAGGATGAAGAGCAGGCTGAACAGAGCCAGCAGCAGGCCGGTCAGCAGGTGTCCTAGGGTACTCCCGACCGACAGAGCACCACTGATGAATACCGCACTATCCTCCTGGAGAGCCTCCCACCCTTGCTGCACGTACGTGTTGATATCAGTCTCGGAAACCTGCAGCGGTGAGCCGGCCAGGAACGCTTTGAACGAGTCGAGTGATCGGGTGAGCCGTTCGCTCAGCCCAACGGTGCCCTCGGCGATCTGCGTCGAGGCGAGGGTGACCAGACCGGCAACGAGCACCAGCGTGCCCACCATCGCCAGCGCCACAGCGACGCCCTTAGGCCAGTGATGCCGCACCAGGAATGCCACAAACGGAACCAGGAGCGCGGAAACCAGCACGGCCACGAGCAGCGGAATGACAATCAACCGCAACTGAATAACCAGGAAGACCAGAATGGCGATAGCGGCGGCGATCACAATCAGACGCCAGGACCAGGCCCCAGCCAAACGGATGCCGGCCGGCAGATTCTCGTCGACGCCGTTGGCGGCGGGGGCCCCGGTCACAACCTCGATCGGCGTGACAACGAGCTCGGATCCGGCGAGATCAGCGCTCTCCCGCGCGCGCTCTGCCGAACGCCTGCGACGCAACCGTAGCAGCGCGCGTGCACCTGGATTGCCCGTGGATTCGCTCACTCAAACAGTCTAGGACTGCTGTCAGGACTGTTGCTGCGCCACACTGGCGGTCTCCACCCGCTCGGTCGAGACCGGTGCCCCGGTGAAGTTGACAAACACGTTCTCGCCCGCTTTCGGGTGCACGCGCACGCCGTGCTGAAGAAACAGAATGGTGCCGTCGGCCAGGCGCAGGGTCGTGCGGCGGAGCGACCCAAGAAAGCTGGAGGTGACCACGGTCGCCGCGAGGCCCTCGGCTGCGAACTCGATGTCTTCCGGGCGGATCGAGACCGTCACGGGTCCGTCGGGCGTCGCCGGGTCGATCAGGGGCAGGCTCGTTCCATAGACCTCGGCTCGAGCCGAGCGCACGAGACCGTCGATGCGGTTGCTGAGCCCGACGAAGTCGGCGATGAACGGGGTGGCCGGACGGGAATAGAGTTCTTCGGGCGTGCCGACCTGCTCGATATTGCCGGCGCGCATCACGGCGACGCGGTCGGCGACCGCGAGGGCCTCATCCTGATCGTGGGTGACGAACAGGGTCGTGATGCCAAGTTCGGTTTGAATGCGTCGAATCTCGTCGCGCAGCTGCACGCGCACCTTGGCGTCGAGCGCCGAGAGCGGTTCGTCGAGCAGCAGCACACGCGGTTCGGTCACGAGTGCGCGCGCGAGCGCGACCCGCTGCTGCTGGCCGCCGGAGAGCTGGTGTGCAAAGCGATCGAAGTGGTCGTCGAGGCCGACCATGGCCAGGGACGCTGCCGCCCTGCGGCGCCGCTCGGCCGGCTTGATCTTTCGCATCCGCAGCCCGAATTCGACGTTTTCGCCGGCACTGAGGTGCGGAAACAGCGAGTACGACTGAAACACCATACCCATGTCGCGTTTGCTGGTGGAGAGTGCTGATACGTCGATGCCGTCAATGGTGATACTGCCAGCATCGGTGGATTCCAGCCCTGCCAGCACGCGCAACGCCGTGGTCTTGCCGCTGCCACTCGGGCCGAGCAACGCGACACATTCGCCCGCGTGCAGGGTGAGGTTGAAGCCGTCCAGGGCGCGCATTCCGGAGAATTCTTTGACGACGCCGGTGAATTCGACGACGGTTCCCGGTCGGGTCGGTGCGGTTGGCTGCTGGGCTGTCAGCTGCTGTGAATTCATGCTGGACCTTTCACGGTGGTACGGCGGCGCGATGTTCGGGTGCGCGGGGCACCGAGTCGTCCGATAACGAGGAGCAGCAGGAAAGCGAAGGCGAGGGCCAGCAGCGAGAGGATCACGGCCGTGTACGGGTCGACCTTGCTCACGACGACGAGAGCGGTTTGCAGGTTGACCCGGTTCAGCAAGGACGCGATGGTGAATTCGCCGAGCACGACGGCCACGGCGATGAAGGCTCCGGCCAGGATGCCCCGGCGCAGGTTGGGTACGAGCACCCGCAGGAGCACACTGCCCCAGCCAGCCCCGAGAGTGCGCGCAGCTTCGGTGAGCGTTTTCACGTCGACGCCGTCGAGGTTGGATTGAATGGCCCGATAAGCGAAGGGCAGCACCGTAATGCCGTAGGCGAAGGCCAGGGTCCACACGCCGCTGCCCAGCATTCGAGCCACAATGGCGTAGACCGGCGCGAGCCCGACCACAAGCACAATGGCCGGAATGGTGATGGGCAGAATACAGATGAATTCCAATACTCGGCGCAGCCGGGGAAAACGGATGTGCACGAGCAGCATGGTGGGTATGAGCAGCAGCAGCACGATCAGAACGGTGCCAATGGCCAAAGCCACCGAGTTGCCGAGCGCTACCAGCACCGGTCGGTACACCCCGGTGAATCCGCTCTGAAACAGGGCGACCCAGCGGTCGACGTTGTAGCCGCCGACCAGCCCGGCACGCAGGGTGAATTCGATCATGGCCACGATCGGCACGGCGAAGATGACCCCGACCACGCCGAGAATGATGGTGCGAACCGTGCGGGAGGGCGCGTGAGCCACACCGTTGGTGGTCAGTCCGGTCATTGCTGCCACCGCGCGGCCCGTGACTGCAGCACTGAATAGCCGACCATGACGACGGCCATCACCACGATCATGCCGAGGGCCAGCGCGCCGGCCAGGTTTTCCCGACCGAGCAGCGTCTCACTGGTGAGTGCGGCGCGAATTTGCAGGGGCACAATCTGCGAGCCCTGACTCACCAGCGCCGCCGCGGTGGCGTAAGAGGAGAACGCGTTGGCGAACAGCAGCAGCAGGCTGCCGATGAAGGACGGCGCGAGCACCGGAAAGGCGATACGGAACCAGTAGCTGGCTGTGCTTCCGCCGAGAGTGGCGTTCGCCTCGGCCCACTGCGGTTTCAAGGCTTGCAGGGCGGGCATAAAGGTGATGATCATAAGCGGAACCTGAAAGTAGATGTAGGGCAGGATAAGGCCGGTCGTCGAATACAGCCAGACGCCGTTCTCAAAAATATCCAGGCCGAAGGTGTCGCGCAGATACAGGGTGACCATGCCCTGAATGCCAATGGTCGCGACGAAGGCGAAGGCGAGCATGACGCCACCGAACTGCGCCAGCACCCCGCTGAGCGAGTCGATGGTGGTACGCAGCGGGCCGTCGGGGCGAGCGCCGAGCAGGGCGTAGCAGACCACAGCACCGACAACGGCACCGACGACGGCGGTCAGCGCCGACAGCCAGAAGGAGTTGAAGAAGGTGGTGAGCACGACGGGATCGCCGAGGGCCGCGACCGTGGCCAGGGTGAAGGCGCCGGTATTGTCGAAAAAGCCCGTGCCGATGGCAATCAGGGTCGGCACAGCCAGGAACAACAACACATACACCGCGAAGGGCAGCAGCCCGAAGGCTGCTGCCCGACCACGGATGTTACTGGACAGCGGCAGCCCACTTCTCGCCGAGCAGCGTTGCCGCTGCGGTGCTCTGGTCTTCGGTCGGAACGACGGTGTCGCTCGGCGCCTTCGGCAGCGCATCGAACAGCTCGCTATCGATGGTGCCGGCCTCGGCCATGGCCTCGGCGCGCGCCGGGCGGGCGCCGCCCGCAAGCCACAGGTTCTGTGCTTCATCGCTGTAGAGGAATTCCTGCCAGAGCCGCGCTGCGGCGGGATTGGGAGCATCCTTGTTGATCGCCTGGTTGTAGTAGCCGGCGTAACCGGTGCCGTCGAAGACGACGACCTTCCAGTTGCGCTGGCCCTCCAGCTGGGCGCCGTAGCCAACGTTGAGGTAGTCCCAGTCGAAGACCACCGGGGTCTCACCGGAGGCGACGGTTGCCGTCGTCGGGTTGACCTTCAGAAAGTTACCGGCCGCATTGAGATCGGAGAAAAAGTCAATGCCGGGCTGAAAGTCAGCGACCGTTCCGCCACTCTGCACGGTGGCGAGGCCGACAGCGGCAAACGCTGCACCAGCCTGGGTCGGGTCACCATTGATGGCCACCTTTCCCGTGTAGTCGGCGCCGAGCAGGTCGGTCAACTCCTTGGGCTCCGGAACAGCGTCGGGGTCGTAGCCCACCGACAGGTATCCGCCGTAGTCGCCGACGTAGAGGCCGGAGGCTTCCTTGAGCGCGTCGGGAATGTCGGCCCAGTTGGCAACCTGGTACGGCGCAAAGCGGTCGGTACTGGACAGGGCCACAGCCAGGCCGAGGTCGAAGACATCCGGTGCCGTGTCCTGGCCCTTGAGGTTGTCGGCGGCCTGGATCTCTTCGGCGCTGGACCCATCCGGGGACGCTTCGTTGATCGTGATGTCCGGGTATTTCTCGGCAAACAGGTCGAGAACGGCGCCATAGTTCGCCCAGTCACGCGGCAGCGCGATGACGTTCAGCTGACCTTCCGCGATGGCGGCTTCTTCGAGGCCTGCCAGATCGCCGAAGGCGCTCAAGCTGGTGGCGGTCGCTGCGTCGACGCCCGAGGCCGGAGCCTCGGCGGCCGGTGAACAGCCGCTGAGCGTGAGGGTGAGGGCCGCTGCGGCGGCCAGGGACACCATGAGAGTGCGTTTGAGTGACAATTTTCCTCCATTGTGACCGGGTCCGGAGCGTTGGATTACTGTGCGAACGCACCGGGTGAACAGATTACGGGGCAGGGTGTGCCGGTCGCCCGACAATACGAAGGCTACATGGCCGCCACATGTTTTCCGGGTAAACACCAGGTGAACGGGGGTGCAGCTAGAGTGAGACGAATGGTCACGACAGTTTCCCCCGCACTCGCGCGGCGGATTGCGCTCGCCGCGCAGGGCTTCGGCGCGCGACCTGGATCGGCCGTCGGCATCCGTCAGCTCACGGGTCTGGTAAATCGACTCGAGCTGCTGCAGATCGACTCGGTCAACGTGTTCGAGCGCAGCCACTACCTGCCGGCCTTCAGCCGACTCGGCGCCTATGACAAGGCCCAGCTTGATCGGTTGACCACGGGGCGCGAGGCCCGCTTTACCGAGTATTGGGCGCACGAGGCCTCCTTTCTACCGGTCGAGGTCTGGCCGCTGTTCCACTGGCGCATGCAGAACTATCGCGACCGTTCAGCGCGCACGCCCGACGATTGGTCGCACGCCAACCGGCCGATGCTCGATTGGCTCCTGGCCGAGCTCGCCGCCAACGGCCCGATGCGGGCCAGCGCAATCGAACACGACGCCAACAAGCGCAGCGGGCCCTGGTGGGGCTGGTCCGAGGTGAAGACCGGGCTGGAAATTCTGTTCCGCTGGGGTGATGTGGTCAGCGCCGGGCGCATCCGTTTTGAGCGGGTCTATGCCTTGCCAGAGCAGGTCTTCTCCCCCGAGCTGCTCGGCACTGAAATTTCTGAAGCGGATGCCCACCGCGAGTTGGTGCGCCGCTCGGCGCGCGCGCACGGGATCGGAACCGTGAAGGACTTCGCCGACTACTTTCGGCTGAAGTCGGCGCCGGCACTCTCAGCCATCCTTGAGTTGGAGGAGGCCGGCGAGTTACTCCCGGTGGAGGTTGCGAGCTGGGGCGCGCGCGCCTGGCTGCACCGCGACGCCCGGCTGCCGCGGGCCATGGACGCGCAGGCGGTCTTGTCGCCGTTCGACCCGGTGGTCTGGGAGCGTGCCCGCGCCCTGCGGCTGTTCAATTTTCACTACCGCATCGAGATCTACACGCCGCAACCAAAGCGCGTGTTCGGCTACTACTCACTGCCGATTCTGCTGGGCGACATGATCGTCGGCCGGGTCGATCTGAAGAACGACCGGCAGGCCGGCGTGCTCCGGGTGCAGTCGGCCTGGGCTGAGCCGGCGGCGCCGACGGATACCGCGGGTCGGCTCGCGCAGGTACTGCGGGAAGCCGCGCTCTGGCAGGGACTTGAGGAGGTCGTCGTCGCGCCGCGGGGAAACCTGGCTGGGGGTCTGGCCGCCGAACTGCGGTAGATCTCGCCGCCGGGTGACGCCCCGATGTGCGGGAAAACTAAATCAGAACTTGCTGCCCATGGCGGTCAGGCGCTCTATGCGGTCGGCGATCGGCGGGTGCGTCGCGAACAGCTTGCCCATGGCGCCCTTCTTTAGCGGGTCCGAGATCCAGAGGTGGGCCATCGAGCTGTTCTGCTTCTGCATGGGGCGACCGTATTCGCCCAGTTTGGCCAGGGCAGAGGCGAGCGCATCCGGGTGGCGCGTCGTCAACGCGCTGGTGGCATCCGCTAAATATTCGCGTTGGCGAGAGATGGCGAGCTGCACGACGGTCGCGATGAGCGGGGCCACGATCATGGCCACGAGCCCGAAGACCATGACGACGGGGTTGCCGTTGCTGTTGTTGCTGCGGCCGAAGAACGCCATGCGCAGGAACATGTCGGAAATGAAGCCGATCGCGACAACGAGGCCGAACACGACCATCGACACGCGAATGTCGTAATTGCGCACGTGGCCGATCTCGTGGGCCATGACGCCTTCAAGTTCGGAGTCGTCCATGATGTCGAGCAGGCCGGTGGTGGCGGCGACGATCGCGTGCTGGGGGTCGCGACCGGTGGCGAAAGCGTTCGGCGCCGGATCATTGATGATGTAGACCTCGGGCATCGGTGTGCCGGTCGTGATCGACAGGTTCTCCACGATGCGCCAGAGGCGCGGGTGGTCGGCCTTGCTGTTGACCCTGATGCCGCCGCTCATCGAGATGGCCTGGCGACCGGCGGCGTAGTACTGAATGATCACGTAGAGCGCCGTGATGACGACGGTGGCGATGAGGATGCCGTAGCCGCCGGTACCATAGACGGCGTTGGCCAGCCAGCCGAGCCCCGCAATGATCACGAAAAACAGGATCATGATGAAAACGGTGTTGCGTTTGTTCTTAGCTATCGCGCTGTACATCGGCTAAGTCCCGTTAGAACTGCACGCGGGGCGGCTCCGCAATCGCTGCGGAATCGGCCACCTCAAAGAACTCGCGCTCGGTGAATCCGAGGTTAACGGCGAACAAGTGGTTCGGGAACACCTTGATCTTGGTGTTCATTTCGCGCACGCCACCGTTGTAGAAACGACGCGCGGCCTGGATCTTGTCTTCGGTGTCGACGAGTTCGCCCTGCAACTGCAGGTAGTTCTGGCTGGCCTGCAGCTGCGGGTACGCCTCGGCGACGGCAAAGATGCTCTTCAGCGCGGTCTGCATGTGATTCTCAGCAGCGGATGCGTCGGCCGGGCCTTGGGCAGACAGCGTCTCGGCCCGAGCCTTGGTCACGTTTTCAAACACGTTCTTCTCGTGTGCTGCGTAGCCCTTGACCGTTTCGATCAGGTTGGGCAGCAGGTCAGCACGACGCTTGAGCATCACCGTGATGTCGCTCCACGCTTCGTCGACGCGCACATTGAGCGTCACGAGCGAGTTGTACGTCGACCACAGGTAGATACCAGCGATGGCGACGAGTGCGACAACGATCAGAACCGGGATGAGCCATTCCATGGCAGCGTCTCCTTGCAAATTGGCTTTCTAGGGTGGCACGGAGACATGAACTAGCGACAACGACCCCCGTGCGTACCTGCCAATACTAACCGCGACCCCGGAGGCTCCCACCCGCTTCCCATCACACTCCAAGCAACCTCAAGGCGTGCGGGGATTTCCCAAGGCGGCAGGGAGAGCGCGGTCAGCCGGGCTCTTCGACGTCGACCAACACCTCGTTGCGACGCAGAAACCACGGTTTGAACGGCGGGTCGAATCGGGCGAATCTCGGTGACCCCAGGGCGGTGAGCCCGGCGGCGGCGAGCGCCGCGCGCAACTCCTCGACATGCTGTTCGTAACGAGTCTCACGCCAGCGGCCACCGAACCGCAGTGCAGCGACCAGTGCGGACGGTACCGTTCTCAGTTGCACTTTGGGGTCGGTGGGTTGCGGCGCCGTTTGCGCCGTCAGCTCCTCGGGCAGCACGAAAGCAACCTGGAACTGCGCACTGCCCACTCGATTTGACGGGTGCGTCACAGGCTGTTGCAGCACGGGCGCGGTCATCGCGATCTTTTCTGCCGCACCGGTCTGCACCACTGGCGCGGTCATGGCCACCTTCCGGCGGGACTGGTTTGCCCCGCTGATGTAGGCAAACAGGTATCGGAAAGCACGGTTGCCGGCGTCTTCGAAAGGGCCATCCGTGGTGACTTCGGCCAAGAGATGGGCTGGGTATCGGCGAAGTTCGAAATCGTCGTAGGAGTGCAGGACGTGGTAGGGCTGCTGCTTGGTCACGCCCCGAAATTACTGCAGGTGGCTGGGTACCCGCTTTCAACGTGAAGCACCGCGGAATCGCCCATTGTGGGCTTGACAGGAAATGTGCAGCGGCGGAGAGTTCGGACACGGTGAACACATCCGCCCCCGCGGTAGACGTGACCGATTTACACGTGCGACGGGGAAAGCATCCGGTGCTGCGTGGGCTTACCGTCACTGTTCCCCGCGGAGTCGTGGTGGGGCTGCTCGGTCCGAGCGGATGCGGCAAAACCACGCTCCTGAGAGCGATCGTCGGCGTGCAGGTGGTGCAGTCCGGCACAGTCACGGTGCTCGGCCTGCCAGCTGGCGCCGCCCCGCTTCGGCACCGCGTGGGCTATGTGACACAGGATGCGAGCGTCTACGACGACCTCACCGTGCGGCAGAATCTGCACTATTTTCGCGCCGTGCTCGGTGCCCCGCGCCGGGACGTCGACCGGGTGTTGGCCCTGACCGATCTCACGGCACAGGCCGGCCAGCTCGTCGGATCGCTCTCCGGCGGACAGCGCAGCCGGGTCTCGCTGGCCGGAGCGCTGCTCGGCTCTCCCGATCTGCTCGTGCTCGACGAACCGACCGTCGGACTCGACCCCGTGCTGCGGGTCGAGCTGTGGACACTGTTCCATCAACTCGCCGCCGTCGGAACGAGTCTGCTGGTCTCCAGCCACGTGATGGACGAGGCCAACCGGTGCGACCGGTTGCTGCTCATGCGGGACGGCGAGATTCTGGCCGATGACACCCCGGCGGGGCTGCTCGCCGCGACCGGAACCAGCGATACCGAGGGGGCGTTTCTGGCGCTGATCGCGCAGCATCCGCTCGGCGAAGCCACTGGGAGCGTCTCATGACGCCGCAACGCACCCTCGCGACGGCCGGCCGGGTGCTCAGCCAGGTGCGACATGACCCGCGCACGATCGTGCTGCTACTCGTGGTGCCGAGCCTGCTGATCGGGCTGCTGGCCTGGATTTTCTCGGACACTCCCGTGTTCGCCACGATCGGACCGGGCATGATCGCCCTGTTTCCGTTCATCGTGATGTTTCTCGTGACCAGCATCACAACCCTGCGCGAACGCCGCACCGGCACGCTCGAGCGGCTACTGTCGATGCCGCTCGGCAAGGGCGACCTGATTCTCGGCTACACGCTCGCGTTCGGGCTGCTCGCCGTGGCCCAATCGGCCGTCGCGGTCGGGTATGCGGTGTGGGTGTGCGGGCTCGAGATCAGCGGATCGATCTGGTTGTTGCTCGCGGTCGCGGTGGCCGATGCGGTGCTCGGCACGTCCCTCGGCCTGCTGGCGAGCGCGTTCGCCCGAACGGAGTTTCAGGTCGTGCAGTTCATGCCGGCGCTGGTGTTTCCGCAGATTCTGCTCGGCGGCATTTTTCTGCCGCGCGAGCAGCTCCCCGATGTGCTGCGAATGATCAGCGACTGGTTGCCGCTGTCGCACGCGATCGATGCGCTGCAGGCGGTCGCGGCCGATTCGCAGGACGCCGCCTATGTCGGCGGGGAAGTGCTCATCATCGGAGCGTGGGTTGTGGGCGCCGTCGTGCTCGGGTCGGTGACGCTGCGGCGGCGCACGCCGTAGTTGGCCGCCTCAGCGATTGGTCAGCGCGTGTTGCAGCCAACGGTAGCTCGACTTGGGCGTGCGCGTGCGGCGGTCGTCGGCGAAGTCGACGTGTACCAGACCGGTCGGCTGGGTGTAGCCGTCATCCCACTCGAATCCGTCGAGCAGCGACCAGAACGCCACACCGGCGAGGTCGACGGCAGCGGCCGGGGCTCCGGTCGCGGTGGCGTCGAGGGCGGCCACGAGGTGTTCGGCCAGATAGTCGATGCGGGCGGGATCGTGCACCTGGTGGCGGGCATCCGCCTGGTCCCAGAAGGCGCCGCCGGCTAGTGAGAGGTAGACGGGGGGCAGGTCGGGGTAGCGTTCGGCCAGTTCGGAGAGCGCCACGGCGAGGTACCCGGGAGCGTTAACGTCGCCGGTGGAGGTCGTGGGGTGTTCGCGGAACGGCTCGAGGTGGAACGGCCATGAGGTGACGGGGATCGGCTGGCCGTCGGGGGTCTTCAGCACCGTCGCACCGGCGGCGATTCGGGCCGGCCCCGTGTAGCTCAGCCCGTAGAAGTCGAGCGGCTGCTGGATCGTGCGCAGGTCGGCGGGGTCTGCTTCGAGCAGGGTGCGTAGTTCGACCGCGAATGGTTCGAGCGGGTCTGGATAGTGGCCGAGCAGCACCGGGTCGGCGAACAGGCGGTTCTGCAGCAGGTCGTAGAGGACCGCATAGGAGCGGTCCTGATCGCGGTCGGTCGCTGATTGCACCGGGGTGTGGGAGTTGACCAGACCGATGCGTCCGCGCACGTCGGCGGCGCGCAGGCCCTGCACGGCAAGACCGTGCGCGAGCAGCTGATGGTGCGCGGTGGGCAGCGCGTCGAAAAGCAGGGTGCGACCGGGTGCGTGGGTGCCGAGCGCGTAGCCCCTGGTGGTGACCGTGGCTGGCTCATTGAGGGTGACCCAGGCGTCGATGCGGTCACCGAACGCCTCCCCCACGGCATGGGCGTAGTCGGCGAAACGGCCGGCGGTGTCGCGGTTCAGCCAGCCGCCCCGCAGGGCAGCCGGCAGATCCCAGTGCGAGAGAGTGGCGGTAGAACGGATGCCGTCGGCCAGCAACGCATCCAGCAACCGATCGTAGAACGCGAGTCCGTTGCGGTTGAGGGGGCCGCGGCCCTCGGGCTGCAACCTGGTCCAGCCCAGCGAGAAGCGGTAGGCATCGACGCCGAGGTCGCGCAGAATGGCGGCATCCGCTTCGTAATTCTTGATGTGGTCAGCCGAAACGGAGGCGTTCGAGCCATCGCGGATGCGTCCGGATCTTTGACTGAAGGAATCCCAGACGCTGTCGCCACGGCCGCCGTCGCGAGCGGCTCCCTCGATCTGAAAGGCGGACGTGGCGACGGCCACCTCGAACCCGGTCGGCAGGCCATCGCCGAGCTCGCCGGCGCGGTGTTCCCAGTCCCGGGCAGCGACGGCGCGTGTGGAGGCGGGGGTGCGGGGCGTGGGATTCATCAGGGTGCGGCTCTCTTCGGCGGTCTCATGCTGGGCATCCGCTTCATATAAAGGGTGTCATGTTTACCGGCGGGCGGCGACAGCGCGAAGAATTCCCTCGGTTTGTTACATTCTGCGGGCGCGGGAGGTTGACTTTACCGCCCTCTGCCCATCAAATTGGGGCAGGGGGTGAGTCATGTCCGAATCGACTCGGGTCGAAGCATCGGGCGCAACGGCGCGTCCGCGACGCTCCCGCAGCTCAGCGGCCGTCGTCGCCCTTCTGCTCGGGTGTGCGATCGTCCTCGCCGGGCCCATGCTGGCGACGGCGCAGGCAGAGGAAGCCGTAGTGACATCGTTGGCTGAGGAAACGACACCCGAGCCGACTCAGGAGAAAAACCTGCAATCGACACCGGAATCGACCGCTCCGGCCACCGAAGAACCCATCCCGAACACCACGACCGATCCAGCTACGACGAGGCCGCTGATCGAGAGTCCCGGCAACGGGCAGTTCATCGGCAGTAACCGTACAACTGTGTCTGGGTCGAAAGCGCTCGATCAGGAGATTCAGTTGTTGTCGCCGCGCGGCGGGGACCCGCTGTGCATCGTCGATGACAAATCAACCTCCTGGAGCTGCAGCAACCTCTACCTGCAGAACGGTCCGACGATCAAACTGCGCGTCGTTGTAACCGGCGATGCCACCCTGAGCGACGAGATCACGGTTGCCGTTCTGGGTGCACCGACCGTGCGGGGCGGCCGCAGCGGCTCCGAGTCCGACGGCTGGGTTCGCGGAACCGGGCATCCCCAGGCCACTGTGACGGCGTCGCTGGGGACCGAAGACTCATGCTCAAGTGACGTCGACAACTCGGGTGCTTGGGCGTGCCTGTTCGAGGGCACGCTCAAGAGCGGAAGCCGGGAGGTGACAGCGAGCCAGCGTTCGACCTTCAGCAGCCCGTCATCGTCGAATTCGAGCGAGCCGGTCACGATTGTCTTTGACCTTCAGGGCCCAGCGGCTCCGGTCGTGACGACTCCTCGCGAGGGCGCCCAGGTGCCCGTCGCGGGAACCGAATACACCGGCACCGGCGAGACCGGCGCAACCGTCACCGTGTTCGCTGGCGCCTACTCGGTCTGCACCGCCGAGGTGACCGCCGGGGCGTGGACCTGCTTCGCCGGGGGCGTGGCTGCGGGTTCGTACTCAATCATCGCCGTGCAGCAGGATTCCGCCGGCAATGTCGGACCGGGCAGCACCCCCGTGACGGTCCGCTATGCCGCTCCGAGCACCGCCACACCGACCCCGACGCCGACCCAGTCCGCCTCGGAGACGCCAGCGGTCACGCCGGCTCCGAGCGCATCGGCTTCGCCGTCGCCCGACGGTGCGGTTGGCATACCGGGTGACACAGCGGAGCCGACGCCTTCCGCGGCGCCCCAAACGCAGGAACCAGCACCGGAAGCCGCTGCGGAGGAGTCGGCGGACGACTCGGCGGGGGCATCCACTTTCACCGGCCGGTGGGATGACCCGACCCGCTTCGCACTGCCGATCGGGCCAAGCGCCACCAGTTCGCCATTCCCCTGGTTGCAGGCCGGGCTGCTCGCCCTGGGCGCCCTGGTGCTGATCGCTCTGCCGCTGCGGATGCTCGCGGGCACCATCTCCCGTACGCGCGGCGGCCGTCCGTTCTGGTCAGGGCCCACCCTGGCGGGTCGCAATCGGGTGCGCGAAGAGTACGAGGTGGCACCGACCGTGCGACTCAATCGGTGGCTGCGCGGTGGCGCCGCGCTCGTCGCCGCCGCAACCTTCGTCATGCTGTCCGGACCGGTGGTGGATCAGCCGGCCTACCTGCGCCTGCTGGTCGCGGTGACTATCGGGCTGGTGTTGGTCAACGGGGTCGCCATTCTGGTGCCGCTGTGGTGGAGTTCCCGCGTGCTGGAGCTGCGCGGGGCGGTCAGGTTTCTGCCGCGCTACCTGTTGCTGATCGCGGCCGCGGCGACCGCCTCGCGCGTCTTCGACGTGCACCCGGCCCTGCTGTTCGGCCTGCTCGGCAGCGTGAGCCTGTTAGCCAAAGCGGATGCTGGTAGCGCGCAACCGACGCCGGCGCAGCGCGGCCAGCTTGCGGCAGTGCGGGTCGGCGCCCTCTCCCTGTTTGCCGTGCTCGCCTGGTCACTCGGAGCACTTCTGCCCGCCGCCAATGATTTCACGACCTCGCTCGTGGCGGAGACGGTCAACACGATCGTGCTCGCTTCAGTCGGCTCGGCCGTGCTCATCCTGGTGCCGATCGGTCACACCAGTGGGCGCAGCATTCTCGCCTGGTCACCGCCGATCTGGACTGGCCTGACCGTGGTCGCCTATGGAATTTTGTTCGCCGCGCTGGCCCCGGCGATCGATCAGCTGCAGAGCAGCGGCTCTGGCACGGTGTTGTGGATCGTCGCCGCGAGCTTCGCGGCCCTGTGCGCGAGCGGCTGGGTCTGGCAGCGCTTCGTCGCTCCCGCGCAACGCTGACCCGGCGGAGGCAGTATCGTACAAATGTGCGCCTTGGAGTCCTCGATGTCGGTTCGAATACCGTCCACCTGTTAGTTGTCGACGCGCACGAAGGCGCCCCGCCGGTGCCGATGGCCTCCGACAAGAGCGTTCTGCGCCTCATGCGGTACATCACGCCAGAGGGTGCCATCAACGACGAGGGTGTCGCGGCGGTGCTCTCTGCGGTGCAGCATGCAGCGGATGTTGCCCAGCAGCACAATATCGACGAGTTGTTGCCGTTCGCCACCTCGGCCCTGCGCGACGCGACCAACGGTCCGGAACTGCTCGACCGGGTCGAACGGGAAACCGGTGTCGCCCTGCAGGTGCTGTCGGGCGAGGACGAAGCCCGGCTGACCTTCCTAGCCGTGCGGCGCTGGTATGGCTGGTCGGCCGGCAACATTCTGCTGTTCGACATCGGCGGTGGATCGCTCGAGATCGCGGCCGGCGGGGCTGAGTTTCCCGAGGTAGCGCTGTCGCTGCCGCTCGGCGCCGGGCGCAGCACGATCGGTTTTCTGCACCACGATCCTCCCCTGCCGGAGGAGGTGTCTGCGCTGCGCAGGCATGCGGCATCCGTTTTGCGCGATGCGGTCGGTGCCTTTGCGCGGCTGCCGGCACCGCACCACATCGTCGGGTCGTCGAAGGCGATTCGATCACTGGCCCGACTGGCCGGAACCACCTCGGACGGCGTCGGCGCCGCCGATCGCTTGCGGTTGGGTCGCGCGGAGCTCGATGACTGGGTGCCGCGTCTCGCGCGTATTCCTGCCGAAGCCCGCCCGGCGCTGCCCGGTATCACCGCCGACCGCACCTTTCAGATCGTGGCCGGCGGCATCGTGCTCGGCGCGGCAATGGCCGCGTTCGGGGCGGCGGAACTTGAAGTGTCACCGTGGGCGCTGCGCGAGGGTGTCATCCTGCGCTATCTCGACCGACTGAGGTAGCATTTTCGCTCACCGACCCCTGGAGCGATTCGCATGCGAAAACTGACCGCCGGCTTGTTCATGTCCCTGGATGGCGTCGTGGAGTCGCCGAACCTGTGGCAATTCGACAGCTTCGACGAGGAGCTGGGCGTTGAAATGACGGCCATGATCACCCGGGTCGACACCGTATTGCTCGGCCGGGTGGGCTACGAACAGTGGGCCGGTTACTGGCCGAACGCCGAACACGACGACCCGTTCGGGGCGTTCATCAATCCCGTAGAGAAGTTTGTCGCGTCGCGTACTCTCAATGGTGACCTGGCCTGGCAGAATTCCACGCTCATTCCGGGTGATCTGAACGAGTTTGTGACCAACCTGAAGAACACCGAGGGCGGTGAAATCTCGGTGGTCGGCGGTATTTCGCTCGTGCGGCAGCTGCTCTTTGCCGGTCTGCTCGACTCACTGACCGTTATGACGCACCCTGTGATCGCAGGCGTAGGGCGTCACCTGTTCGAGCCGACCGACCCGGTCACCCGGCTGACGCTGCAGACATCTTTATTGACGAGCAGGGGAAACGCCCTTCTCACCTACGGCCTGCGCACCGACTGAAGGGACACCAGCATGACTTCATTGCCGACACCGATCGACCGGCCCGAGCTTTTTCAGAGCCCTGCCTTCGCGCAGGGCATGATCGCCCCGGCCGGGCGCACCCTGGACGTCGGCGGGCAGAACGGAACAGACGGCACCGGCGCCCTGGCCGACGGGCTCGGCGCGCAAACCGAACAGGCGCTCCGCAACGTGCTAGCCGTGCTCGCTGAGGCCGGAAGCGGGCCGGAGTATGTGGTCAAGCAGACGATCTATCTCGCGACCGGAATCGACCCCGGGGAGGCCTATGCCGCCACCGCTGCGGCGTGGGGCAACCGCCGTACCGCGGTCACGGTGCTCGCGGTCACCCCGGCACGGGTGGGCGCTTTCGCGGAGATCGAGGCCGTTGCTGCGGTCCCTGCCGGCTGACGCACGGACTGTCACGTTGTTTTGGTGTGGTGCCCCCATTGGGACTTGAGACCATTTGGGAGGCCAATGGCCACCCGCGAGCAGGCCACTTCCGCATAAAATCAACGTTTTTTGGTCACTTGGGTAGTGGTACAACCACGTCATTTTCCTACCTTTGTGGGCAATGTGTGCGCAAAATGTGGGCAAGTCCGAGGGCCTTTTTTCGGTGCGTTTGCTTGGGTGCATCAGGACATCTCTGACGGTCATCGGGACATTCCTGACAGGAAATAGATGACGGTGTGACGCGTCCACGGCGGCGTCAATTCCCAATGTCCTCCCGAAGTTCAAGGCTCACGATCGGACGCTCGGTCAGGGTGCGCAGGAACGGGTCCGTGCTGGCGGCCTCCCACGCGGCCATGCTGACTATTCGCACGTTCACCTCGCGCCCCAGGCTGGTGCCCGCGAGGTGTGCCGCTTCATTGACCGCACCACGGGGCGGGATGCCGACAAGGAGTACATCGATATCTGCCGGAGCGTCCCCCGGCTCCCCCGCACGGCGGGCGGCCCAGGAACCATAAATGAATGCCTGATCGATTCCGGATATCCCTGACAAATTCTGAGGTATCACCACAGCCGGCCCGTACGTCAGGGCAAGCAGCTCTGCGAGGGGCCGAAAGGCCGGCGTATCAGCGCGCACTCGCACCTCGACAGACTGACCGCGCTTCTCCGTGCTGGCAAGTCCCATCTGGACGATGCGAGAGACTTCCCGGTGAGCGCTCGCATACGGCGACTTAGCGGCGCGCGCAAGTTCCGCAATCGTAAATGACCGATCCGCATTCAGAAACAGCCGTGCGAGAATTTCTCCCTGCGCATCTGACCGGAAGAGCGGGCTCAGCGCTGGCGCCCGTATGTTCACATACGCGATAATACTATCGGCTATGTGGATAAACAAGCCGGGAGCGTTGGCATGGGCACTCGGCACAACAACGCATGCTGGAGTTTGTGCCGCAACAGAGTCTTGGGTGTTTCGTAAGTGGAACCCCTTACGGGAAAGGCGCAAAAGTCAGGAAGTCAGGATTCCTCCCGTCACATCCTCCAAGGTTCGCTAGGAGGTGATTGGGATTGCCACCGGATTTCACCATCTTTCCTCGAAAACGTCGCCTGTAGCGCTTGATTTTGTGCGACGCGCATGGACGCGCGATTGGCCGGGAGAATGTGTGCCGTGAAGCGGTGGACTCCGTTGGATCGCAACCATTCGAGCATGGCCTGGGCTGCTTCGGAAGCAAACCCGCGTCCCGGCCAGCTCGGTGAAGTGACCCAGGCTGTGTCGGCGGTGAGCCTCGTCCCGTCATTCTCTACAGTTGCTTGGACGAATCCCACTGGCTCTGCTCCATCACGCTGAATGACGATCCAGTTCAACCACCACTGCGAGCGGTCCGCGGAGTGCCCCCACGACTTGAGCGGCATAACGGTTTTCTAACTCCCTCAGTGACGGCGCTTCCCCACCAGTGAATTCGTACAAAGAGGGATCGGCTAAAACGTTTACCATCGACGACGCGTGCGCAACCGACAGCGGTTCCAACAGGAGGCGCGCAGGTGTCAGAGTTTCAGCTGTCGGCGGCATCTTCATCCATTGAGACTGGCACAGTCCTGCAGCTCGGGGTTGGAAACCCGAAGGCGGTGCGTCAGCGCGGCGCTGTGGCGACGACTTCGACCTTTGAACCGGCTTCATCTTCGAGGTACGCGGCGTAGTGGTCGGGGCCTCCTGCGTGGGGGTACCGATCCGCGTATAGCTCGGTCCAGCCGTGGGTTGATGCCCGACCGACGATGCGGTCGACATCAGCTGAAGTCCCTCCATGGAGGGCAATGTGGTTCATTCCGGGACGGCGACGATCATGCTCATCGGCGGAGACGGCGGGCGGTCGAGTGACGACTATGTAGACCTCGCCGCATCGCCAAGAGATGCCAGTGTTCCATTCCTGATCGATGGACCAGCCGAGCACCACAAGCAGCCAGCCCCACGATGTTCGCGCGCTGTCCAGGTCACCAACCCAAATCTCGATGTGATGCACCCCAACTGCCATGTCATCATCGTTCCATAAACGTCACGGGTGCCTGTGCCACGGAGGAACCCCGCGCGGGACGTCTCGACGCAGCGTTATTAGTCGCAAGGTTGACAAGCGCCGTTCGGTTGAACTGAGGCACGCAGTTCAAGACCAATAGGCTGATGAAATGCCAGAACCGATGGAAAACTTATGGCCGCCCTTTGGACTCACAGTCACCTGCGGCCCGGTGACCTTGACCCCTGTTCGCGACTCCGACCTGCCAAGCCTCGTAGCGCTCGCCCAGTCCGGGATCCATGCACGGACCGAGATGCCGTTCGGGTTTCCGTGGACCCTGGGGTCCACGGACGAGGTTCGGCTGAGACTCATGCAGTATCACTGGGCGCAGCGAGCGGCGATGGAGCCGGCGTCCTGGACGCTTGAGACCACGGTCCGATTCAACGACGAGATTGTCGGTTGCCAAAGCATTTCCACCAGAGACTATCTGATCACTCGAACGGGTGAAACGGGGTCCTGGCTGGGCGAGAAACATCACGGGCAAGGAATCGGCACCCTGATGCGTCAAACCATTGCGGCCTTCATGTTCGACCATCTCAAGGCCGCCGAGGTCACCTCGGCCGCCTTTACCGACAATCCGGCGTCGCTCGCGGTATCGCGCAAAGTTGGCTACCAGGACAACGGCGTCGACCGCCTCAAAAGGCGCGACGGCGAAGTAGCCCTGAGCAAGAAACTAGTTCTAACGGCAGAATCGTTGAGCCGCCCCAGGCATCAGCTCAAGGTCGACGGCGCCAGCCAACTGCAGAAGTTCCTCGGGCTGACTCCATAGAACCGGGTCGGAGTCGGGGGCCGCACAGCGATCGTTCCCGTCTTCCCCTCAGCGTCGGCGACGCTCATCCCACCATTCGGGCGGGAGATTGCACAAGTTCGAGGAGAGGACAAGATCCCGTGGGTACTGTCCTCGGTACCTCGAGGATGCCTAATCGCCACCACATCACAAAAAGGAACCACATGACAAATGTCCTCCCGACGCCTATCGACGCCTATCGACGCCGGTGCTGCCGACCACCTAGTCGGATTGCATCTGCCTGACATCGCCCTTGCATCGACATCGGGCGGAGATGTGAGCATCAGAAACATTGTTGACGTCGACTGAAAATAGGGCCAGTATCGCCTTGGGTTCTACTGGTCGTTGCAACACCCAGACTCTTGGGAGTTTGCATGACATGGTTAAAGTCGGCCAATGAGCCCTCGACCGACGAACAGAAGCCGCGCGCGGACAAGGCGTCTTTTCTGATCTTGCTGGAGCGTCTTGGGGACGTGACTGCTGCCTCGGCTGAGCTTGGCATCAACCGGGGCGCTGGCTACCGTTGGGCGCGCAGCGTTGGGATTCGCGGACCGAAACCGCACCCTGGGCGCGAGATGTTTCGTGAGCTTCGCGCGGCCGGCACCCCACGCCGGGAGGCGGCCGCTTTGGCCGGGGTCGATATCAGGACTGCCGTCGACTGGGACAAAGAGATCCGTAAATCGAACAACCGGCGTATCTACCCAGACGGCCGCGTGATCGAGTACACAGGAAATGTGAACCGCACTCCGACAGCAAAAGCCATCGAGCTCGCCGCGCTTGAGAAACCAATCAATGTCCGCTACCTCTCCCTAGTTGAGAGAGAAACGATCCGGGATCTTCATGTTGCCGGCGGCTCCCTGCGAACAATCGCCACATTGATGAGCCGGTCCCCGTCCACGATCAGCCGCGAAATAGCCCGAAACCGTCAACCCGAACACGGGGAATATCAGCCCTACTCCGCACATCGACTAGCCGCCAGTCGTCGTCCGAGGCCTAAAGAATTGAAATTTCATTCTGAGGTTCAGCTGCGCGAATACGTTGCCAAGAAACTTGGCGTGCGCTGGTCTCCCGAGCAGATCAGTCAGGCCCTGATCAGGGAATATCCGACGACCGACACCATGCGGGCAAGTCCTGAAACAATCTATCAAGCCCTCTATTCTCCAGCCCGCAGCGGCCTCCGCCGGGACCTCACCGCGAAGTTGCGCACCGGCCGATCGCGACGCAAACCCCGAAGAAGCACCGACACACGCCGGTCACGATTCGTTGACCCGATGACAATGATCTGCGACCGTCCCCCGGAAGTGGAAGACCGATCCGTTCCCGGCCATTGGGAGGGTGATCTCATCACCGGCGCCCACAACAGGAGCGCGATCGCCACGCTTGTGGAACGCACGACTCGCTTCGTGATGCTCGTGCACCTGCCCGTCGATCACACCGCCGAATCAGTTCGCGACGGCCTCGTGGCTGCGATGAACAACCTCCCCGCACATCTACGCGGCTCTCTGACGTGGGATCAAGGTGTCGAGATGGCGCATCACACCGCCATCCGCCTTGGCACAAACATGGACGTCTACTTCTGCGACGCAGCCAGCCCCTGGCAACGCGGATCCAACGAGAACACCAACGGCCTACTACGCCAGTATTTCCCCAAGGGCACCAACCTCTCCACCTACACCGCCGACGACTTACGCGCCGCAGCAGACGAGCTCAACGAACGCCCACGGAAAGCGCTCGACTGGGACACCCCCGCCGAGCGCTTCGCTAAACTGCTGACTACTGAATAGACCACCCGGTGTTGCAACGACCCCTAGAAACCGCCCGCCGACTGAAAACAGGGCCACCAGCCAGTATGGAGGGTGATCAATATGGATGATTGGGCGAAGATACGCCAGCTGTTTTCAACGGGCCAGCACTCGAAGCGCGAGATCGGCCGACTCGTCGGCGTCTCGCGGGGAACGGTCGATCGGGCGTTGGAGTCGGACCGGCTACCGAAGTATCAGCGGGCCGCGACGGGGTCGAGTTTTGACGCGTATGCGGCGCAGGTCCGGGTGCTGTTGGCCGTGACGCCGCGGATGCCCGCCTCGACGTTGGCGGAGCGAGTCGGCTGGTTGGGGTCAGCGTCGGTGTTCCGAGACAAGGTCGCCGCGATCCGACCGGAGTATGTCCCGCCGGACCCGGCCGATCGGCTGGTGCACGAGCCCGGCAAGCAGGTGCAGTGCGACCTCTGGTTTCCGCATGAGCCGTCGCCGCTGGGCCATGGACAGGAGGGCATGCCGCCGGTGTTGGTGATGACGTCGACGTTCTCCGGGTTCTTCCAAGCAATTATGTTGCCCTCGCGAACCACGTCGGACCTGCTCGGCGGGATGTGGTTGTTGCTGCAAGCCGCCGGCGCCGTGCCGCTCCGGCTGACCTGGGACAACGAGACTGGCATCGGCAAGGGCAAACTCACCGAACGCACCGCCGCGTTCGCCGGGACCCTCGGCACCGAGATCAAGCTGCTCAAGGCCCGCGATCCGGAGTCGAAGGGCATGGTCGAGCGCCGCAACCGGTTCTTCCGATCGTCGTTCATGCCGGGGCGGCATTTCGCATCGCCGCAGGACTTCAACGAGCAGATCACTGACTGGCTGCCGCTGGCGAACGCGCGTCATTCCCAGTCGCGGCGGGCGCGCCCGATGGATTTGATCGAGCAGGACCGCGCGGCGATGCGCTCGCTGTCGCCGGTGGCGCCGGATGTGCTCTTTCGCAACACGGTGCGCCTGCCGCGGGATTACTACGTCCGGGTGCTCTCCAACGATTACTCCGTCGCGCCGGCGATGATCGGCCGCCTCGTCGATGTGACGGCGAGCCTGGACACGGTCAACGTCACCCACAATGGGGTGAACGTGACGTCTCACGAGCGGGAATGGGCCCGCGCGCTGACGGTGACCGACCCGGAGCATGTCGGGCAGGCCGATGTTCTGCGGCGCCAGTTCCAGTCGCTGCGGCATCGCCGACCGCAACCGACGGTCGCGTTCGTGGAGACGGCCAGCCTGGCGTCCTATGACCGGTTGTTCGGCGTGGATACCGGCCCTGAGCTGCGCGACATGGACGTGGTCGCATGAGCGGCGCCGCGGCTTCACAGATCGAGTACTACGCCCGGGCGCTGCGCGCGCCGAGGATCGGCGACGCGTTCCGCCGCCTCGGCGACCAGGCCCGCGATTCCGGTTGGTCGCACGAGGAATACCTTGCCGCGGTCCTCTCCCGCGAGGTGTCCGAACGAGAAAGGCTGCGCCGAACGCGACGAGCGCCAACCCCTTGTCGTAGCCGTTGGTCATGCCACTGAAGCTGCGGCCCTCATAGCTGGCTGCCGGCACCGAGATCACCGTGCACAATGCGACTCGCAAGGAGGACTACCCCATCCGGCAGAACTTCTCACAGCGGCAGATCGACATGCTGCTCGCGGGCGGACTCATTGCCTGGCTGAACGAGAGGAGCGCAAACCCGGCCCGCGATCGAGACTGAACCGTGCCGTTTGAAGGCCCGTCCCCAGCGGGCCCGACAGCGTGATCTGGATTTGATGACCCGGTTGTCGTAGGCTCAAAGTCATCTCTTCGTGAAGGGAGCCCTGCCACTGTGACGTACGTTATAGCTCTTCCCTGCGTCGATGTGAAAGATCGGGCCTGCATCGAAGAATGCCCGGTCGACTGTATTTATGAGGGCGAACGGATGCTCTACATCCACCCCGATGAGTGCATCGACTGCGGTGCCTGTGAACCGGTATGTCCAGTCGAGGCGATCTACTACGAGGATGACGTGCCGGAGCAATGGGCCAATTACTATAAGGCTAACGTCGAATTCTTCGACGGCATCGGCTCCCCGGGCGGGGCCGCCAAGGTGGGCACATTTGCCAAGGATCACCCCTTTATTGCTGTACTACCGCCGCAGGCTGCCGCCTGAGGCACCCCTTTCTCGATCGTGCACCCCCCGAACTCCTATGGGTCATCGATTTGGGGAACTCATCACCGAGTCTTTGCCGCCGTGAACAGTACCGCCGCGTCTTCTAATGCTTCGAGTGCGTGTCGACCCTCCGGCACGATCAGCAGATCGCCCGGTGAGCCGCTCCAGGAGTTCGCACCCGAGATGAGGACGACGCGTCCGTGCAGCACGAAAAAGGTCGCGTCACCGGGATTCTCATGCTCATCCACCTTGGCGCCCGCACGCAAGGCGATCACAGTCTGGCGGAGCGTGCGTTCGCTGCCTCCGTACACGGTCTTCGCACTTCGGCCGCTGCTGACCTGCCGGGCATGATCCAACTCGTGACGCACAAGAGCAGTCAACGACGACTTCATCATGAGGCACCTCTCTTCGCGCGGCACTGCGCTTGCTGATGTAATCCCCAGCATACTGTCGCCTCCAGACATTCCCATGTGGCGAGCGCGGCTACAGAAGCCGAATCCTCCGTCCCTTCTGTGATTAGATCGACCAGGCGAACCGGAACTTCTCTGGCAGTTGGTCGGCGTCGGCCGACCCGTAGTGATCGAGTTCCCAGCGTCGAACTGCAAGTACGGCCTGGATGATCTGAGGTCCGAGAATGTGGGCAGCGAGTTCGGAAGCGGCGAGAGCGTCGAGTGTTACTCCCAGAGCGGAGGGAAGCAGCACCGTCGCCGAGGCGAGTTGCTGCTCTTCGGTCTGGTCGGCCGGATTCGTGGTGACCTCCGCTGGAAGCGCCGTCGATGACCGGATGCCCTCGAGTGCGGCGCCGAGGATGACCGCGGTCGTCAGGTACGGGTTCGACGACGGATCGACAATCTTGACTTCGACGTTGGCGCCTTGCGGATTGCCGCGGGTGGCTTCGAGGAAACGAACCGCCGCCCCGCGATTCTCCCGGCCCCAGCAGGCATATGCGCCCGAAAAGACTCGGGGCCGCAACCGCGCCCCCGAGAGGATCGATCCACCGAGAATGCCCTGGATACCGGGGAGTGCGGCGATCACCCCGGCGATGGAAGACGCTCCATCGGTGGTCATGCCGTGGGGTCCGTCGCCGCCGGAAAAGAGAGGTTCCCCATTGCGGCTGAACGAATAATGGACGTGCGCCGCATTCCCGCCGCCCCCGCTGATAGGGACGGGCGAGAAAGATGCCCGCAGGTTGTGTTTGCGCGCCAGCCTCCCTGTGATCAGGCGGGCGAGAACTACCCCATCGGCCGCCTGAAGTGGTGTGGCCGGTGGCAGCGAGAACTCAACCGTGGAGGGAAAGAACTTGGCGTGTAGTTGCTCGAGCGGGATTCCGGCGGCGGCGGTGGCGGAGAGCAATTCGGTGATGAATGCCTCGTGGTCGAGTACCGGACCGAGACCGTAGGGTGTCCAGCCCGCGCGTGGGAGCGGGGTTCCGTCCGCGGCGGTGATGGTGAACTCGATCTCGTGCCCCACGAGCGCCTCAAGCCCGGCTTCCTCGATGTCGTGTTGGATGCGGCGAAGCCGCCCCCTCGGATCGATGGCGAGTGGTGCGCCGTTCTGGTCAAAGATCTCCGTTGGTGCCCAAGCGAGACCTTCATCGAGGATTCGGAGAGCGTCGAGATCGAGTCTCAGTCTCATATCGCCGACGACGCCGAGGTCGGGTGTGAATGCAATGCCGCCGTCGATGCAGAAGATGTTCCACACCGGCGGGGCGCCGAGACCGGATGAAGCGAACGTTGCCAGTCGATGAACCGGGATGGTCTTGGCCAGGTAGATGCCGGCTGGGTTCGCCAGCGTTCCTACGATGATGCCGACGCCGGCTTCGGAGAGCCGTTCGGCCACATCGTCAATCCGGCTGTCGCTGAACTCGGGGAGAATAGACTCTGTCGCCATACCGACATGCTGGCAGGAATGAGCGTTGTTAGGAAATTCACCTGGACGCTCGGCCGCGGGTCCCAACGGGTGAGTGAGTGCTGGTCGGGAACTGGCGCACAGGCGGAACCCTCTGCGGGACCTGCTACGTCCCGGTGATTGACTCGCTGGTTGTCGTCAGTCGCTCGTCCACATGGAGTCGATAAGGCCGGCATGCGACGATTTAGTGGGATCGGAATCGAATTTGGCTCCTGGATATTCCAAGACAATCCAGTCGGATTGATGGCCGTTATCGCCAAGTGTTTCCGCGAATTTCTCCGCGTCGTTCGGCGACGCAAAACGGTAAATCGAAATTTCTTCTGACCGTACCGCCGCTATGCAGGCGTCGTTTGTGGCACAGGCGTCGGCGGTAATGTCGCGTGGATCCGTCATGGGAAGGTCAGCCTGCGCCGTGAAAACAGCCACCACATCATCGACCCCCATAGTCGACCGAGGCTCCAGCACCGCCTGACACCCGCTCATGGTCAAGGCAATCGGAACAACGGTTAAGACTCGAGCTGCCCTGGCTATCCTCATGACTGCATGGTCCCACACACCGCTCGGCCGTAGGCACATCCGCCCCGTGCATGGTCCAAGACCGGCCTTGATCCAGTTCCACAGGGGAACCCTGAGTGGGAATGCGTTGGTGCTCAGGGTTCGCCCACAACTTCGACCTTGAAGCCTGCTTCATTTGCAAGATACGCGGCGTAGTGGTCGAGGCCTCCAGCGTGGGGGTAGCGATCCGCGTACAGCGATTTCCAGCCGTTGTCCGCTGCTGCACCCAGGATGTGGTCAACGTCGGCCTCGGATCCTCCATGAAGCGCGAGGTGGTTGATTCCCGGCAGCCTTCGGTCGTGTACGCCACCAGAGAGGGCTGGCGGTCGCGTGGTCACGATGTAGACGTCCCCGCATCGCCAGGAGGTACCATTGTCCCACTCCTGGTCGACGGACCATCCGAGTTCCACGAGAAGCCAGCCCCAGGACATGCGAGCGCTGTCCAGGTCTGCGACCCAAATCTCAATGTGATGCACACCAATGACCATATCGCTATCGTTCCACGAGCCTTGAGGGTCTTTTCCCGCAAGGGAACGGCGGATTCACCCCCTTGCGGGACAGCGGGTCAAGGCAATTTACAATGGCGTCGGAAAGCGCGCGGATTGCAACCGATGCGCGCCGCATGTCAATTCACGGTTGACAAATGCGCCAGTCAATCTATGATTGACACATGGTTCACGACAATCCGGCCCTAAAATCTCGGGCAGCATTCACCGCTACATTTATCGCGCTTGCTTCCGTCGGCATCGCCCTTTCCACGCTTCTCGTTGCTTCCATTGTGATCAAGGTCCTATTACTCGTCGTCGTCGCGTTGCTGCTCGGCGCAGCTGGGGCTTCCCTGGCAGTAGTAGTCGCGCGCGCCAAGCCACCCCGCGACCAATGAATGAAGAACCCGAGCAGACCGACGACGGCCTGCGCCGCGCCCTGTCAGATGCAATTGCGTCAGTCGACCCAACTCTGGCGGGGCGCCTTGAACACGAGCCCGACTCCTATCTTGACCTCATTGATCTGACATCCCGGAGCGCTGAGGAAATAGCCCAGCTTTTGCAGTTTGCAGTCGCATCCGCTCGTCAGGCGAGCGTGAGCTGGGAGCGCATCGGGCAGCAACTTGGCATGAGTCGACAAGCAGCCCAGCAGAGATTCGGTCGGGTTCTCGACAACACCGACGTCCATTCTTCTGACGAGAAACGTCGACTCTATCCCTTGACGGCGTTTGACGAGATGGACGCGCTAGCCGAAGCTGGACGCACTGGGTGGCATTCAATTAGCTACGGAATGTACTTCCACGACGTCATCCAATCTAATGAGCAATGGGAACACCTCCGAGTCGTGGCATTCGGATCCAGCCGACACCGATTAGAGGGTGAAGGATGGCACCGAATAGGAACAATGTGGTTTCCATGGGCCTACTACGCTCGTCCCACGGGAAAGCCCATTGAAGCAGACGGTTCGCCCGCTGATCCACCGCCTAGCCGAACTTCGGTTCCAAGGTGAGCACCTGGCCGTGATCTTGGCGCCGGTCGTCCTCTGCCCGCATGGGGAACCCTCTGCGGGACACGTCTCGTTTCGCTGGCAATATCGAACTTGGCGCGTCGAGCGGCGCCGCTGCTGTGTTTAGAGCCTGTTGTAGACCTCGCGACGATGTGCAACCTCGACAATGAGGATGAGGATTTGATCGTCGTCAATATTTGTGAGGATTCGGTAGTCGCCGACCCGGTAACGCCAGAATTCTTCGTTAACGAGCTTTTTACCGAGCTGGCGCGGATTGTCTAGTACGGAAAGCTTCTGCTCAAGAAAATCACGAATCCGTTTCGCGGCGACCGAGTCGAGTTTCCTGACCTGCTTCGCTGCCTTCGGGGTGAATCTGATCGTGTAGCTCACACAGGCCAGACCATATCGGCGAGGTCAATGGCGTCGTCGTTGGACTGAGTGAATTCCTCGAGCGCATCCTTGGCCAAGAGATAGTCTTCGTTCTCGTCCAGATACTGGGTCAATGCTTCGGTCGCATAAAACGTTTTCGACCGCCCAGTGCGCTCCGACAGATATTGCAGGCGATGATCCGTTTCATCGTCAACGCGGAGATTGATTTGCGGCATATGGCATCCCTCCTCAGAGTGCTATACAAATATAGCATCAGATGGGGTCGCATAAACCGAATCTGCTGCGACCAGGAATCGTTGGCCGGCGACACTTGTCTGGAAGAATTGACGGATGACTGTGACCCTTCAGCGAATCCTCACCAGCGAGTTCCCAGCGTGGTTGGACCGCAGCTGCACCGAATACGTAAGTGATTTGGTTACCCAGGGTGGATCGCATGAGGAAGCTCAACGCAGAGCCGTCGAGAGCATGGCTCGTTTGTTCCCGGATGGTGCTCCGAGCCCTGGCAATGAGGTCTTTCACGTCATGAACAAGGCGGGTGCCGCAGTGGGATACCTGTGGATCGGACAGGACGTCAGCGCCGATCCAGGGGCGTGGTGGGTCTGGGACGTTGTCATCAACGTTGACCAGCGTGGTCAGGGTTTCGGGAGAGCGGCAATGCTCCTCGGCGAGGAATACGCACACTCACACGGAGCGCAGTCTCTCGGCCTGAGCGTCTTCGGATTCAACACCGGCGCCCGGGGGCTTTACAACTCGCTTGGGTACGAAACAACTTCGGTGAAGATGCTCAAGAAGCTCACCTGAGCGTTCCGAAAGAGATAGCGAGCCGCATGACTCCAACTGCCACCTTCGTACTGGTCACCCTCGGCGTGATGGCGATGTCCGTTGCTATTGCCGGATGGCGTCGCTGCAGGGCAACGGCCCGAGATAGGCGCCCGTAAACGGAACCCTCAACGGGACGCTTCAGTATATGATTTCGGGATTTCGGTGGTCTGTGGCGGCGTTCTGTGCTCGCTATTTGGCGCATCGACTTGGTTTTCTGCGTTGGCTCAGAGTGGGTAGTCAGCGTCTTGTCGCCCGTGGGTTGCGAGGCGTCTCGTCGGTCGATCTGCGGTTGCATAAGTAGCGATTTCGAGCGCGTGATGGTGAATCGTTGCGCTTGGACCGCTCTGAGCCGGTAGTTCAGATGACGCTGTTCGGTGACCGTGACTGGCCGCCGACAGTCCGTCTGGCGTTGTCATAAGCTGAGCCGCCGGAGCGGAAGGTGCGGGTTCGCACGGCGCCACGGTTGGATGCGCTCGAGGGCGCCATCGACGAGATGCTCCGCGCAAGCAGGGTCATACCGCGCGCCGGGTTTTCGCGCGGCTTGCAGACGGGCATGCTGCGGCCGACCTGTCGTAATTTCGACGGTCCGCAATTACGTCCGCAGTCGTCAACCCGAGATCGATGTCGAAGCTGGCCGGCTCCCGAAGGTGTTCGTTCCTCATGAGGATACGCCCCCGCGCCGATAGCTTACCTAGGGTGGCCTCGATCTAGCCTGAGCCAACCCCTATGGGTCAGCCTCGGTGTGTCTCCCGGGCGGCGACTTGACTCCCCGGTCTTTAGCGAGCTGTGACGGTAGGTGCCCGACCCGATCATTTGTGCACTCTTGACGTTTGGCACCGGACCCGGTTAGAGTCGGGTTCACTGAACCGGTTCAGTGAACCTAGTCACTGGCCTGTCGTTGCAAGGAGGCAGACGTATGGCGGTCACGATCAGCGACGTTGCTCGTGCGGCCGGCGTGAGCAAGGGGGCCGTCTCTTATGCGCTCAACGGACGGCCGGGCGTCAGCGACGTGACCCGCCAGCGCATCATGGAGGCAGCTAGACAGCTCGGGTGGAAGCCGAGCCTGCGCGCCAAGGGGTTCTCCTCATCGAAGGCCTTTGCGTTAGGGCTCGTCGTCGCTCGTGATCTGAAGCTGTTGGGCACAGACCCGTTCTTTCCCGCCTTTATCGCCGGCATCGAATCCACCCTGGTCGAGCATGAATACACTCTGGTCCTCACCATAGCCACCGATTCCGACGCGGAGGAGCGCAGCTACCGCAAGCTCGTCGAAGGTGGACGAGTGGATGGTGTGATCCTCACCGACATGCGAAACGACGATTCCAGGATTGCCCTCCTCCAGGAACTCAAGCTTCCCGCAGTCACGCTGGAGCGTTCGGATACACCCTCCCCGTTTCCTGCCCTGCGCACGGATGACACGGACGCAATCACGGACGCTGTCGACCATCTCATCAGATTGGGGCACACCCGCATCGCCCATGTCGGCGGAGCGCAGGCCTACGTTCACGGCCGCAGCCGACGTCTTGCGTGGGAAAGGGCACTTTCCGCGGCCGGGTTACCAGCTGACCTCTTCGTCGACGCCGATTTCACCGCGCCCGGGGGGATCGCCGCCACCGAAACCCTGCTGCGCCGGCCGGATCGACCCACCGCTATCGTGTACGCCAACGACCTGATGGCCACCGCTGGGCAGTCGTTCGCCCAGACCCACGGGTTTACCGTGCCCGATGACCTATCTATTACCGGCTTCGACAATGCCGAATTTGCCCAGTATCTCAATCCACCGCTGACCACGATCTCGTCTGACCCGCTTAGGTGGGGTCGGTTGGCCGCCACGGTGCTGCTGGACCAGATCGCCGGCACCCACGACGGGCAGGACATCGTTCTTCCCCCACCCAAGCTTCTGGTCCGAAGCTCTACCGGACCGGTCAGATTCGTTTCGACCTAACACCCTGCACCAACACAGTTACCTTCCGAGGAGATGCAATGAAGCGTTCAAAAATCACTGCCCGCCGACTTACCATGACGGCCGTCGCCGTGGCGGGCACCATCGTCCTGGCAGCCTGCAGTAGCGGGGGGAGCGACAGCAAGGACGCGAGCGGAGCACTCACCGCGACCGGTCCGATCAAGGTCTGGTACTCCAACAACGAATTTGAAGTCCAGTGGGCCGAGAAAATGGTGGCCGACTGGAACGCCGCCAACCCGGATGAGCAGGTCACCGGCCAGCAAATCCCGGCCGGCAAGAGCAGTGAGGAAGTCATCGGCGCCGCCATCACCGCTGGCAACGCCCCCTGCCTGGTCTTCAACACCGCCCCGGTGGCCGTGCCTCAGTTCCAGAAACAGGGCGGCCTGGTGGCATTGGATTCCTTCCCGGATGGTGCCGACTACCTCGCGGAGCGCACTGGGGACCTAGCCGGCCAGTACCAGTCGAGCGACGGCAAGACGTACCAGATGCCGTGGAAATCGAACCCGGTGGTGCTGTTCTACAACAAGGACATCTTCACCGCGGCAGGTCTGGACGCTGAGAACCCGCAGCTGGCCACTCAGGCTGAATTCCTCGACACCGCACGGGCACTGGTGGAATCCGGCGCCGTACAGAACGCCATCTGGCCTTCCCCGGCCAGTGACTTCTTCCAGTCGTGGTTCGACTTCTACCCGTTCTATGCGGCCAACTCTAATGGTGCCTCACTGGTTGAGGACGGCAAGGCTACTTTCGACAGCGAAGCGGGCAAGCAGGTGGCCACAATGTTCGAGACCCTTTACCAGGAGAACCTGGCTTCCAAAGAGGTGTACCAGGGCGACTCCTTCGCCGAGGGCAAGTCGGCCATGTCGTTGGCCGGTCCGTGGGCCATCAATGCTTACAAGGACGCGGTCAACTGGGGCGCCGTCGCGATCCCCGGTGCCGAGGCGCAGGATGACGGCTATACCTTCTCAGACGCCAAGAACATCGGTCTGTATTCCGCCTGCGAGAACCAGGGGACGGCTTGGGAGGTGCTGAAGTTCGCCACAAGTGAGGAGCAGGACGGAAGTCTTCTGGCGCTCACTGGACAGATGCCGATGCGTGAAGACCTGACCAGCACCTACGCTGACTACTTCGCCGCGAACCCGGCGTATGGGCAGTTCGCCGACCAGGCTGCGCGCACCGTTGAGGTGCCCAACGTTTCCAACTCGGTCGAGGTCTGGCAGACTTTTCGCACGGCCTACGCAGCATCCGTGGTCTTCGAAAACGAAAGCATTGACGAGGCCTTTCAAGATGCAGCCGAAAAAATTGACCAACTCGTAGCGCAGAACTAACGGCGATTCCCATGTCACTCCGCACCGTCCAAGACAACCCGGTCGGGGTGACGGCAAACCGGAAGCTGACGCGCCTCAGGAAGAGAACATCTCTCCTGGGCCGTCAGCCGCTGGGCCTGCTGTTCAGCGCACCGTATGTGGTGTACATCCTCGGGGTCCTGGCGTTCCCCCTCGGCTATGCCGTTTACATCTCATTCCACGATTACTTCTTCACCGCCCCCGGGGTGCAGGTGGACCGGCCGTTCGTCGGCTTGGACAACTACGTCACGATCCTGTCCGACCCGGCCGTGCAACGCTCTTTCCTCAACATCCTGATTTTTCTGGTCATCAACGTTCCGCTCACGGTCGGCTTGTCGCTGATCCTGGCCAACGCCCTCAACCGGGTGACGAAGTTGCGGACGTTCTTTCGTGTGAGCTACTTCGTGCCCTACGTCACGGCCAGTGTCGCCGTCGTCGGCGTGTGGCTGTTCCTGTTCCAGGAGAACGGTCTGGTCAACGCCCTGCTCGGTCCGTTGGCCCCCGACCCATCCTGGCTGGTCAGCTCCTGGCTGGCGATGCCCACCGTCGCGCTGTATGTGACCTGGAAACAGCTGGGATTCTTCATCCTGCTATATCTGGCCGCGCTGCAGAACATCCCAGAAGAACACTACGAATCCGCCTCCGTGGACGGCGCAAACAAGTGGGCACAATTCTGGAACATCACCGTCCCCGGCGTGCGCTCGGCCAGCGTACTGGTCACCCTCCTCGCCACTATTACCGGTGCCAATCTGTTCACGGAGCCCTACCTGCTCACCGGAGGCGGCGGGCCGGACGGCGCATCCAGCTCTCCGGTATTCCTGATGTACCAAAAGGGGATCCTTCAGGGAAACCCGGATATTGCGGCCGCACTGGGCGTCGTGCTGGTGCTCGGCGTCCTGCTGGTCGCCCTGATTCAGAAACGCCTCGTCGGCGGAAAGGAGGACTGAAATGGCTCGGATCAAGTCTCACCAGGAAAAAACTGAGAAACGCCGGAACCTGACAGTTGGCAGCTTTCTGCTGCTCGCCGTCGGCGCCTTCGTATTCCTCTTCCCGTTCTACTACATGCTCATCGGTTCACTGCAGGCCTCACCAGACACGTCGGTAGCCGGTGCCTTTCCCAATCCAGCCAATCTCAGTTTGGAAAACTACACCGAGATCAACGACCGGATCAGTCTGCTGACCGGTCTGATGAACTCGGGCATTTTCACCGGCGGCGTCATCCTGTGCACCGTAGTGTTCGGCCTCCTGGTGGGCTACGCCCTGGCGCAGATGCAGTTCCGGGGCCGGGGCGTGGTATTCGGCATGATGCTGCTGGTACAGATGATCCCGTTCCAACTGCTGCTCATCCCACTGTACGTGATGATTGCGCGCGACTACGGCCTCGCCGACAGCTACCTCGGCATGATCCTGCCGTTCGCCATCAACTCCACCGCGGTATTCGTATTCCGGCAATATTTCCTACAGCTGCCCGCGAGCCTATTCGAGGCGGCCCGGATCGATGGCGCCAGCGAGCTTCGGATTCTGTGGCAGATCGCCATCCCGCTGGTGCGCCCGGCCATCGTCACGGCCATCCTGTTGACCTTCATCGGCCCCTGGAACGAGTTTCTCTGGCCATTCCTTATCACGAAAGATGCGGCCCTTCAGCCGCTGGCCGTGTCACTAGCCAACTACATCTCCAACATCGCGGCGACAGCCTCCAATCCGTTCGGGGCAATTCTGGCCGGCGCCTGTGTGCTCGCAGCACCCGCCATCGCGTTGTTCATTTTCTTTCAGCGTCAATTCATTTCCACCAATCTCGGATCCAGCGTAAAGGGCTAACTGACTCATGAACTCCGCACCAACATCTGCATTGCCAACCGTTCCGTTTACGCTCACCCGCGCCGGCGTCATCATGACGCCGGAAGAGGGCAACGACCTCGAAGCCGAAGGTGTGCTGAACCCTGCCAGCGGCCGTGGCCCCGACGGCGTGCTCTACCTCCTGCCGCGGCTAGTGGCCAAGGGAAACGTCTCCCGGGTAGGGATCGCCAGGATCATCATCAGTGACGACGGCGTACCCTCCGGCGTCGAGCGCGAAGGCATCGTGCTCGCCCCCGACGAGGGCTGGGAACGCGGCCGGAATAACGCCGGCACCGAAGACCCGCGCGTCACCTGGGTGCCGTCCCTTGGCAGACACCTGATGACGTACGTGGCGTACGGACCGATGGGGCCGCGCCTGGCCTTCGCCTACTCCGAGGATCTGCGCACCTGGGAACGCCTCGGCCCGTGCCTGTTCGAGTACAAGGCCGAGCTGTCCCTAGACCTAAACCTGTTTCCGAACAAGGACGCGGTGTTCTTCCCCGAGCCGGTGAACGACCCAGATGGCTTCCTGTCCTACGCGATGCTGCACCGGCCCATGTGGGACCTGGGCTGGATCCGCGAAGGCGAGGGTGAGCACCTGCCCGCCGGCCTCACCGACAACCGCCCCGGCATCTGGATCTCCTACGTCGCCGTGGCCGACGTGCAGGCGGATATCCGCAACCTGGTGCACATGGGCAAGCACAAGCTCGTCGCCCTGAGCGAGTATCCGTTCGAGGCGCTCAAGATCGGCGGTGGGCCGGCGCCAATCCGGGTCGACGAGGGCTGGCTGCTAATCCACCACGGTGTCGCTGGGGCGCTGGAGAAATCGGCGTTCGACCATCAGCAGAAGGTCAACTACGCCGCGGGCGCCATGATTCTCGACGCCGATGACCCGTCCATCGTGATCGCCCGCACTGACAAGCCACTGCTGGCACCCGAAACCGAGGACGAAATTTCTGGCATCGTGCCAAACGTGGTATTTCCAACAGCGATCGAAAAGATCGCCGGCCAGCTATTCGTGTTCTACGGAATGGCCGATTCCAAGATCGGTATCGCCAAACTCGACCGCGTTTAGGTCTCATTGATCTGATCCCACCCATGACCCTAACAAGGAGAGGCACATGACGCACGACCATGTTCGTCGAAGACTGATATCCATGCCGGTGGCCCTCGCTGCCGCGCTATCGATGCTCCTGGCGGGTGCGAGCGCCGCGGCCGCGGTACCCGCGTCAGCGCTCGCCCACGGCTCGCCAACGTCGACGGCGCCCCTGACCAATCTGGCGCATCTGAACTTTCTGCTCGACACCGTGCAGCTCACGGCGGTCGAGGGACACACCACCTACCGGCTTGACGAGAATCCTAAGGTCCTGGCTCCATGGACCTATGCGGACAACAGCAAAGGCAGGTACACGCGCGTCGGCGGCGGTTCGCTGGACCCGGTGACCGGCCACTGGAGCCAGGGCGCCTACAACGCGGACGATATCTCCCGCACCGCCGTCGTCTACCTGCGGCACTGGCAACAGACCGGCGATGAGACCAGCCGGGAGTACGCATTCCAGACTCTTCGCTCGCTCACCTACCTGCAGACCACGACCGGCCCCAACGTCGGCAACGTAGTGCTCTGGCAGCAGACGGATGGCAGCCTGGCGCCCAGTGCGACACCCGTCGAACTGCCAGACCCGAGCGACTCGGCCGAATCCTATTGGTTGGCGCGCACGGTGTGGGCACTGGGAGAGGGATACGCCGCGTTCAAGTCGGCCGACCCGGAGTTCGCCGCCTTCCTGCAAGACCGCCTGCACCTAGCGCTCGCCTCCCTGAACGAGCAATCGCTGGCCGAATATGGCAACTATGACGTGGCCGACGGCGTGAAGGTCCCGGCCTGGTTGATCGCGGGTGGGGCGGATGCCTCGGCCGAGGCCGTGCTCGGACTTGTCGCATATGCCAGCGCAGAACCGACCGACGCCATCGCCACCACGGCACTGACTCAGCTGACCGAGGGCATCGCCGCGATGTCGTCCGGATCGGTCAACCAGTGGCCGTTCGGTGCCATCCTTCCGTGGAACAAGTCACAGACGCTTTGGCACGCCTGGGGCGGAATGGCTCCGGCCGCCGTCGCCACGGCCGCCGACGTGCTGGACCGGCCTGACCTGCTGACGGCGGCTATCAAGGATGCCGCGCAGTTCACCCCACAGCTCCTGGCAGCCGGTGGAGCGGACAACGCATGGACGCCGACGCCCGGTGAATCGCAGATTGCCTACGGGATTGACTCACGAGTGCAAAGCTTGGTCGCCACCGCACAGGCCACCGACGCTCCTGGACTGCTGGACATCGCCGCCATCACGGCAAGCTGGTACTTCGGAGCCAACCGCAGCGGCGCCCCGGCCTACAACCCCGCCACTGGAACGGCCGTCGACGGAATCGAACGGGACGGACGGGTCAACCCGAATTCCGGCGCTGAATCCACAATCCATGCGCTGCTCTCCATGCTGATCCTCGACGCGAATCCGGCTCTCAAGGCCAAGGCGCTGGGGATCAATGAGACCGTCTCCACCAACGGCCTGAGCGTCATGGAGGCTGAATCCGGCACCATCACCGGCAGCGGATCCGTCGTGACGCCCGCTTCGGCATGGACCGGGGAGTCCAACTGGTCAGGCGGTGCCTACGTGGGGCTGGATGCCGGGGACACGCTGTCGATTCCGGTGCCGGCCGCCGACCAGGCCCGGAACATCTACCCGATCGTGAACCAGACGGTTGAACTGGCCGGGAGCACGGCCTGGACTGCCGGGAAGAGCATCGATCTGGGCAGCACGCCCAACGGCGGTGCCGGCGCCCAAGGCATCACGGACGCACCGGGAAGGATCTTCCCGTTCTCGCTGGAACGCACCCTCGCCGCCGGTGCCACCTCGATCGTCGGCCATAGCGATGGGACGGCCTCCGTGGACGCACTCCTCATCCAGCCGCTGATCTCTTCCGTCGCCGTCACCGGATCCGGTGGGGACTCCACCCTGTACGTGAGCGCGGCCAACGACATCATCGTCTGGAAGAGCGAAGTGCCGCGGGGCTACCTGCTGGAACAGCAGGCGTTCGACGCTACCGGTAAGCTCCTGGCCGCGGGTCACAACAGTAACGGGGCGGACCGCTCGGGCCGGGTATCCGTTGGCGCCGGCGGGTTCACACTGGTGACGCTGGTTCAGAAGTAGCTCCTGCCCACGTCAGCGAGGCCGCTGCCCAACCGGGTGGCGGCTTCTCTCGTTCCCCAATCGGAGCCCCATGAACAACAGTAAGCCAGGCCAGTTAGGCACCGGTAGCGATTCCGACGACAGCACTGACGACATGCCGTGGTGGCAATCGTCGGTCGTGTACCAGATCTACCCCCGCAGCTTCGCCGATTCGAACGGAGACGGAATCGGCGACCTGCGCGGCATCATCGCGCATCTCGATCACCTGGAGCGGCTCGGTGTCGATATCATCTGGCTCTCCCCGATTTACGCATCGCCACACGACGACAACGGCTACGACATCAGCGATTATCGGGCCATCGACCCGGTCTTCGGTACGCTGGCGGATTTCGACGTGCTCGTGGCAGAAATTCATCGCCGCGGCATGACGCTGCTCATGGATCTGGTCGTCAATCACACCTCGGACGAACATCCGTGGTTCGTTGAATCCGCCTCGAGCCGCGACAACCCCAAGCGCGACTGGTACTGGTGGCGGCCGACGCGCCACGGGGCTACCGCGGGAGAACCCGGTGCGGAACCGACTAATTGGGGGTCTTTCTTTTCGGGTTCGGCCTGGGAATTCGACAAGGATTCCGGCGAGTACTACCTGCACCTGTTCTCCCGCAAACAGCCGGACCTCAACTGGGAGAATCCCGAGGTGCGAGAAGCCGTGTACGAGATGATGCGGTGGTGGCTCGACCGCGGGGTCGACGGTTTCCGCATGGATGTCATTAATCTCATCTCGAAGGATTCGACGCTTCCCGACGGAGTCTGTGCACCTGGGCAGCGTTACGCCGACGGATTCCCGCATTATGGTTACGGCCCGAGGATCCACGAATTCCTCCACGAGATGCACGAGTGTGTCTTCGCCGGCCGTGTCGGTCAGTTTCTCGCTGTTGGGGAGATGCCGGGAGTGACCGTTGGCCAGGCGCGGCTATTCACCGACCCGGCTCGGCGTGAACTTGACATGGTCTTCCAGTTCGAGCATGTCGGCCTCGATCATGGCCCTTCCGGGAAGTGGGATCCGCGCCCCCTGGACGTGCGTGAACTCAAAGCATCTTTTGCCAGATGGCAGGATGGCCTGGCCGAGGTCGGTTGGAACAGCCTGTACTGGAACAACCACGATCAGCCTCGGGCGGTGAGCAGGTTTGGCGATGATGGTCCTTACTGGGCCGAGTCGGCAACCATGCTTGCGACGGTGTTGCACCTGCAACGAGGAACACCGTATGTCTACCAAGGCGAAGAGCTCGGGATGACCAACGTTCCGTTCAGGGGAATATCGGACTTTCGTGACATCGAGTCGCTGAACTACTTCGCAGAGGCGGTCGACCAGTTGGGCGAGGAACCGGAGAAGGTGCTCCGCGGCATCCGGCACATCAGTCGTGACAATGCGAGAACTCCAGTCCAGTGGAGCGACGAACCGCAGGCCGGCTTTACGGCTGGCTCGCCCTGGATCGGGGTGAATCCAAATTATCCGACCATCAATGCCCGGTCGCAGCATGGTCGGGCAGGATCGATCTTTGAGTACTACCGTGCCCTCATAGCGCTACGCCATACCGAACCGGTCATTGCACGTGGTGCATTCGAAATGCTGTGTCCGGAGCATCCGGTGCTCGTAGCTTTTACTCGTACCCTGGATGATCGGGAGTTGCTCGTGTTGGCCAACTTTGGCGACGCATCCCTAGAGGTTGGTAAGTTACCGGGTCCCATATTGCCGAACGCAGACGTGTGGCGAACGGCGCTGACAGTAATCGACAACTACCCGGCGAAGGAAGGCGTAGACAATCTGATTCTCTCTCCATGGCAGGCACGGGTACTGACGCGCCAGCTCAACTGACCAAGCACCGATCTCAAGGTCTAGTCATTCAGTCGCGGGCGTCGTGATCCCTGCCGGTGCTCACTTTCAGCTAGGCCCAGATGGCTGCACGAACTGACCCTGTCACCGCATCGTCCTATAAGCCGAACGCGCACCGATCGCGTGGAAGGGTGATTCCTCAAGTCGATTCGCTGAGCGAGTTGCGCGCAAAGGGAACCCCCTGCGGGACGCCGAGTTTTCTAGTGATGTTGAGCCGCCGCGCCACGACCGCTACGCTCGCGCTGGAGGTCCCGGAGCTTGGCGCTCGTTCGCCTTGATTAAAAGCGCCTTTGGACCCTTGGAGTTGGCCACCCGGCCTGAGCGATAACGAGTTGTCATCCTACGACTCTGTAGTGCTCCATTCTGCGCGCCGTAATGCCACACTCGTTTCATGACTTCCCATATTCGGTTGAAAAGTCGCCTCGGATTAGTGCTTCCCGCGGTGGCCATTGTGGTCGTTACTTGGCTTGTATTCTGGATGGCGCAAGGATTCCCCACGGCGTGTAACCTCATGGGTCCCTGCTCTGGCCGCGCTGTGCGGGTGGCGCCCGCTCTGCTTTTCGGCGGGATGATGCTTGCACCGTTGGCGGCAGTGATTCTCATGTCCGTCGTTCGCTCACCGGTGGGTTGGCTCGTCCGACTGTCCTATGTCGCCCTCGTGCTGCTCGCGGTTGTCGGGTACGTCGTTATCAGCTTCAGCGGAGGGTTCAGCGTTGATGCGGCATTCCTCGCTGGTCTTCTCGGAACGTTCAGGACGGCACTGCTCGCCTATGTGGGAATCATTGCCCTTCGACGCGAGACTTGAGCAGCTACGCTTCCAAGCCGGGACCAGGCTGCTAAGCCCTCTATCCGCAACGACATCGTGTAGGTGCCCTGCCGATTCCCGGCGCCACGCGGCGCGCCATCCGCGGCGGTGCGTTGGTCTGGCCTTGCCCCCGGTTAGTGGACACGGGTTAAGCGGCGAGTTGAACTTCCGCGGTCTGTGACGAGTATTGCAGTTCGAAGTCGACGGGACTGACATCTCCGATTGAGGAGTGCCGGCGCCGACGGTTGTATCGGTCCTCGATCCAGGCTCCGACTTCCCGAGTAGCGCGGTCGCGGGTGGGCCACACTCGGCGGTAGTAGAACTCGGTTTTCAGCGTCGCGAAGAAGCTCTCGGCCATCGCGTTGTCCCAGCAAATACCGGTCAATTCCATCGAGCGTATGATGCCATTCTTGATCGCGAATGCGGTGATCTGGGCCGAGGCATATTGGGTGCCACGGTCGCTGTGAAAGATGACCTGCGCCGGCCTGTCTCCGCGCAGCGTCATGGCCATCACGAGGGCATTCTCGATCAGATCGGTCCGCATGTGGGCGGCGATGGCCCAGCCGATGACCCGGCGGCTGTGTGCGTCGATCACCGTCGCCAAGTAGACCCACCCCTCCCAAGTCCTCAGATAAGTGATGTCACCGACCCAGACCTGGTTCAGGGCCCCGGTATCCCATTCCCGCTTGACCGCGTCGATCGGGTACGCGTCGGCGTGGTCAATGATCGTGGTGGTCCTCCACTTCTTCGGGCAGATGCCCACCAATCCGAGTCGTTGCATGGCCTTAGCGACGGTCTTGCGCGAGATGGTCTCCCCGTCGGCGCGG